>JBEGRI010000049.1:0-6556 GCA_041180525.1 Actinomycetota bacterium | reverse complement strand
AAGTTACTGGGATAAAATCTCATCCTAGTAAACTTTTAATCACCATCTCGCTTCAGACTCAAGAGCAAAAAAAAAAGGTGGAACATTGTCCCACCCTTTTATCCAACAAACTAAACCACTACGACCTCAAATAAGCTAAATCTTTCTTTGTGTATAACGCACCACATTCTTGTAGCGTTAATCCTATGAACTCACTCTCCGTGAAACTAATCTCATCGGGATAATACTGATAAAGAAAATGTTCGGTACCATCTTCGGTTGTCCAACAACCACTAGAAGGATCAACTGAAGAATCACTATTTGTTTCGTCTACTGGATTGACATCTGTGGTATCCGCACAGGACTCAACGCCATCGCTTGAAATAGTGCAACTATCACCAGGTTCATCTGCTGCCATAGCAGAGGTTGCACCAGCGAAACCAAGAGCAGCAGTCAGCGCTGCCATTACTGCCAATTTCTTTATAGTCATCTGAAAATTCCTCTCAAGGTTTTGCAACCGTTTATTGACTAACTTTATCTTTCCACGGGTAGCCTAGATGGTGACCACTTTTGTATGGGAGTTACCTGTGAATACCGCAAAGCTACTTTGGGCTGAAGAATTCAATCAAACTGAGGGAAGCGCACCAAACCCAGAAATCTGGGGACGTAATACTGGAGATGGATCCAGCTACGGCATCCCAGGTTGGGGCAATAACGAACTTCAGGTTTATACAGAAGCAAACGCTTTTATTAATGCCAAAGGGTTTTTAGAAATTGAAGCAAAAAGGATTTCGGATGGTTCAGCAGGCGATGCATACTACGGACCTGCACAGTGGACCAGTGCTCGTCTAGTAACTAAAGATAAGCTCCAAGTTCAATATGGACAAATAGTAATTAAAGCTAAGGTGCCTCAAGGTAAGGGGTTGTGGCCAGCCTTTTGGATGCTTGGCTGCAGAATGGACGAACAAGGCTGGCCGTTGGCTGGTGAGATAGACATCATGGAGTGGGTGGGGAAGAAACCTTTAGAAGCTTTAGGCACATTACACGGTCCAGGCTACTTCGGAGATAACGGCTGTGGTGGAAAGTTGATAGCCACAAAAGACTTTTCTGAGGATTGGCACGAATTTGGTATCTCTTGGAAACCAGATCAGATTTCGTGGCAGGTGGATGGCGAAACTTATTTCACCGCAACACCTGACAGCGTTTCACCTAACCAATGGGTTTTTAACCAACCGTTCTACTTTTTACTAAACCTTGCTGTTGGAGGTAACCTTGGCGGACCGCTAGATCCTGAGCTTCCAGACAGCAATAAATTGCTTGTCGAATACATCAGAGTCTATGAATATGAGGGGTTTGGACAGGTAAACGTTCTCTGATAATTACCTGTGGATAAGTTTACTGTTCCCATTTAAGTGGATAAACTCAACTTGGATGCAAGAGCATGGGGCTTTAATTAAAGTCAGGTTAATTATTAAAATGGCACAAAAACAAAGCCAAGAGCATATAGATGCCGCTTGGAAATGGTTCGTCACTAAATACGAAGCTCGAGGTTACAGATCACTGAATCACTTTGCCTCGGAAAATGGGATGCAAAAGTCGAGTCTAAGTAGGTATTTTCACCTAGAAAGAGAAATCCCTTCAGGAACTATAGGCAAGCTCTGTATTGCTTTAAAAGTGTCACCAGAGGAGCTTTTGAAGGCTGTTGGAGCTTTAGGCTGGCCGGCTAAACCTAAGCGGACTCGCGGATAATTAGGTCTCGACCAGACTCGATCATGAGTTTTGGATGGTTTTCATCGGACCAGAGCTTTATGACACGGTCCAAAATAGAGGGTTCAATTACTTTAGAGCAGTGATTTCTCACTTCTTCTTCGGCTCTACCCATTTGAATTCTTACTTTGAGCAAACCTGGTTCCGGGAACTCAAAACCGGTAACAGCATCTCCTCGTACCAGATGGACTTCTATGCGCATCAGGACCCTTCTCTAGAGCTAGGGATATCCCCGTTTGGAAACATATTTAGCATTGTAAAGGCCACCCCTGACATATGCCATTAAGTTAGGGGTTTAGCCGAACGTGCCAGAATAGAGGCATGACTAATTACACCCATCTAGCTACCATCCACACCAACAAGGGCGACATCAAAGTCAACCTTTTTGGCCTCCAAGCGCCTATAACAGTAGCCAACTTCGTAGGTTTAGCTGATGGCTCTAAAGAATGGACCCATCCAGGCACAGGACTAAAGAACCAGGGTAAGCCTCTTTATGACGGCGTTATCTTCCACCGAGTGATCCCTCAGTTCATGATCCAGGGAGGAGATCCGTTGGGCGAAGGAATCGGCGGACCTGGCTATAACTTCAAAGATGAGTGTGTAGTTGAACTCAATTTCAATGAACCATACAAACTAGCTATGGCTAATGCAGGGCCCGGAACTAATGGTTCACAATTCTTTATTACAGTTGCCCCCACTGAATGGCTGCACGGAAAACACACTATTTTCGGAGAGGTAACCGATCCAGATTCGCAGAAGGTAGTTGATGAGATTTCCAATGTGCCAAGAAATGGCCGTGACAAACCTCACGAGGACGTCGTAATCAGATCAATTAGCATCGAAAAAATTGACGCCTGATGAACACCTGTTATAGACACCCAGATCGTGAGACTGGAGTCTCATGTCAAAGATGTGATCGATACATTTGCCCAGATTGTCAAACCCCAGGCGCAGTTGGTTTCTTATGCCCAGAAGATTCAAAAGCGAACTCAAACATTAAGCAAGCAACTTTTCAACAAGGAATATTCCAACGAGCTCCAATCACAATAATCCTGATTGCCATAAACCTTGTTGTCTTTGCAGCACAGCTATTTATTCCAGGTGTTACCGATTCTTTGTTCTATGCAAACATTGGAGATCTTTACGAGGAAGGATCACTTACTCGGGCCTTCTCTTCTGGCTTCGCTCACTCTACAGATCAGATAACACACATTCTGTTCAACATGTATTCGCTGTTTATTCTGGGAACTGTTTTAGAACCACTGTTTGGAAAACTAAAATTCTCGATCATGTATGTATTTGGAATTTTTGGTGGAACTCTAGGTGTATTACTTCTAGCGCCATTTGGAACTGGAGTGGTTGGCGCATCCGGAGCGATCTTCGCACTGATGGGTGCATATCTAGTTACGATGCTTGCTTTGAAACAAGATGCTCAACAGATTTTCATCATCATCGCGATTAACTTAGGTTTGTCTTTTCTACCAGGCATCGCATGGGAAGCACACATCGGCGGCCTAGTAGTCGGTGTAATAATTGCCGGAACTTACGTGATGTTTAGAAGAGCGACGCAAAGAACTGTTTTGTATTTAACCTTGGTTGGTTTAGCAGTAATACTTGGCGGGGTTTGGGTTTATGGCAACGGAGCGTTGCCACCGATAACTCTCTAAATTACTTCCAACGAGTCATCATGAAAAAGCCGGTCATGATTAGACCAAAGCCAACGATGATGTTTAGTGCACCAATGTTGAATGGGGTTCCAGCGCCTAGAGGAAATAGAGTCTGTGAGATGTAATAAACCATGATCCAGAGCAGACCAACGATCATCAGGGTTAGAACCACTGGTAGGAACCAAGCTGGGTTACCAGTCTTTTGAACCTTCACTGAATCTGGAGCCTTAGGCTTAGCCGGACGCTTGGTTAGTAACTTTGATTTCTTCTCGTTTTCAGACATAGACCGATTCTACCCAAAGCCGTTAGGCTAATAAAACCTATGGTCAAGATTTTGGTATTAGATAACTACGACTCCTTTGTTTACACGCTAAACGGCTACCTAAACCAACTGGGAGCGAGAACGGAAGTGCTCAGAAACGATGTGGTTTCAGAGCGAGACCTACCTGAACTGCTGGCTAAATATGATGCAGTGCTCATCTCGCCAGGACCAGGCACGCCTGCCCAAGCTGGCTTGAGCATACCTATCGTTAAGTTGGCTTTAGTAAGCAAGCAACCGATCTTTGGTGTTTGTCTAGGGCACCAAGCTATCGCTGAAGCCATGGGTGCCATTGTTACTAACGCAGAAGAACTAATGCATGGTAAAACCAGTGAGGTTTACCACGATGACAGCCTGGTTTATAAAAACGTCCCGCAACCTTTCACGGCAACCAGATATCACTCACTTGCCGTTGTTGCTCAAAGTGTTCCTGAAGATTTGATTGTTACGAGTAAAACAAAAGGCGGGGTAATCATGGGTTTGCAACATAAGTCTTTGCCTATTTATGGTGTTCAATTTCATCCCGAATCAGTGTTAACTCAAGGCGGTTATCTGATGTTAGGTAACTGGTTAGAATCCATTGGTTTAGCTGGTGCAGCTGAAAAAGCTAAAACTCTCAACCCGCTAGTTAATCTCTAGTTATTTGGAACACATTGCAAAGTCAAAACAATTGTTTGCAATTGTGGTTGTAATCCTTGTGGAATTGATTGGGCAATAACAGTTGTTCCAGCGCTACCATTGCAACCAGCCGCAACTTCAGTTGTTACCGTGTAACCTACGGAAGCCGCAGTTAGTTGTGTTTGGGCATCGTTAATTTCTAAGTTAACAACATTAGGGACAACAACCATGCCGGTTGAAATTACCAAGTTGACTGTTGAACCAGCTGGGATGCTTGTATTCGGAGCAGGATCAGAGCTGATTACGCTGTTCTGAGCTACGGTTGCTGAATCATTCTGCGTGATTGTTCCGAGCACTAATTTTGCTTCTGTGATAGCAAGAGTTGCATCAGCTTCGGTCATTCCGGTTAAATCTGGCATCAGAATTTGTTCTGCACCTGCCGAGACAAAAACTGTAATGGTAGTTTTAGCGCCAACTTGTTGACCGGCTGGAGGATCTGTGCTGATAACAGTCCCCAGTGGAACAGTGGTGGACTGTTGCAATTGTTTATCAACTAAAAGATCTTGGTTGGTGAGAATCGTGTATGCCTCTTCGTATGTTTTATCAACTACGTTGGCAACAGAAATCTTGCCACCAGAACCTCCACCCCAATTCAGGTTGGCTGCTCCGCCAGCAATGAGCCAGACGACCATTCCGATAATAAAGACAACAACACCTGAACCCATTCCCCAGAACAATCCTGCTGAAGGTCTTTCGGCACTATTGCGCTTAGGTTTGCTAACCACTATTTGGTTTTGACCTGTTTCAAAACCTAACTGCGAGAAGGCGTTATCTTCTTCACTAATGATTTCTGTTTCTGGGGCTTGAACAACAACCCCAGTGACTTCTTCATTAGCGCTAGCAATCAGTTCTTCAAAAGGATCAACGTCAGGCAGTGCTGTTGTCTCTGGGATCGTAATAGGTTCCATCGGCGCTGTTGGTGGGGCCGAGTTATCTTGGAAGCTTGAAACAGAAATGCCTGAAACGGCGTTAGCTAGGGCTGTTTTAAACTCTGCGGCTGATTGGAATCTTTGGTTCCTGTCTTTGGACAGAGCTTTCATCACTACAGAATCAAGGCTGAGTGAAACGCTTGGGTTAATCATCGAAGGCGGAACCGGATTTTCACTGACGTGTTGGTAGGCAACTGAAACTGCTGTTTCACCAGTGAAAGGCGGCTTACCAGTGAGCATTTCATAGAGTAAAACGCCGGTTGAATAAAGGTCAGTTCTTAGATCGACGGTTTCGCCTCGAGCTTGCTCAGGGGAGAAGTATTGGGCAGTTCCAACTATGCCGTTGGTATGCGCCATTGTTGCTGACGAATCGCTTACCGCTCTGGCAATGCCAAAGTCCATCACCTTTACAGCATTGGTATCAGTAATCATGACGTTAGCCGGCTTGATGTCCCGGTGGATCACTCCGGCGGCGTGCGAGAACTCTAAAGCAGTTAGAACACCATTGGCATAAGCGATGGCTTCTTGTTGGGTTAGTTTGCGTTCACGCAGAATATCTCTTAGAACATCACCTTTGACCAACTCCATGACTATGTAGGGCATGTGTCGTTCAACACCATTGAAGTCGAGCGTGACCTCATCACCAGCATCATAAACACGAACAATTGTTGGATGGGCCATTCGTGCCGAAGCTTGAGCTTCTTGACGGAAACGAGCTTCAAAAGATGAATCAGCTGCTAAATCTGATTTCAGCAGTTTGATGGCAACAGTTCGACCAAGTCTGGTGTCCGTGCCGGAGTAAACCTCAGCCATGCCACCTCTACCAATTAGTGAACCTAATTCGTAGCGGCCAGCTATCAGACGGCCCTCGGTCATCTAAAACTCCATTCACAACTAACAACTAAGTCAGTTTATCTTTATTGGTTAGGTATCACACTGTCCACTTGTTGCTGATAGTAATAAACCTGAACAGTTGAACCTTTAGCTATGTTGCCCAGAGGTGTTATGTCATAGACCTGAGAAATTCTTGGATCATCTGCGGGAACCGTGTTTCCAGCTACCGGGGTAACCTCGAGACCCAATGCAGTTAGTTGCGGGACAACGAGAGAAATATCTTGGCCTTGATATGTGCTTAGCAAGACAATAACTTTCTCTGCTGTTTCTGACGGACTCGGTGAATTGCTAGGTGTTAGAGATTGACTTGGTGAATCCGATGG
>JBEGRI010000048.1:0-6916 GCA_041180525.1 Actinomycetota bacterium | reverse complement strand
ACGTGAACTGCTTCACGAAGTTCTAAGGGAGAGAACTTGACTTGAGCTGGGCCTCTACGTCCAAAGACGTGAATGTCGGTTGCATTTGATTTAAGTAAACCTTGGTAAACGTGATCTGGGATATCTGTTGAAAGTAAATCTTTCGGTTGCTTCGCTAAAATTCTGGCAACATCTAGTGCAACGTTACCGTTACCAATAACAGCTATCTCTTTAGCTGATAAATCCCACTCTCTAGGAAAATCTGGGTGAGCGTCATACCAGTTAACAAAATCTGCTGCTCCAAAACTTCCTTGAAGATTAATACCTGGAATGTTTAGTTCAGCATCTTTGATAGCTCCGGTAGCAAAAATAACTGCGTGATAGTGCTTCTTTAGTTCTTCTAAAGTGATATCCGTTCCATATTTAACATTGCCAAAGAAACGAATATCTCCCCTATCCAAAACCTCATATAGCGCTCTGATGATTCCCTTGATTCGCGGATGGTCTGGAGCAACACCATATCTAACCAAGCCGTAGGGTGCTGGTAACAAGTCAAAAAGATCGATGCTCAGTTCAAAATCTTTTTCAGCTTTGAGCATGAGGTCAGCCGCGTAAATACCGGCAGGGCCAGCACCAATTACCGCCAGACGCATTTTCTGCAAAATAAAACCTTTACTCGTTTCTTTCAACAACAGCTTCAGCAAAAATCTTCAGGGCATTCTTCACCGAAGACTCCGGAAGGATTGCTAGTGCATCGATGGCTTCTTGAGACCACTGCTTGGCTATCTCGTTAGCTTGTTCTAAGGCTGGATGCTTACGGATTAGCTCAACAACTTGAGCCAGCTTGGCATCGTCTTCAAGGCCAGAGTCAATTATCCCAACTATCTCAGCTGCAGTTGGATCAGTTGCCGCCAACTGGCGCAAAATAAGTGTTGGCATAGTTGGCACTCCAGCTCTCAAGTCCGTGCCGGGAGTCTTGCCTGATTGGTTGCTGGCAATGTCAATAACATCGTCAATCAGCTGGAAGGCAACCCCGACCTTCTCGCCAAAAACCGCAAGGGCCTTGCGATATTCTTCAGGAACATTTCCATAGATTGCCCCTAACTCACTACTAGCTGAAATCAAAGAGCCGGTCTTATCGGCTAGGACTTGGATGTAATGCTTAATTGGATCTTCGTTTTCAGCGGGACCTAATGTTTCGTGCAATTGGCCGAGACAAAGTCTTTCAAAAGTGTCGGACTGCAATGTTAGAGCCTTATTACCTAGTCTGCTAACAATCTGAGAAGCTTTGGCGAAAAGTAGATCGCCAGTGAGGATGGCTACGTTGTTACCCCAAATCTCATGAGCGCTTTGAACACCTCTTCGCATCGGTGCTCTATCCATAACATCATCGTGATAGAGGGTGGCTAAATGGGTTATCTCAACTACAACAGCTGCCTTGACTACCTCTTCGTTAACCCCATCGCCTAGTTCTGCGGTGAGTAAAACAAGTGCAGGGCGTAAGCGCTTACCGCCGGCTTCCAATAAATGTTTGCTGGTGACATTAGCAACAGGATCAGTATGAGAAACAGCTGTTACCAACTCTTTCTCAACAAGTTCCAAACTTGATTGCAGTTTCTTTAACAGCTCTTTATCAACAACCTTGCGTAACTGATTAGGAATCATTGCTAACCTTCTTACCGCTATGAATGGCAACGACACCTAAAGTCAGGTTCTTGTATTGAACTTTTTGGAAACCTGCTTCTTCAAGCCAACTGACGAGTTCTTCTTGATTGGGCCAGGCGGCTATAGATTCAGCTAAATATTCATAGGCGCCTTGGTTTTTCGCTAAGACTGAGCTGAACTTAGGTAAAACAAATTTCAAATAAAAGTTATAAAAATTCCTAATCAATGGCGTTCTAACTTTGCTAAATTCACAAATCACTACTTGGCCATTGGGTTTCAAAACTCTAAACATTTCTTGTAGTGCAGCTTTAGGTTGTTGAACATTTCTTAGACCAAAACTAATTGTTACCGTGTCAACGCTTTGATCTTGAAACGGAAGTTTGGTTGCATCAGCATAGACAAACTCAAGTTCTGGGTGACGTTTAGCTCCAACAGCTAACATCCCTTTACTAAAGTCACTGGCGATAACTTTGACCCCAGGCTTTAGAAAAACTATCGAAGAGGAACCAGTACCAGCGGCTAAATCCAAGATAGTTTGACCTGGTTTAGGGTCAACTATTTTTAGAACTTTTTTACGCCAAATACGATCTTGACCGAAAGAGAGTAGGTCATTGGTTTTGTCATAACTCTCAGCGACATCATCAAACATGGCCGCAACACTCTGCGGTTCCTTAGCCAAGTCTGCTTTCTTCACTTGCCAAGTCTAACCAACTAGCGGATTACTTGATTTTTCGCCTAAAGTTGATGCTTTGAGCTGAAGTTAGCGCCAAAAGACCAAACGCCACTGCCCCTAAAACAACGCCTAGAATAACCGCATTCTGCATGAACTCATCTCTAGGGGTTTTATCTGTAATAACAATGTTCTGGATTTGTACTGGTTTGCTAGTTGAAGGGGCAACCTGTAATTTGACCATCGAACCATTTGAAATCTGTGTGGTTCTAAAGGAATTATCGGTAACACCAGTTAGAGAATCAGATAAGTTATCTAGAAATCCCGCCTCCGCTGGATCAAGCAAAAAATCAGGGTTGATGCTAGGTAAAGGGTAAGAGTGTGGATCCTGAGGAATGCCTGGTCTAATAGCAAGTGGCGGTATAGCTACTCGGCTGATGTCGTCATATTTGTCGTCAAAGTGACGGTGCTTGAAATCTTCATCCTTAGAGCCAAATAATCCTGGTCCCTGGTAATCATCATCTTGGTGCTGTGAGTTATTTGGTCCCCAGTTGTTATCATCATCGCCTTGATCTTCGGCTAACGCTACCGCTGGAAATGCCAAAGCGAGAAGCAGTGCTAAGGCCAAACTGGCTTTACGCATTCTTATAGCTCCTCAAGGTTGATTAGACTTAATAAGGGTATCCAAGCTCTAAACCACCTTTTAGGCCTGCTATCCCATTTCACAGAAAAAACTCAGCCTTCATGCCCTTAAAAGTCATCTCAAAGCGGATAACCGCTCAAGAACTGGGCATAACCGAACTAAGTCAGTTACTGCCAGGTGCTTCAGCTTGTTTCATGAAAGATGGCATCGGGATTATTGGTTTTGGTCAATCAGAGATACTCAAAGCCAAGGGACCGAATCGAATCCTTGAACTTAATCAAAGCTGGCAGGCTTTAGTTAATTCAGCTGAAGTAACTGATCAGGCTAATCTTCTTGGTTCTGGACTAATCGCTTTTGGTGCCATAACTTTTGCAGCTGAGAGTGAAGCAGAAAGTGTTCTTGTAATTCCTTCTGCAGTTATCGGTTTTGACGGTGAGCATTACTTTGTTAGCACCTTCAACCTTGATACTTTTCAGCCTTCGATAACAACACCAAAGAAAACGAGCCTTAGTTTTAGTTCAGGAGATATTTCTGCCGAACAATTTAGTAGTAATGTTGCCCAAGCGCTAGAACTTATCAATCAGCAAAGAATCTCAAAAATTGTTTTAGCCAGAGATCTAGTTGCTTCAGCTAAAGACTTCGAAGCGGGTTCAGCTTTATACAGATTGCAAAACAATTACCCAACTTGCTATAGCTATCTAGTTGATGGCATGTTAGGGGCCTCACCAGAACTTTTAGTTTCGGTGCAACAAAGTAAAGTGTCAGCGAGAGTTTTGGCTGGAACTGCTGGTCGTGGAACAGATGTTGAAGTTGATCAAGCTATCGGTCAAGCCCTATCACATTCCCAAAAAAACCTACACGAACACAAATATGCAATTGAATCTCTGGTTGCTTCTTTAGCAGAACACTGCAGCAAGATTGAAGCAAGTGAAATACCATTCAGCTTAGTTTTACCAAATCTTTGGCATTTAGCAACCGATGTCACAGCAGAACTAAAAACCAAAACAGCTTCGCTTGAATTACTTAACTCATTACATCCTTCTGCAGCTGTTGCTGGAACCGCAAAAGAAGAAGCATTGAAACTGATTCAAGAAATAGAGCAAACCGATCGTGGCAGATACGCAGGTCCTATCGGTTGGCTATCCGCTAACGGTGATGGTATTTGGGCTATAGCTTTACGCGGAGCGCAATACAAAGACAATCAGCTAACTGCTTTTGCTGGGTGTGGGATTGTTCAAGAATCTAATCCTGAATCTGAACTTGCTGAAACTAATCTAAAGTTCAAAGCCGTTTTAGAAAACCTCTAGCTATCTAGCTTCACTTCAATTAAAACTTGGCCGGACAGATCCAGCGCTGCTACATATTCCTCGACAGTGCTTGCCAAGACATACCGCCAAGCAAAAGCCTTAGCCAAATCTTCAACATTGAAGCGCTGGGGAGTCTGAAATAACTTCTGGTAGCTTTCCCGACCAAGTTGTTTGTTTAGCCCAAGCCCTGCAAAGATCTTGCCGCCATTGTCGTTGACAACAACCACCTGCAAATCCAAGGGCTCAACTATTACTAAAGAGCCAACATCGTGCAGGAAAGTCAGATCCCCAATAATTGCTCTCGTTTTACCTTTACTTAGCGCGATACCGCTAGCCGTAGCTATGGTTCCGTCTATCCCGGCAAGCCCTCGATTAGCCCAAACCTTGGTTCTAGATTTAACTGCAATAAGGTCTGCCTCACGAATCATCTGCGATGCACCGAAAACTAGCACCGCATCTTCACGCCTGAAAGCTACTTCAACAATCTTGGCGCGATTTAACACATCCGAGATTTCAAGATTTTCTTCAGCTTCAAGCCAACGATCTCGCCATTCAAGAGTTCCTTTAAGGCCTAACTGGTTTGAATAAACTTTACTAACGCCTGGCATCTGGAATCTCCCCATCTTGCCTAAACGTGAAGACACTTTGATGTGGGGGTTAGCAATCAATTTCAAAATATCTCTAGAGAGAGTCGGCTTACCATAAACAAAAATCTCTTTGATTTCACTTAGCAGCGGATGATTACTTGAAAGTAAGTGACGGTAACTAGCAATACTTGAATTCTCGCCACGTAAACCAGAGTTAGGTTCAGCAAAGACTGGTAAGTCGCTTGAGGTTATTTCTTTATGGAATTCATCTGCGTTAGCGCCAGCGATAATTATCGTCTCCGGTGCATGATCAACTTGGAGATATTGATCTAACCGCTTAGGTAATTCTTTTGGTTCAAGCGTTTGATAAATTTCACCAGCATCTGGTGTTGCTGAGCTTAGCGGTTCAGTAAATTGAAGATTTATATGTATTGGTTGTGAATTTTGAACAGCCAGTGCAACTATCTCACTCACTAGGTCTTTGGCTTTTAATGGCAAAGATTCCAAATCTGATTCTTTAGGAGCTTGGACATCGAAGCTTTTTATAACGGCTTTACCGAAAATATTCCGTTGATATGTAGTTTGATTAGCACCCTTATCTCTTAGTTCACTTGGACGATCTGCAGTTAGCAGAATCAGTGGGATACCAGAGTGATGAGCTTCTAAAACAGCTGGGTGGAGATTGGCAACTGCTGTTCCAGAAGTTGTAATGATTGCTTGGAGTTTTCCAGAGATGGCTGCACCTAGCGCATGAAAAGCAAGAGATCTTTCATCGATTCGAACATGTAATTTGCTGTTCGAAACTTTACTGACAGAGTCAGCCGCAATAGCTAAAGCCTGGGATCTAGAGCCAGGTGCTAGCCAAAACTGTGTTTCAAAAGTGGCCAGCTGAGCTATCAGGTGACTTGCAAAAACTTGGGCAGGGGTTATCAAACTAGCCGTTTCTGTTATCTTTATCGTTTTTGAACTTTGAGCCTAAATCCCTTAGAAAGTCAGGATCGTCATCTGGAGCTTTAGGGCGAGTGAGTTTCGCCCCCTGATCTGAGTCAGGGTCTATTGGTCGTCCAACAGTTATATAGAGCAGTCCGCCAATTACGGGCACGAAAAAACACAGCAAAACCCAAGCAAACTTAGGCAAAACTCTTACCGCCCTAGGATCAGCACTAGCGGCATAAACGGTAGTAAAAATCTGAAAGATTACGGCGGCAGCAATTAGGGCTAGTTCAATGCGGTTCATGCTTTAACTCTAGCCAAAAGCCAAACATAGACTTGAGCTATGCGTAATGTCTGGCTCAAATACACTGCCATCCGTCTCGGAATGTTCCTAGCTATCACTATTGGGCTTGCTTTACTTGGCATGGTTTGGGTGGCGGCAGCCCTGATTGGTGCCATGCTCTCTTTTGCCTTCTCGATAGTTTTTCTATCCAAGCTGAGAGATCAAATGAGTAAAGAACTATATGAAAAAAGAGCGAATAAACCAAAGAAAGATGACTCTTCAGCAGAGGATTTCTAGAAAGTTATCTGAAATAGTCCCCAGCTAAAGATGATGGCAAAAGCTAGCGATAGGTAACTAGTTAGCTGTAATGCCAGGATTAAGTCTTTAGGCGTCTTAGCCGTGTTAGCAACAATCAAAATTGGAACTAAAGACCAGACGATAACGACTATTCCAAACGGAAGGAGAATAAGTAAATCAAATAAAACTAAAGAAGCTTTTCTACCGATTCTTGAAGCCAGAGTTTTCTTATTAGCTATTCGATCTGTTTCAATGTCTCTTATGTTATTGATTAGTAAAACAGCAGTTGCAAAACATCCAGCAATACATCCAGCTATAAGAGCTAAAGGATTCAGATCTAAAACTTGAATATAATCAGTTCCGATAGTTGCAACTAATCCAAAGAAAATAAAAACAACTACCTCACCTAAACCTGAATATCCGTAAGGTTTCTTACCTCCGGTATAAAACCAAGCGGCGATAATACAGACGAAACCAACAGCGATAAACCACCATTGCTGCGTTATCAAGGTGATTATCAAGCCAACTGTTGCAGCTAAACCAAAACTAATA
>JBEGRI010000047.1:0-6646 GCA_041180525.1 Actinomycetota bacterium | reverse complement strand
CTTGCTTTGATAATCCCTTAGCTGCCAATCCCGATTATCTAGATCAATCGGGTGAGGTTTCCCTGGTGCAAAACCAGCTAAGTCCTCTGCTGGCCAACTCAGTTTCAGTAGTTCTTGTTTGATCTTGCCTCTGGCCCATTCGGCGATGAGCCATGAGTTTTCGTTTACTCGCTGAAGAAGTAATTCATTGACTTTCCGTTGGCGACTAACTTCGATAAGGACTGCTGGTTCACTGGAATACAGCTCTAATTGACCTGCTGAATTCTTTTGAATCTGTAATCGGCCGTATCTGGCCATGGTTGATTCAATGTCGACTCTGATACTTGAAGGGATAGGAAACTTGGCATATCGGTCCAAAACGCTCAAAACAAAGTCACTGTCGTGACCGGCAGCTCTGGCATTCCAAAGGCCCAATTTGGTTATTCGGTAAGTGTGAATATGTTCCGGTGCTCGTTCAAGCTCTGCAAAAATAGCTAATTCGTGCCTAGCATCTTTAGCTTGAGGGTGATCAACTTCGAGTAAGGCAGTTTTATCACTCTGGACTATTAGTGGACCTACCATTTAGATGTCCAATCCAACACTGACGATGCTGGTGATAGGCAGCACTCTCTCGCAATCAGCCTGTTTATCCTTAGCTCGAAGCCTGCCATTAGCTAGCGAGGTTGGCAATAATTTAAATTCTCTTTTGAGCTTCTTATCTTTCACGGTCACATGTATTACAGCTTTATTCTTGATTGCCAATTCCAGTGAACGAAGAATGTCATCACCAACCGGATTTTCACCCATTCGACGATCATGTTCACGCCACCTTTTTATATCCGCTTGAATGGAATGTGACAGGGAACTGGTCTTAGCTAAGTCAGTGGTTTTCCGGAAAGAAACAATTGGTTTGTCTTGGCTATCAACAGCAATCGCTGTGAACTTAGCTTCCCTTAGTTGGTAGTAAACAATTTCTTGGTCAAATCTCGTAGCCAGACAAAAATCATCTTTACGCTCTAAACCTAAAACCTTTAGTTCACTGTGATTCATGATTGCAGTCAGCAAGATAGGTTCCTTAGCACAAATCAAAGCCCCGCTACCTTTTTCTTTGACTACCAAGCGGCCAAAACGTGTCTTGGTTTCATTTATCAGGTATTCAACTGCCTGGGGCAGTGCTCTGCCGGACAGGCGAGTTAAAGTTTCTTTTATCTGCTCGGCAGTCAACCCACTTTCCATGCCATAGCTAAGCGATAGTGCACTCATGCGATAACTGGAAGCAACTCCAATTCTTTCAATGTCAGCAAAACGTCTAATCTTTAGCTCTGTCTCAGTATCCAGTGGCCCAGTCGAGGTCAAGGTCAAATCAGCCTGAACCACCAACTGATTGACAACTTTAGGTAGTTCAAGACCGATAAGTTTTTTTGCTTTAGTCAATTCGCCCCGCATTAGTGGCTTAAACCAGCTAGCTGGTCTTGAAGCAGCGGTCAATCCGATTAGCTCAGCTAAGGAAATGGCATTGGTCACGTGTGAGGTGATACCGTCAGTTGCCAATGGGAAGTTTCTTGAAATAGCTTTATCAAGGTTTATTTCTTCAGCTAAATCAGCTGCTGATTCTGGTCCTATAATCTTCAGCCAACTTGACGCTAGGTGGAGCCAGCGATCCTGAGTCTCAGCATTAATCCACTCCTGGTAACTACTGCCAACTCGCCAACGTTTTTGATGCAGGACAACTAGGTTTGCCATTTGTGCTAGCGCGTAAATCTTTCTGGCATAGTCAACTTCTCTGCCTAGGAAACTTGCTAAACGTTTCAACTCTGCTAAACCAACCCCACCACGGCCAACTTCAGGCACATATCTCTGCTCTAGTTCAAGAACCAACTCTGTAAGAGCTTGAACAGTTTCAAAAGCCCCAATACCTGCAAGCGGATCAACTACACCAGGCTCCTGAGCGAACCCGGAAGAGACTTGACTTTGATCTTTAATCGCCGAAATAAGTTTTTTGTTGGTCAGTGCTTTGAAGATAGTGCTTGCTGATTCAAGAGGGATATAGTCGGAGTTTTTCTTTTGAACCAAGTAAAGTTTGGCTAAAACTTCAAGACTGGCTTGATCTGTCGCCTCAGAGCTACCATCAATCAAATTACTGAATGCCAAAATTTGTTTGCTGGTTAGGCCGGCAACAGCTCCTTTGAGGTTTTGCGGTTTTAGTAGTGCTGTTGCAAAGTCAAAGAAATCTTTGAAGTTACCAGATGGCATCAGTCGAATGCCAATAATGCGCTCCAGCTCTTGATCGGTTGAGCGGGAGAGCGCTTTGGCTACTTCTAAAACTTCAGACATTTAGTTTTTATCTTTGGCTTTCTTTTTGGCGTTGACAATAAAAAGGGCAATGAGAAAAACAAAGCCGAGCGGTAAGGCTAACATGGGCACCAGACCTAAACCGGTGATACCCCAAGGATTAGGGCTAAAGGCACTGAGCAAGATCACCACGACGGCGATTACGGTAGCCATCACGCATGCGATAAAGCCCCAAGCGAGAATGGTCTCTAGAGCTGGTTTTTCACTATTTTTCTTGGCCATCCTTTTAGGATACTTGCTTTCACGAAGTAAAATGAACCCTGCAGATACGAAAGAGGTAATTATGCCAACTGGGCACGTGAAGTTCTTTGATACCGTCAAGGGCTTTGGTTTCGTCCAATCCGATGAGGGTGCACAAGCGTTCCTGCACGTCACCAACCTGCCGGAGGGGGTTACTGACATCAAACCTGGCACCAGGGTCGAATACAGCGTTGTTGACTCTAAACGCGGCGCTCAAGTGCTTACCCTTCGTATTCTCGAAGTTCCAGAATCTTTGGAAAAGAAGCAACGAGCAGCTAGTCGAATGAAGAATGAGGATCTGGTGATTTTGGTTGAAGGTCTTATTGCCTCTCTGGATAAAATCCGACCAGGCATTGAGCATGGGCGATTACCTGAGGGTGCATCGGCAGATAAGTTAGCTCGTTTACTTCGAACCCTAGCCGACCAACTACATAACTAATGGCTAAAGCTAGAAAGTTACCTAAATTCGTCAAACTGGTCAGACCTAAAAAACAGGTTAAGACCAAATTTGATGTCAAAGGATTTGCAGAGGTTGCTGCGAAGAGTGCGGCTGAGAAAAATGAAATTGGTCAATTCATCGAAAGTGTTACTGAGGGGTCAACAACCACTTATTTTTGGGAAGCGAAGCAACCAGGCTATGGTGGTTGGCGTTGGAGCGTTACCGTTGACCAGATTGACCCGTCACTAGAACCAACTTTGACTGAGGTCGTTTTGGTGCCAGGCCCAGATGCACTTATAGCACCTAACTGGATTCCATGGAAAGACAGAGTCGTCGACACCAAGCATTTGCAAGATGAGCTGGATAAAACAGAAGGTTCGGATGAACTAGATCTAAGCGATGATCTAGTGGTCCTTGACTCTGAACCAAGCGAAAATTCCGAGCAGTAATCCAACAACGCAGGTATATGGATACCAAATCTTGTTTGGGCTTGTGATGTAGTTATAAAAAACTGTTGTGATTACGAGCCCTATAGCAAAACCAATCATGCCAATTAGAACTGCTTTACGAGCTGTTCCTTTGATTGGTTCAGGATCTGGTTTACGTTCAGAATCTTTAGCTATCCAACGCATGATTACATTCTCTCAACAACGTATTCGATAGCAGAGGTTAGCTTCTCGACATCGGCTTTATCTATTGAAACAAAGGTTGCGATTCGTAGTTGGTTTCTGCCTAATTTGCGATAAGGCTCGGTATCTAAAATCCCGTTGGCTCTAAGAATTTGCGCCAACTTCGAGGCATCTACGTTTTCAGCAAAATCTATGGTGACGACAACTTGGGAACGATACTCAGGAACTGTTACAAAGGCGGAAGCGTATTCGCTTTTAGTTGCCCAGTTGTATAGGAAATCACTGGAAATCTTGGTTTGCTGATTTGCCCAAGCTAAACCACCGTTAGCGTTGATCCACTTAATCTGTTCATTCAAGAAAAATAGTGTTGCAATGGCTGGGGTGTTTAGGGTCTGGGATGCTCTAGAGTTTTCAATTGCCGTTACGAGTGAAAGAAATTCAGGGATGTATCGGGTTGAACTAATTCTTTCAGCGCGTTCAATAGCTGCCGGTGAAAGTAGTGCCAGCCAGAGGCCGCCATCGCTACCAAAGTTTTTTTGAGGGGCGAAGTAATAACAATCAGTCTGATAAGGATCAAAGTCAACACCACCAGCAGCACTGGTTGCATCCGTTAGATAAATCGCATCTGCTGAACCAGTGACTCGTTCAACAGGAGAGATGACGCCAGTAGAAGTTTCGTTTTGGGCATAGGCAAAGGTTTTTACCTCGCTATCCGATTTGAGCTCTGCCCTAAAACCAGGCTCTGCTTGAATAATCTCAGGTTTACTAAGAAACGGAGCTTCTAAAGCCTTAGCGAATTTAGCACCGAATTCACCATGCACCAACGCTTGAGTTTTACCTTCAGCCAGTGAAAAAGCTGCAACATCCCAGAAAGCGGTGGAGCCACCATTACCCAGGGCTATTTCATAACCGGTGGGATTGTGAAAAAGATCCAATAAACCGATTTGGATTTCTTTGACTAAGTTTTTTATCGGGGCTTGACGGTGACTTGAGCCCATGAGCTCTCTACCGAAAATCTGGAAGGCATCGAATTGAGCTTGACGTATTTTGCTTGGCCCACAACCAAAGCGAGTCTGCTCTGGGAGTAAGTCCGTGGGAATCTTTAGCTCAACCATAGTTAGAAAGTTTATCTGGAACATTTAGGCTTATTTCTATGAGCGACCTGATTGATACCACGGAGATGTATCTGCGCACCATTTTGGAGTTGGAAGAAGAGGGGCATGTTCCGATGCGCGCACGTATCAGTGAACGCTTGGATCAGTCCGGCCCAACGGTCTCTGAAACCGTTGCACGAATGGAAAAGAATGGCCTAGTTTTAGTCAGCTCAGATAGGCATTTGGAACTTACCAACGAGGGTCGCAAGTTAGCCATTGAGGTAATGCGTAAGCATCGTTTAGCCGAACTACTTTTAGCCAATGTAATTGGTTTAGATTGGCATCTCGTGCATGAGGAAGCTTGTCGTTGGGAGCATGTGATGAGCGAACAGGTCGAGAGAAAGATTTTAGAGCTCCTAGAAGATCCAACGGTCTCACCTTTTGGAAACCCCGTGCCAGGTTTAGGAAGTCTTGGTTTGAATGCCAAGCCCGAAGTAGTTGCAGTTAGCGCGCTGATCGATAACTTGGATAAAGATGTCGTGCTCTCACGCATCGCTGAACCACTGCAGCTCTATCCAGATTTTTTAGCTCATCTAAAAGCTGCTGAAATACTCCCAGGTAAGGCTATTAGGGCTAGCCAAGAGGCTAATCGACTAACGGTAAAGTCCATTTCAAGTCAACAAAGCCTGAACATCACTGTTTTTGATGCAACACATTTATTTGTTATTCCCCTATAAATAAAGGGTTTAGCCCAGTTATCAACCTTTTCACAGCCTCTGTCGCTCAGTTCGCCTCTGCTTTCGGGGTAAAATCATAGAGCCTCAAGAAACCAACCTAAATTGAGGTGCGAAATACGGTTCGCTTCATAATCGAATTTCTTTTTCGATCGTGTTTAGGAGGAAATCTTTGGCCAATAAGCCTTCCGGTAGACGTCGCGCTGATGTTGAGATAAATATTCTCGAGTCTTTTGAATTGCGCTCACGTCGGTCTATCCGTGAAAGCGAGCGACGTAAGCAAACTCGCCAGGCTATGCGTGCCGAAAAAAGAGCAGCCAAATTAGACAGAAAGTATTTTGCTGAAAACCCACCAACTAATCCCATGGTGGCCGTTGATTCAAGCATCCCAGCTATCCAGAAACTTCCAATTCGTAAACGTCGTGGCTTTAAAAACACTGCAGTTCAACTAGTCACGGCAGGGCTAATCGGAACTGTCGCATTACCGGCATATGCATTTGGTCCAGCCATCACTGCAGTCTCAGGTTTAACCGGCATCGGTGGAGATACGCAAAGTATAGAAATTATTAAGCAAAGTGCTACCGTTTTTGAACGCGGTGGGGTGGGCATCATGAGCGCATACGACCTCGAGCGTATGAACAACCGAAATAACTACCTCGGCTATAAAGGTTTGACCGCAGTTGATTTGGCCGCCAACCCGAATTACACCGAGCTAAATCCTGATGACATTATGAAGGTCGCTGCCAAGTATGTTGGAACACCATATATTCTCGGTGGCGAACTGCCTACCGGTCTGGACTGTTCTGGATACACCCGTCTAGTCTTTGCCGAGTTCGGTATTTTGTTGCCTCACTCCGTTATTGCTCAATCCAGAGATCCACGAGTGGTCCGAATCCCTCGCTCTCAAGCTAGGCCCGGTGATCTAGTCATTTTGAACAACTTAAGCCATGAGGGAATTTACGCTGGGTCCGGTATGTTCTACCACGCTCCAAGATCTGGCGATAAAGTCAAGCTAGCTCCAATATTCACCGACAGTTATTACATCGTCCGAGTTGTTAACTAACTTGTAATCTTGCGCCTTCGGTGTGTTATCGAGGGCTTTGGCCGATTAAGGTCTAATCTTTTGGCAAGTTATTTATCTGCGTAAGAGCAAGGAGCTAGCAGTGGAAGCAAAACACG
>JBEGRI010000046.1:0-6870 GCA_041180525.1 Actinomycetota bacterium | reverse complement strand
TTCAGCAAAAACCCAAAAGGCTGGTTTCTTACCTCGAACTTTTTTGCGGTAGCGACGCATTGCCATGGCTGTTGCTTGGTGCGCCTTCTTATGATCTGGGTGGCCCCAACCACCTCTCGAGTTATATGTAATCACTGCATCAGGCTTAAATGAAGCCATCACTTGATAAATATCGTCAGCAACAACAGGAGTTGAAACTGCAGATAAAGACATTTCATCCAACTTGGCCGGAGTGGTTGGAACACCAAGGTTACCGATACGAACACCACTATCTAGATATGCTCTGGTTCCAGCGAACTTGTAATTGGTAACTCCGAGAGCCGCCATAGCATTTTTCAATTCGCCTGCTCGAAAAGCCCCCATTGCAGCTCGGTTAGCTTCCAGGCTTTTTAGTTCTTCTAGTTTTGCTTTACCCCGCTCACCTCTAGTCAAAGTCAGTAGAAAAACTTCAGCTCCTCGGCTAATCGCATCTGCCATGATGTGAGCTGACTGTAAACTCTCATCATCCGGGTGGGCATGCACAAGCAAAATGCGTTTTGCGTTGAAGGATTGTTTTGCCATAAGAAAAACCTTAGTTTAGTTAGCGCCTATCTTGACCGCTTTAGACACTTTAGAGTAGATTAACTTAGGTAACCCTAACTTCGAATGATCTGATAATCATCGCGAAAGGTATGCGTGTTCGCTAACTTCCTCATCGGCCTCCGTGAAGGCCTAGAAGCCGCCCTAATCATCGGTATTCTCATCGCCTATAGCCTCAAAACTGGCCGTAAAACCACTGGAATCATACTTGGGGCTCTAGCTGCAGTTTTGGTGTCTGTTCTGGCTGGCCTTGCCCTAACTGAGTTTGTCTCGGTAGTTCCTGAAGGAACAACCGAAATAATCGCGGGAATCACTTCAATATTGGCTGTGGTCTTTGTCACCTGGATGATCTTCTGGATGGCTAGACAGTCACGCAATCTTAGGGCTGAACTTCATGGCAAAATCGACTCGGCTAAGACCAAGTCAGTGACTTTGGTGGCTGTTGCATTCTTAGCGGTCATCCGTGAAGGAATCGAAACAGCAATCTTCATCTGGAGCGCAGCTCGAGCTACCGGCTCAGACACCAACCCAGTGCTTGGAGCGACTATCGGACTACTTGTTGCCGCGGTCTTGGGCTATCTGGTGTTCAAGGGTGCTTTGAAATTAAATCTGAGTGTCTTCTTCAAATACACCGGGGCGTTCCTAATTCTGGTTGCAGCTGGAATCTTGGCTTATGGCTTGCACGAATTACAAGAAGTTGGACTACTACCATTGCTAACCCAAACTAGTTACGATCTGCGTTCAGTGATTGAACCGAATGGCGTTTTAGACACTTTACTTCGGGGCACCTTTAGCTTTAGAGCTGCGCCATCAATTTTGGAAACTATCGCTTGGCTTTCCTACGTGATGCTAGTCGGCTGGCTATACCTAAAACCTAAGAAAACTAACTAAACGTTTTCGTTTGCTCTCTTCTTAGCAGCTAGCGCTCTAGCTCTTAAGTTTGCATCCAATTCAACTTTGCGAATTCGAGTTGCCTCGGGGGTTACTTCAACACATTCATCTTCGCGAGCAAACTCTAAACATTCCTCCAACGACAATTTCTTTGGTGGGGTCAGTGCCTGAAATTCTTCAGATGAAGATGCTCGCATGTTAGTTAGCTTCTTTTCTTTGGTGATATTAACTTCCATATCTTCAGATCTAGAATTTTCACCAACCACCATGCCGGCATAAACTTCAGAGGTTGGTTCAACAAAGAAAGTTCCACGCTCCTGAAGTGCGATCATGGCAAACGGTGTTGCAACACCTGCTCGGTCAGCCACCAGCGAGCCATTTGTCCTGGTTACGATTTCACCAGCCCAAGGCTCATAGCCTGCGGAGATAGCATTAGCGATGCCAGTTCCTTTAGTGGTGGTTAGAAACTCAGTTCTAAAGCCAATCAAGCCTCTAGAGGGAACGAGGAACTCCATTCTGACCCAACCGGTTGAATGGTTCACCATGTTCTTCATACGACCTTTACGTGCTGCCATCAACTGAGTGATAGCGCCTAGGAACTCCTCTGGAACATCGATGGTCAAATCCTCAACAGGTTCGTGCAATTTGCCATCAATCTTCTTGGTAACAACCTGGGGCTTACCAACTGTTAGTTCATAGCCTTCACGGCGCATTTGCTCAACCAAGATGGCCAAGGCCAGTTCACCTCTACCTTGAACCTCCCAGGCATCTGGACGGTCGGTCGGCAAGACTTTGATAGAAACGTTACCGATAAGTTCACGATCTAAACGATCTTTGACCAAACGCGCTGTAACTTTGGCACCCTTGACCCTTCCAGCCATCGGAGAGGTATTAATTCCAATAGTCATCGAGATAGCTGGGTCATCGACCTTAATCAAAGGTAGCGCTCTAACATCATTTGGATCAGCTAGGGTTTCACCGATGGTTATCTCTTCGATACCGGCAACAGCAACAATGTCGCCAGCCAGCGCTGACTCGGTTGGAAAACGCTCTAAAGCCTTGGTCTTCAAAAGCTCAGTTATCTTTACATTCTGCGTTGTTCCATCTTGGCGAACCCAAGCCACCTGCTGACCTTTACGAATTGTTCCATTGAAGATTCTAAGTAAAGCCAAACGCCCAAGAAAAGGTGATGCATCAAGGTTAGTTACATGAGCTTGCAGTGGTGCTGCATCATCATAAGTTGGTGCTGGAATGTGTCTTAAAATCGCAGCAAATAAAGGCTCAAGATTTTCATTATCTGGAAGTGTGCCATCTTGCGGTTTGTTTAGGCTTGCTCGCCCAGCTCTACCAGATGCGTAAATTACTGGAAGATCTAAAACTGCATCGATATCTAAATCTGGAACATCCTCGTGAATGTCACTTGCTAAACCAAGCAACAAGTCATGGGTTTCCTCAACCACCTCGTCGATACGAGCATCAGTTCTATCAGTCTTGTTAACCAAGAGAATAACTGTCAGGTTAGCTTCCAAAGCTTTACGGAGAACAAATCTTGTTTGCGGTAATGGACCTTCAGATGCATCGACTAAAAGAACTACGCCATCAACCATGGACAAGCCACGTTCAACCTCACCACCAAAATCGGCGTGACCAGGAGTATCAATTACGTTGATAGTTATCTCTTTACCTTCACTGGCTGGACCCTTGTATGAGATGGCGGTGTTCTTAGCCAGGATGGTAATACCCTTTTCCTTTTCCAGATCACCTGAATCCATCACCCGTTCGCCGAGGTTAGCATGCTCACCAAAGGATCCGGTTTGACGCAACATTGCATCGACCAGCGTAGTCTTACCGTGGTCCACGTGGGCCACGATAGCTACGTTACGAATATCGTCTCTAGAGACTTTAGCCATTAATTTTCCTTTGGGCATGGCACCATCACATCAAGCGACAGTGAAATATTTAGCTCACGCTCTAGTCAGCAAACAGGCAGGTTGCCTTACTAACTTGAAAGCAAACTTCAGATACTACTTCTTCTTCGGAGTAGGCTTCTTAGCCGCAGTCTTGGTAGCTGGCTTAGCAGCAAGCTTCTTGGCTGCCGGCTTAGCGGCTGGCTTAGCTGGAGTCTTCTTAGCTGCCGGCTTAGCTGCTGACTTAGCTGGAGCCTTCTTAGCTGGCTTAGCAGTGCTCTCTGCAATAACACCAGCAATAAGTTTCGCTCTAGCTTCACGACGCTTCTTCTGCTCCTTAGGATCTGGAACCGGAACAGCAGCTAGCAGAGTCTTGGTGTATAGCTCTCGAGGCTTATTTAGGATCTGGTCACGTGGACCAACTTCGACCAGCTTTCCATACTGCATAACTGCGATACGGTGAGCCAAGATATCAACAACACCGATGTCGTGAGTAATAAACAAACAAGCGAACTTCAATCGGTCTTGTAGCTCCTGAAGTAGGTCTAGGAATCTAGCCTGAACCGATACGTCAAGAGCAGAGGTTGGCTCATCGGCAATCAGCAGGCTAGGTGAAAGTGAAAGTGCGCGAGCGATACCAACACGCTGCTTCTGTCCACCAGAAAGTTCGTGCGGGTAACGGTTACGGTATGAACGTGGAAGTTCAACAGAGTCCAGAAGATCTTCGACTCGGTTGTTTAACTCTTCACCTTTAGCAAGGCCGGCTAAGAACATTGGCTCACCAATAGATTCTCCAATAGGCAATCTTGGGTTCAAAGACGATGCTGGGTCCTGGAAGACGATACCGGTGCTTTGACGGATTGCGCGAAGATCTTTCATCGAAGCTCCAGCAATCTCATTACCGAGAACCTTAATCGAGCCTGAGTGAACTGGTAGTAGACCGATAGCAGCACGACCAACAGTCGTCTTACCAGAACCAGACTCACCCACTAGACCCAAGATCTCACCAGGTTGAATAGAGAAAGAGACACCATCAACAGCTCTAAAGGCTGGGATACGGCCACGCTTTGGATACTCAATTACTAGGTCGGTAATTTCAAGAGTTGGAGCAGCTTTCACTGAAGTTGCCGCAAGTTGTCTAACCTTAACCGAACCAAGCTTAGGAACAGAAGCCAAAAGGGACTTGGTGTATGGGTGCTTAGGGCGGTTGAAGATTACATCTGCGGTGTTATCTTCAACTGTCAAACCGTCTTTCATAACCATGATGCGGTCAGATAAGTCGGCAACAACACCCATGTCGTGAGTAATCAAAAGAACAGCCGAGTTTAGGTTGTCCTTCAGGTTACGCATCAAGTCAAGAATTTCAGCCTGAACGGTCACGTCAAGAGCTGTGGTTGGCTCATCAGCGATCAAAAGAGCCGGGTCACAGGCAAGCGACTGAGCAATCATGGCACGCTGACGCTGACCACCAGAAAGCTGGTGAGGATACTTATCAAAACTCTTAACAGGGTCAGGAATTTCAACCATTGTCAAAAGTTCAATAGCACGCTCACGAGCGGCTTCAGGACCCATCTCGAAGTGGTTACGAAGCACCTCAACGATTTGGAAACCAACGGTGTAAACAGGGTTCAAAGCAGTCATCGGCTCCTGGAAGATGTATGCGACTTCCTTACCGCGGAACTTACGCAAAACCGAAGCTGGCTGGTTGAGCATCTCAACGCCCTTGACCTGCACACTACCTGAGGTACGAGCATTGTCTGCAAGCAAACCCATCAAACCCATTGCGGTGGTGGACTTACCAGAGCCAGACTCACCTACGATCGCCAGGACCTCACCAGCTGAGACTTCAAAGTTCATGTTGATGGCAGCTGGATACCAGACACCGTCAACCCAGAACTCTACGTTGAAGTTCTCTACTTTTAGAATTGGTTCTTGTTTTGCCATTTTGCTTATATACCTTTCTGAGTATGTAAGTCTTGAGATTTATCCTGTTTTACTGCGATAGTCTGTGGTTTATGCCCGACTACTACGTTTTTCGTCCCAGAAGTAACTGGGTTTACATTGCCATCGTTGTGCTGATAGGTGGCAGTGCAACAATTTCTTTCTTCATTGCTGGTTTCAACCAAGAGGGTTGGATGAGCTTGGCAAACACCCTGGCCGTCTGTGCATTGTTGTGGGTTTTCGTAACCGGCCCCAAGGTCGTATACACCAAAGAGGGAATCGAAATCCATAACCCCTTCAACACTGTCAAAGTTGGTTGGCTCAGCACCGTGGAGTTCGTAACCCGATACGCCTTCACGGTTCAAACCGAAACTAAGAATTTCGCAGCATGGGCGGCTCCCGCTCCCGGCAGATTCAACGCCCGCAAGATCCATCAAAATGACTTCCGCGGAACTGGTTTGGAGTCCAGAGTTGTCATCTCCCCCAGCGACTCGCCAAGAGCCGAAAGCGGTGTTGCTTTGATTCTTGCTTTGAAGCATAGAGAACATGCCCAGGCTAAGGGTACGGCTAGCGAACACCTGATCAAAAGCACCAACTGGCTTTCCATCGGCTTGCTGGTGGGCAGCGCTATTGTGCTGCTTTACAACTTTGTTCACTAACCTAATTTCCCTTATCTACGCTTGTTGACTTGTTCGCGAGTTCCAGTCTTAGCCATAAAGTCTTTACGGCGAATCTGTCTCTTCTGACGAGGGTCGAATGCATCGCGAAGACCATCACCAATAAAGTTGATGCTCAATGCGATTGAAACGATGCAGACACCTGGCCACCAGAACAACCAAGGTGACAAAGCAAACTCACCTTGATATTCGCTAATCATCGAACCGAGTGAAACGTCTGGTGCCTGAACACCGAAACCGATGAATGACAGACCGGTCTCTAGCAGAATCGCACCTGACAAAAGCAATGTAGTCGAAACGATGATCACACCAACTGCGTTAGGCAAAATGTGCTTGAAAATAATTCTCCGGTTTGAAGCTCCAGCAACTCTTGCCGCATCAACGAATTCTCGCTCACGTAGCGATAAGAACTCACCACGAACCAAACGTGCAAGACCCGTCCAGGCAAACAAACCTAGGAACACAGCCAAGGCAAATACACCAAGGTTACCTACGTTGTAACCGATAACGGCACCGATAAGAATTGAAGGAACAGTAATAATAAAGTCAGTGAAACGCATTAGAACAGCATCAATAATTCCACCGAAGAAACCAGCTACTGCGCCAATTATGGTACCCAGAGTACCCCCTAGGAAACCAATTACTATCATCACCATCAATGAGATTTCAGATCCACGGGTAACTAACGCGAAGTAATCACGTCCGTTGGGTAGCTGACCCATTGGGTGGTCAGGAGTTGGACATCCGGCAGCACATGCACCTTGAGGAAGTAAGTCTTCATGTGAATACTTCCACCAACCGTGAATTGTAAATTTTGCAGTATCTGTTCCTAGGTGAATACCAGAAGCAGTGTAAACAAAGATTGCGAAAAGGAT
>JBEGRI010000045.1:0-6973 GCA_041180525.1 Actinomycetota bacterium | reverse complement strand
ATGAAGCAACCCTAGAAAGCCACATCTAAAACCAAAACCAAGTGCAACAGATGTTTCAGGTTCATAAACCAAAGAAGCATCAGATAGTTTCAACTTATCTAGCGCTTCACGCAGGTTCGGATAATCAGAACCATCTATCGGATAGATACCAGAGAACACCATAGGCTTAGGTTCTGAATAACCTTTCAACGGAACAGTTGCAGCATTAGAGACCGTTGTGACAGTGTCTCCTACCTTGGATTGCCTAACGTCTTTCACACCGGTAATCAGATAACCAACTTCCCCAACGGCTAAACCCTTGGTGGGTTCTGGTTCAGGTGAAGAAACACCTATCTCCAACAACTCGTGGACAGCTTTGGTGCTCATCATGCTGATTTTCTCTCTAGCATTCAAAGCACCATCAACCATACGAACATAAGTAACTACACCCCGATAGGTGTCATAAACCGAGTCAAAAATCATCGCACGAGCGGGAGCGTTAGGGTTACCGACTGGATGCGGAACTGTTTGAACAATCTTGTCTAAAAGTTGGTCAACACCAACTCCAGTCTTACCTGAGACCCGCAAGCAATCATCTGGGCTACCACCAATAAGATTTGCTAGTTCTTCGGCATATTTATCTGGTTGGGCTGCAGGTAAATCAATCTTGTTCAAAACCGGAATGATGGTCAGATCATTCTCCAAAGCTAAATACAAGTTAGCCAAGGTTTGAGCTTCAATACCTTGGGCGGCATCAACCAACAAGACCGCACCCTCACAAGCCGCCAAAGATCTCGAAACTTCATAGGTGAAATCCACGTGTCCTGGGGTATCAATCATGTTCAAGGCATAGGTTTGCCCAGCCAGCTCCCAAGGCATTCGAACAGCTTGCGACTTAATGGTGATACCGCGCTCACGCTCAATGTCCATACGGTCAAGATATTGAGCTCGCATTGAGCGATCATCAACAACACCGGTTAGCTGCAACATACGGTCTGCCAGGGTTGACTTACCGTGGTCAATGTGAGCAATGATGCAGAAGTTCCTGATGAAATCAGGGTTGGTCTTAGCCGGCTCAAGGGCGGTTTTTGCTCTAGGCGACAAAGAAGACCTCTTATAAAACTTAGGGGTAAAAGGCGATTGCCTTAGGCTCTATTCTCGCATAAACACCAGCTTTAGGCTTGCCCAAGCCCCCAAATCGCTGGTATTCTGGTTCAGTTCAGTTGAGTGTCTCCAACCGAACCAAATCCAAAACTAATTTTTCTAGTTTGTCGCGAGATGAACAAAATAAGAAAGTGAACCATGGCAAATATCAAATCGCAAATCAAGCGCATTGGCACGAACGCTAAGGCCGCTGAGCGTAACAAGGCTGTTCGTAGCGAAGTTAAAACTGCTGTTAAGGCTGTTCGCACCGCTGCTGCCGCAGGAGACAAAGCAAAGGCTGCTGAAGCCCTAAAGACAGCAACCAAGAAGCTAGACAAGGCTGTTTCTAAAGGTGTAATCCACAAGAACCAGGCTGCTAACCGTAAGAGCGCTATCGCTAAGAAAGTTTCTGGGTTGAAGTAATAACTAACCAAACTTGAAGAACCCGCCTAGTGCGGGTTCTTTTTTATTCAGCTGGGATATAACGATCTCGACCAGCAAAGTATCCGGTAAAGATTTGGATTGCGGTGAGCGAAACCATCAAAATCAAACTCAAATCCCAGGTTCCAGTGATTCTAGCTAGCTCGCCAAAAAGGAAGGTTCCTAAAGCGGCAATCAAGTAACCAACACCTTGCGACAGCGCTGACAACTGAGTTGTTTGACTTGCATTACTTGCTCTGGTACCAATCAAAGTTAAAGACAACGGGAAAGTTGCTGCAAAACCAAAACCAGTGATGATGCAACCTAAAACAATTAGGTCGTGATTCAACCAGATGATACTCAAGCCCGTGAGGGTAAAACTTGAAACAATGACAGAAATAACTGAGAGTGATTTGAAACGCTTGATTACCAGCGAAATCAAGAAAGCTGTCGGGACACCTACGAAAGTGGTTAGGCCCAATAAACCACCAGCCTCAAGCTCACTCATTCCTCTAGAAACAAGCAGTGAGGGCAACCAATTCAAAATCGCGTAAAAGCCTGTTGACTGCAATCCGAAGAATCCGACTATTGACCAGGTAATAGGTGATCTAAATACAGCTTTTCTAGAAGCATTATTAGCTTCGGCTGTTACTTCAACTCGTTCAACTTTTTCTCTGGTAACCGGCAACCAGAATATGATTGCCACAACTGCAGGAATAATCCAAAGCGCTAGAGCTCCGCGCCAAGAACCAAAAAGGTCCGAGGTTGGAACAGCAATAGTTGCTGCCAAACTAGCCGAGATGGCTAAAAGTGTGACATAGATACCAGTAATAAGTTCTATTCGCTGAGGAAACTTTTCACGAACTACTGTTGGGATAAGCACATTCCCGATTGCAATCGCTAGTCCAATTACAACCGTGCAGCTAAACAAAAAGATAAATCCACCAATTAGGCGAAACGCCATCGAAGCGACCAAAGCAACTAGCACTAGCATTAGTGCCTGATTTAAGCCGAACTTCTTGACTAACCAGGGCCCGGCAAAAGCTCCTAGACCAAAACAGATAACCGATACAGAAGTCAGTAAACCGACCTGCAATAGATCTAAACCTTCGAACTTCAATAGTTCTGGAACTAGCGGACCGATTGCTGCTACCGGTGGTCTTAAAACCAAAGAGATAAAGACAAGTGCCAGAAAAGTGAAAACTACTATGCGATTTTTAGCCAAGCTTTCTTCCTTTATTTGCAACGAGTCTTACTAACCGTTCCAAAGCATACTCTGGGTCTTTCGCGCCACCTTTTAGGCGATAGTCCGTTTCGGCAAGTTCGTGAATCAGGTTTGCAATTGAGTCCTCTGTCCAACCTGAAGCAGCTGTTCTAGTTTTATTGAAAGCCCACTCTGGCATTCCCAATGAAAAGGCAGTTGCCTTAGGGTTACCGATAATTCTGGCCATCTCCCCGATTTTCTTTGAGAACGCACCAAGAATCACGATTGGCTCTAATCCTTGATCCAAGGCATAACGAAGTAGCATCAAAGCTTCACCAGTTGCACCTGCAAGAGCCGCATCGGCAATCTTGAAGCTAGTGGTTTCTAAACGACCACCAAAGTATTTTTCGACTATCTCGACAGTTATCTCACCAGCATCATCAAGTTGCAACTGCGAGCAGGCTGCTGCTAATTCTTCGAGGTCTTTGCCGAAAATTTCAGCTAAGGCAGAGGCTGCTTGTTTTTGAATCTTGCGTCCATGAGTTGAGAACTCGGCTTCAACGAATGAGACTCTGTGCCAATCCTTTTCAAAGTCATTACACAAAACCTCAACCACAGCCCCATTAGCGCGAAGGGTCTCGAGAAGTTTTTTACCTCTAACTGACTTACCAGTATGCCTAAAGACAACCACAGAGTCTTCAGCAGGCTCGTTTAGATACTCGATGCCATCACTAATTAGAGCATCGGAGCAACGCTCTACGCCATCGAAAACAATCATTTTGCTCTCGCCGAAAAGCCCAGCGCTTGCCTGCTCAAAAATGGCACCTTCAAGATAATCTGATGCGTCAATCTCAACTAAATCTATGTTTCCAGTCTTAGCGAACTTGTCCCGGATCGACTTAATAGCTCGATCAGCAAAAAACTCCTGAGGTCCAAAAACGAGTATGACCGGAGCTAAGGCGACGTTACGCCACTCGGATTGGATTGCACTAGCCACCTGTAAAGCCTAACTTCTACCAGACACACTCACCGTTAGGCCCGATTCTGTCTCTGCAACCCCAATGGCACCTTCTTGGTCCGTTCTGAAAATCGCAGTTCCGGTAAGGTTCAGCAAATCTAAAGTTCGCTTAGTTGGGTGACCATAAGAGTTATGCTGCCCAACAGAAATCAATGCAACCTTAGGCCTAATGGCCTCATAGAACTCTGGCGCTTGATCCGCCGATCCATGATGCGCTACCTTCACCACAACTGTTCTTCCAGCAAAACCAGATTGCAAGAAATCACCCTCCTCCTGCCCAACCCTCATTTGAGCTTTCTCACCGAGATCTGCCAAGGTAAACAGAGCAATCTGGCTATCTAGCCAAACCATACTTATTGAGCCATCATTGCTGTCAATCGCTTCAGGAGCATCTCTATGCGGTGAAAGTATTCGCCAATGAAACTCGCCTAGCTCTCCAGTCATGTTCTTTTCTGCTCTAATCGCGGGTATCTCTCTGGCCGCCAATTCAATGTCTGCAAAATCGGCACCAGGTCGGTCATCGTTAAAAGAGGTAAGCATGGCAAGCTTTACCTGCCTTCCAGTTATGGCCCCCATTAGCCCACCAATGTGATCCATGTCATAGTGAGTTAATACCAATAAATCGATAACTGATATTCCTAGATTGCTTAGGCAGTCATCAATTGCCGGGTCTTCTCTGCCAACATCAACAACAGCAACTTTTCCAGCTGAGCGGATGACTAACCCATCCCCTTGACCAACGTCACAATTAACCAAAGTGTATTGCTGGCTATAAAAGCTTCTATTGGCTAAAGCCTGAGTGCTGGTTTGCGTTGCCAGAATGCAGGCAATAACCAAAAGAAATGATGCGGATGTGCCTTTTATCTTTTTGCTGGAGCTTAGAAAGAAACCAGAAATTGCTGCAGTCACCATCACTGCCAAAATGATTCCAAATACTCCAGCGAACCAGTTGATGCTTGACATAGGGGCATTTGCTAAATGGCTAGCAATTTCAAGAATAATGAAGGCCGGCATTGATGCAACGAAACATATTGCTCCGCCGATAACAGGAACAAACGAAACCAAGCAACTTATAAGCCCGAGAATGGTAATTGGAACAACCAAAGGTTCTGCCAATAGGTTTGCCAATACTGAGTAAACCGGCAACTGAGGTTGCAAAATCAGCAAGATAGGAAGACAAGCTATTTGCGCAGCAACCGTTACGGCTACCAACAAAGCCAACCAAGCAGGCATTCTTTTAGCAAATCGCTCGGCCATCTTTGGAGCTAAAACCAATAACCCCAAAGTTGCTAAGACAGATAGAGCGAATCCATAATCAAGCGACAGCGATGGCTCAAGTAACAGCAAACCTATAACGCTAAGTGAAATTGCATCTAGCGGTGAGACTTTTCTGCCAAAGAACTGTCCGATCAGAACTATTGCAACCATCGCTGAAGCGCGCAGAACAGATGGTTGATTCCCAACCAATAGAAGATAGCCCGCAATTCCTAGCAAACTAATGCCTACTCTTACTGATCGCGGAAGTGGAAGTCTCAAGATCACCATCGCCAAGATAGATAGAACAATCGCACAATTAGCACCACTTACCGCAGTCAAGTGCGTTAGCGAGACTACCTTGAACTCAGCTTTAGCCTGATCAGAAAGCCTTGAGTCATCACCAATGGATAGGCCGGCAACTAATGCAGCTGCGTCACTGCTTACGCCACTTAGGTTTGCCAGAAATCTTTGTCGCAGTTGATCAATTAGGGAAGGTTCTCGAGCCTGATAGCGGTTCAGGATGTGTTTCAGGCTTGCTTTGAAATCTATTCCAATTCGGTGACTGGGTCGAAATGAGATCACTGCTTGTAATCGCTCTCCTGACTTTAGATTTTGCTCAGTGAAGTTCAGCAGACCTTGCTTCCCATTGAGCCAGTTAGGTTCGAATACCTTGATAGGCGCTGAGCGTTGCAAGCTGTTATTGAATCCTCTAACCTCTTGGCTAGACCCAATAACTTCGATAGTTGCAGTCAAAGAACTCCGATTATTTACTAATTCCTTAAAGTTTTTAGACTCAAGGCTCGGGGCAATAAAAGTGCAGTAAATAATTGCAATAACCCAGGTAACTATGGCTATAACTCTTAGTTTCATAGCGTGATCAAATCTTTGACTGCTGCAAATAACTTGTCCCCGATTCCTGCAACATTTAGCAGGTCTTCTTTCCTGCTAAACCCTCCGTTAGCTTCACGCCAGTCAACTATTCGTGAGGCGAGTTGTGGGCCGACACCAGGCAGCTGTTCTAGAACTTGAGAGCTAGCTTGGTTGATTGATATGAGATTGGAGGTTCCTGATTCCAAAGAACTTGTTTTACCTATTGCTTGAATTAGCAGTTGTTCACCGTCGTTCAGTACCCGAGCAAGGTTTACGCTGGTCTGTTCAGCCTTAGATAGAAAGCCTCCAGCGAGCAATACTGCATCATAAACTCGCGACCCAGAATCAAGCTGATAAATACCTGGCTTTCTAACCAAACCAGCGACATGGATGTAAATCTTAGGACTAGTGATTTTATTGGATGTGGTTGATTTGCTGACCTGAATAGTTTTCGAAGTAGTAGTGCCTGACGAGGCAACATAAACGGCGAAGCCAACAATGGCTAGCAGAGTTATGGTTGCTTTTATTGTTCTAGGTGTGAACTCGGCATATAGATCTTTTATCCAAGGAAACATGGATAGAAACTACGATGCAGCTAGGGCCTAGCTGAAAAAGTCAGAAGAAATGTGTATTGCTTTAGCTTTTAGTGACTATGTTGATAAGTTTTGGTGCCCTGATGACAACCTTGACTATCTCACGACCTTCAATTGCTTTCTGCATAGCCTTAGAGCCTTCAAAAGCTTGCTTTAGGTCATCTTCAGTTGCATCAGCAGGCACTTCGAAAGTATCCCTTAGCTTGCCGTCAACCTGACCAATTGCGGTTATCGAATCTTGAACTAACAAAGCAGGATCTGCCTCAGGTAGTCCTGCTAAAGCAACACCTGGTTGGTGACCCAGGATTGACCACATTTCCTCCGCCATGAAAGGTGCAAATAAAGACAAACCTTTGGCGGCTATTTCTGCTGCTTCTCTAACTGCAGGATCTGTTGGCCCTACCTCGCCATCAATTGCTTTTCTAAGCGCATTGATGAGCTCCATTAACTTGGCAACACCGACATTGAACTTGAAGCCTTCAATTAGCG
>JBEGRI010000044.1:0-7535 GCA_041180525.1 Actinomycetota bacterium | reverse complement strand
GAGTTAGGACTAGAGGTAATTGGCTTACAAGAAAGTTACCTTTTTTACCGAGATGGCAAACAGATCGGGTTAATAATGCGGTCCAGTCGGCAGAGGCCGCTTCTGTCGTGGGTGAAGTTTTAACCTCTCAAATACGCGAAGAGCGTCAAGCCATAATGGAAGAAAACTTTAGACGAGCGGAGCGCGAAGGGCGTGGAGATTAGGCACGACTGGTCATGCCTTTGGAAACGCACTTGTGATAGATTTTTCATGTATGTAACGCCAGCTTAACAGGGGGAATTAAACATGAAATTTGTCTTTGCAATTGCAATCTTAGGTGCGCTACTTGCGACCAACCAAATATCAACTTCAAATGTCGTTGCTGCACCTGAACAGTGCTTGGATATTTACACAAAAACCTGGGGTGGCTGTGCAGCGATCAATGCAGGATTACCCCAAACTTCTGGAACCGGCGGAGGCTCTAAAGGCCTCTACGTAATGGTTCGAGCTACTTTGTAAATCTGTTGGTGATTTTAGTGCTGAAGTTTTTCGTTCCACCCACCTGGTCATCAATCAGCGAAGATGAAAGAGAATCATTACTTTCACTTGACGAGACTGAGAGAAAAAAACTGACTGAAGCAGTAGTAAATGATGAACTGGTTTCTTTCGATAAATCTGGAGCAGGATCTGGTCACGCTTCCGGCACTGACACCGGGGGTGCGGAAGGATCAGATGCAGGAGGTGCTTTCGGCAACATGCTTGGGGATATGCGTCGAGAGATTATTAGAGATTCGCTCAGGCAAGGCGAGCGCGAAGGTCGTGGCAACTAGACTTCTCTAGTGGCTCTAACTATCGGTATCGTTGGACTTCCTAACGTAGGCAAGTCAACTCTTTTTAATGCACTAACTAAAAACAATGTTTTGGCAGCGAACTATCCGTTTGCGACTATTGAGCCAAACATAGGTGTGGTGAACTTACCTGACGCTAGGTTGGATAAGTTAGCTGAAATCTTTGGTTCTGAACGTATTCTTCCTGCACCTGTCTCGTTTGTAGATATTGCCGGTATCGTCAAAGGTGCTTCGGTAGGCGAAGGTTTAGGTAATAAGTTCCTAGCTAACATCCGCGAAGCGGATGCTATTGCTCAGGTAGTCAGAGGCTTTGCTGATAGTGATGTAGTTCACGTTGATGGCAAGGTTGATGCTGCTAGCGACATTGAAACTATCAACACTGAGTTGATTTTGGCTGACCTTGAAACACTTGATAAAGCTAGATTCAGAATAGAAAAAGAAGTTAAGGGTAAAAAGCTTGAACCCTTAGTTCTAGAAACTGTTGACCAAGCAATAGCTTTCTTAAATACCGGTAAACCTTTATCCATCTCAAACATAGATTTGCTGCCAATCAAAGAATTAGGGCTACTGACAGCAAAACCCATGTTGTATGTCTTCAATGTTGATGAAGGTATCCTCTCAGACTCAGCCAAACTCAAGACTCTGGCTGATTTGGTAGCTCCAGCCGAAGCAGTATTTTTAGATGCCAAGGTGGAGAGTGAATTAATTGATTTAGAACCAGAAGAAGCTAAAGAACTTCTAGCATCTCTTGGTCAAAATGAATCTGGGTTAGACCAGTTAGCCAGGATTGGTTTCAAAACCCTAGGATTACAGACCTATTTAACCGCAGGGCCCAAAGAGGCTAGAGCCTGGACTATTAGACAGGGTTGGACCGCACCTCAAGCTGCCGGTGTTATTCACACCGATTTTCAAAAAGGCTTTATCAAAGCTGAAATAGTTTCGTTTGACGATCTAGTTTCTGCAGGATCTATGAACGAAGCTAAGGCTCAAGGTAAGGTCCGCATGGAAGGTAAAGAATACGTGATGCGTGACGGCGATGTTGTTGAGTTTAGGTTTAATGTTTAAATATGATTTTCTCTAATTTAAATTATATTGCTGTATTTGTATCTTCGATTCTGAGCTTTGCTATTGGGGCTATCTGGTTTGGACCTAAAACCTTTTATCCAGTTTGGATGAAAGCCTTAGGCAGAGAGATTCCTAAGGAGCGGGTGAAGATGTCTATGGGCGAAACCCTTTTGATGTTTGGCGGAACCTATCTAGCAGCCCTAATCCAGGTAATAACACTTGCCTTGCTAATTACAGGATTGAGATCAGCAGGACTCACGATTGATGCAGTGTCGGGTGCAGGGTATGGATTTGTTTTATCGGTTGGTTTAGGAGCCTTTGCGTCTTTGTCGCATCGCATGTTTGCCCAACCAGATTTCAAGGTTTATAAGTCACTAAAGGTTTGGCTGATTGAAGTTAGTCAAGATGTGATTTGCCTGACTCTGGCAGGTTTGATTCTAGGAATCTGGGTCTAACTAGAAGACGGATAAGTCGATTTGGCGTAGGCCCTAGTTTTAATTCTTCGCTGAACCATCTTGGGGTATTTAGCTAAAGCTTCAATTACCTCAGGATCTTTTAAAGCTTCATCAACTAACTCTTTTTGGTGGGCTTTGTAATAGGTTCTGAGAGCATCGATAAAGTCTTCTTCGTAGGCTGCTAGAGGCAGATTCTTCTTCGGAACAGTTTTAATGCCAACTACTACACCAACCAAAAGTATTACTCCGGCAGTGATGTAAAGGGGTATGTAATCAGAAGCTTCTGCCAATAGACCAACAATAATCATTGCCGCGAGCCACCAGTTGACAAAAATACTGCCAAACAGGTCATTCTTGAGTTGTTGCCTAATCCAAATCTTGGAAACCTCGGCAACTTCAAATTCTTCGAATTTCGGGTAACTTTTCTCAGCTGTCCGCTTGATTCTCTTTTTGGCGTATTTGGTTGCAATCATGCCTGAAACGCCGGTTATTAGAACAACAACTAAACCTAGCGGGCTGAAGTAAAACTTCAGTTCTTCTAATGGATCCAAGTTTCCCCAACCTTTTATAAGTAACCAGTGACTTTTCTGGTGCCGCTAGGTACTAGGTTATAGGGTCGGTGTGTGAATATTGAATTAGATAAACTCATAGGTGAGAGAATCTAATCAGAGTCAGGAGGAGGTGCGAGATGGCCGAAAATCTAGAGTGCCAGTGTGGTGAAAACTGCAACTGTCAGGGAAAGCAAGAAGGAGCGGGTTGTTCCTGCTGCTAAGAAGTTTAACTAAGAAAGAATTTAGTGTTTAGAAAAGCATTACTTGTTCTAATTTTTATGACACCGCTAGCTGGTTGTGGCCTGGTGGGGGTTACCGATGCTAACCATTCTGAACACGGCATGATGGATGAAAACATTTCTGCTTATTCATCCAACGACCTAATGTTTGCTCAGATGATGATTCCTCATCATCAGCAAGCTATTGAGCTCAGCAGCTTAGCCGCAACTCGGGCAAGCAATTCACAAATAAAAGAACTCGCCGCAAAGATAAAAGCTGAGCAAGCACCAGAAATAACCCAGATGCAAGGCTGGTTGGAAGCTGCCGGTCAAGCCGAGATGGGCATGCATGGAATGGAAATGGGCATGCTCAGCGATGAAGAGATGTCAGCTTTAGAGAAAGCTTCCGGCAAAGAATTTGATTTATTGTTCCTCACCGGAATGATTAAACATCATCAAAGTGCGGTCCAAATGGCTGACAGTATTCTCACTTCAAGTAATGAGGAAGTTAGAAATTTAGCCAAGTCGATAGTTTCAACCCAAAAATTAGAAATAGTTCTAATGAAGCAGATTCAGACTACTTTGAATTAGTCGTCATCTCCTTCGTATTCGCTATCGTCATCATCACCATGTCCGTGGTAATTTCCGTCCCAAATTCCTTCCCACTGATCATCATCGCCATAGTTATCGTCATCATCATCTTTTCCACCGTTTCCAAAGTTAGGTGGAGTTGTTGGGTTACCAGGCACTGTTGGTAGTGGCGTAGCGGTGTTAGTTGGAACTGGAGCTGTTGTTGGAGGAATTACCTTCACGTTCGAAGGCAACTGGCTTGGCTGTAAAGTATCGACCTGCTGAACTTGTTGAGAGTCATTAATTTCAGCTGGGTGACGCATGGAAACTACTGCAGCTGAACCAACCACTGTGGTTCCTGCGATTATGATTCCTGCAATTGTTGATATTGGAAGTGCCATTTACATACCTCTTTTCGCTATAAAACTAGGTCTTTAGCCTGAACGAACTATGGCTTTAACCTGTGTGTTACCTGAGTGTCAAAAGTCGGTGCTAGCAAGCAAATTCTTACCTTCAGCTAGGCCAGCAAGGATAGTTGAGACCACATGATCGGAAGTCATTCCTTGAGGGAAAGCTGGTGCTGTTCCAAAAATGGCTCTTGAGGCTAGGCCAGTTTCAGTGTGTCCCGGTTTGGCATCTAGCACCTGTATTTTTCTTCTACGCCACTCTAAATGTAAATTGCTTAGAAATGCTGCGAAAGCCATTTTGCTGGAAGTGTATGCCGACATGCCAGGGAATACCTTTTCGGAGACAACACCAGTGATGCCAATAACAAAACTTTCTTCAGTCATTAGCGGTGAAAGTTTTGTGATCAGGCTAGCTGGTCCCAAATGGTTTATTTGCATTAGGCGGTTGGCATTCTCAGCGGAAGTCTCCTCAATCTTGCCAAAGCCAACTGCTCCAGCCGCTTGAATAATTCCATTTAGCTCTAAGTTCTCTGAGATCAGATAGTTAGCCAGGGTGTCGATGCTGGAGGGATCTTCAAGATCTAATCGGAGTGAAAGTTCAACAGAGGCTGGAAATGCTTCAGTGTTCCTAGCTGTTCCTAGAACTTGATAACCAGCTTGGGCTAGCTTGTCGCAAAACAGTGTGCCGAAGGCTCCGGAGGAACCAATAACTAGAACTCTCTTCATGAGATAAGTATGGCGTTTATTCTTAACTTATGCATATCGACCGTCGGGCTTTCCTTTTAGGAGTCGGCCTTACACTGCTTGGCCCGACTGAAGCTGAGGCTAGAACCAGACCTATTTATTACTTGCCTAAGGCAATACATAAGAAATTTGCTTGGACCATCGACGATGGAGTTAGCAATTCAGCCATATTGAGTTATCTAAATATCGCTGAGAAATATGATCAGCATTTGACTTTCTTTGTGACAAGTTGTTATTCCGGTTGGAAAAAGAACCACAAGAGAATCCAAGCTTTGGTTGATGCAGGGAAAATTCAGTTAGCTAATCACACTCTTAGTCATAGGGACCTGAGTAAATCAAGTGCAGGGGTAATAAGAAATCAACTACTTGAATGTCACAAGTTCATTTACAACGAATATGGCTACGACGCCAGACCTTTCTTTAGACCAACCTATGGATACTGGAATGACAAGGTTCTAAAGGTTGCGGCAGAACTTGGTTATACCGCGCCGATGATGTGGATGGGAACCTTGGGAGATCAGGCCAATTTACCTGCCAAAACAACTATCAGCCTTGCTGAACAGTGGATACACTCTGGTCGCATAATAATAGACCACGCCAATAGTGTTAAATCCGCCGATGAAATACACGCTATTTTAAGCATCATCAACAGGCGAGAATTGAAATCAATTACTCTAAGAGAAGCCTTCAATTTCAGATAGGAAATAATGCAAACTCATCGTGGTGTAGTTTATTCAAAACGTGGTGGAGCAGCTGCTAGCCAACCAATAGCTGTCTCAGCGGCTTTAGAGATTCTTAATGCCGGTGGCAGTTTCATCGATGCAGGCATTGCGTTATCAGCAGTCATCTCTGTTGTTGAGCCAGGTGCTTCGCAACTAGGAGGAGATGCTTTCCTAGTAACCCACCACGCAGCTACAAAAGAGAACCTAGCTTTCAACGGTAGTGGTGAAGCTGGACATTCTTCAGTGAGGTCAGCTTTTGGAGATTCGATTGATCATCATGGTCCAAGGTCTGCTACTGTGCCTGGAACTGTTTCGACTTGGTTTGCCGCCCATGAACGTTACGGCGTTTTACCAATGGAGCAAATTCTGTCTCCGGCTATTCGATACGCCGAAGAAGGCTTTGCAGCAACCAGAGATTTTGTGATGCGAATAAAGTTTTTCAAAAGTCAATTTCCTGATAATGATTTCTTTAGCGATATGGGCATAGACAGCAATCTTGAAATCGGTGACTTAGTAGTTCAAAAAGATTTAGCTAAAACACTAAGGCTCATTGCTAAGAATGGTAGAGATGGCTTCTATGCCGGTGAAGTTGCTGACCTTATTGTCGCTGGAACAGACGGTTGGTTCAACCATGAAGATTTAGCCAAACACAGAACCAGAGTTGAAGCCCCACTATCAGTTGATTACAAAGGTTATCGCGTTCACGGTCAACCACCGCCAACTCAGGGAATGATTTTGATGGAAGAGTTGGCGATAATCGCTGATGATGATATCAAGGCGATGCCTGAAGTTGATCGGATCCACCTGATGGTTGAAGCCAAGAAGCTTAGTTTCTTGGATAGAAATGAAATCTTGGCTGACCCTGAGTTCACCCCGGTTGATGTTCAAAGAATTCTTTCGAAAGATCACGTTGCTAAACGTAGAGCTGAGATAGACATGAATAAGGCTTGGAACGGTCCGGTAGCAAATTCCCAAGAAGGCTCTGACACCACCTATTTCATCGTTGCAGATAAAGAAGGAAATGCCGTTTCCTGGATTCAATCTGTGTTCCACGGTTTTGGCTCTGCCTTTGTTCCTAAAGGCACTGGCGTGTTGCTAAATAACCGTGCCACGGGTTTCAATCTTGATGCAGATTCACCGAACCTGATTGAACCTGGCAAGAGACCAGCCCATACTCTCAACGCTTGGACGGTTACTAACCCAGACGGGAGCTTGAAACTGGTTGGTGGAACACCAGGGGCAAACATCCAAGTTCAATCTAACTTCCAGCTGGTAACACAGTTATTAGATCTAGGACTAAACGTTCAAGAGAGCTGTGAGGCACCAAGGTGGCAACATCTAAACGGTGATTCTTCGGCGGTTGAAACTGGTCAAGGAACTTTACAAATCGAAGCTCGCTTTGGTGAAAATGTTATTGAGGGCTTGAAAGCTAAAGGGCACGATGTAATTGTGTTGCCTGACTATGGTCATGGTTCAGCTGTTCAGTTATTGGAGATAATGCCTAACGGAACTCAGTGTTGGGGTAGTGACGTTCGAGTTGATGGATTAGCAGCCGGTATTTAGCGCTTAAGTAAACCAGCTGCTGCCTCAAGGATCATCAGTGCCGCCAATTTAATTGTTCTCTGATCTTGAGCATCGATAGTTGCATCGATCTCAGTTATGTCTATAGACCTAACTTCTTTCTTTACACAAAACTCTCTAGTGAATTGCCTTAATTCAAAAGCGCTAATGCCGCCAGGGGCTGAAGCTGGAGTTGCTGGAACAAACGAACGATCACAAACATCAACATCAAAATCAACGTGAATTACATCACTGTTGATGGCTTCCATAGCCTTATTCACCGAAGCGATTACACCTAACTCTGCTATCTCTGCCCTCGTGATGATGTGTATTCCAAAATCTTTAGCCTGTTTGGTGTATTCAGGTGAGTTGGAAAAGTCATTGATACCTAGTTGAACAATTTTGTTGCCTGGTAA
>JBEGRI010000043.1:0-7091 GCA_041180525.1 Actinomycetota bacterium | reverse complement strand
GTTCATTCACGTTTTAACATGCCTGAAGGCGTTGAGTATGTTCCTGCTGTCTATGAATTTTCAGCAAAATATCCTTTCCAGCCAGTTAGCGAACTGCCATATCCTTTAGCGTTGAATTTTGATCCACATACCGACCACACATCCCGTGGTTTCAGCGAAGGTGAGAAAGAAGACCTAAATTCGACGACATCTTCGGTGATTTATCCAACCGGCTTTGCAGTTAGGGGAGAAGATTTTGTCATCTCTGGCGGTTACAACGATGCCCATTGCTTCATAGCAACTGGCCCAGTTGCATACCTTCGAACAGGTATGAAGCCGGCTAAAAGTAAAGCAGAGGTCACTGCGCTAAGTGTAAATACGGTTTCAGGTGAAGCAGTTAGCAAGGAATATGCCAACGCTATCCAAGCCGAATTACCACTGTTCTGGTGGTCAGCCAAGGGAACAGCGCTGAATGCGAAAATTTCACCGCAGCAGTTCAATTACGGAAATTTCGGTGACGATGCATCAGAACTACTACTAAGTCGTTTATCCGACTACATACCAGTTCAAGCTCAAACAGCGCAAAACAAATTACTAGCCATAGGCTCCATTTTGCACCGAGCATCATCTGGTGACGTTGTTTGGGGTTCAGGACTCAAAGGCACTGATGCTTTAGCTAATCATCCAGGGGGAGATATCTATCTCAGTGCTGTTCGAGGACCGATGACTCTAGAAGTCTTGAAGAAAGCAGGCTGGGATACCTCGAACATCACTGAACTATTTGATCCCGGTGTTTTACTAGCTCATCTTTTCAAAAGCGATTTAGATAAATACTCATTGGAGCAAAACTCCAAAAAAGGAAAAATAAGAATAATTCCCCACTATCGTGATGAATTGGTATTCAAGAGGCTTAATCCTAAACTGCAACAACACTTTGTTTCTGCGGATAACAAGCCACTAACTGTTCTGAAGCAACTACTAGGTGCGGAACTAGTTTTATCCTCTTCACTACACGGGATTATCTTTGCTGAAAGCTTAGGCATTCCTGCGATCTGGGTTGATTCACCAGGTAAGGAAGCTCATTTTAAGTATCTGGATTACTACGAGAGTACTGGAAGATCTAACATCAAAGCAGCTTCTAGTATTCAGGAAGCATTAAAACTAAACGCTCCAGATCTTCCCAAGTTTGATTTTGAGAAACTTCTAGCAACCTTCCCCAAACAGCAGATAGCTGAATTAACTAAAAGATCCAAACCACATTTCCAAGGTGTGTTCTTTGCTGCACCAGATTTCAACAGCGCTAAAGAGAAATACAGAGTTAGTTGGAGTAAAAATGTTTTTTCGCTTTCAGATGCCATGTGGATAAAAGGTAAAAGTGCTTTAGTAACTATAGCTCCCAAGCACTTAGCAGATGGCTATGGAGCGATAAACATAGTGATACGAAGATGCGATACTCGACTTGCACTACAACAACAAGAAGTAACAATAACAACTTCAGCAGGTAGCCAGGTAGTTGTTAAATGGTCTAAGAATGATCTCAGATCCAAAGAGGTCACACTTCCAATCACCAGAGAATCTGCTGAACTTGGTCTAACCATTTACTTCAAAGCCAAAGTCATCGGCCCAGCAAGATCCTGGTTGAAACCAAACCCTCTTGGCTCAATAGGTATTGTCTCGTTGAGCAGTGATTAAGAGTTAGCAAAAAATCTAAATTACAGCTAAAGATTGCGGTAAGCGCCGGTCTTGATCTTGAAGGCCTTGTATAGGGGTTTGCCATCTTCTTGGAGCTTGCTGACAGAGTTAATGAAGTTATCGGCCTCAACTTTAGTCTCAAAAGTCTCCAAATAGACCTCACGCAAAGGTTTAGGTACTACTGGAATTCCATAAACCTTGTAATAATACTTTTTCTTTTTCATCGATCGTTACCTAAGCCAGTTGAGCTACTTGAATTCTATTTAGATATTTCTTATGTTGACGAATTGGATTTTGCTTTATTGCTTGTTGCAATGAGGTACCCGTTGCCATTGGTCATATTTCAATAAATGAAGTCAAGTTCAGGACTTTTATAAAAGTTCTCGAACCATCACAAACTTGGTAAACACCTTTGCCTCTGGGATCGGTAGGGCTGGTTTAACTCAGTAGTGATTAGTCTCTCGCCTACCTACTCCAGAAACCCTTAAGGTTTTCTCTGCCTTCTTCTAGAGGCAAGAATGAAGCTGATTCCAGTAGCAATAAAAGCTAGAGCCCATGGAAGCAGTTCCATCCCCTTGATACCAGCACCAGTTTCAGCCAAATCTCCCGTGCTGTCTTTTGGTTCAGGCGTTGGGATAGGCGGACTATGCACTTCTGCAACTTCTTCCGCGGTTAAAACTGAGTCGTATATTCTCAGGTCATCAATTAAACCTACGAACGGTTGGTTTCCATCAGAACCGTTGCCAATTTTGATTTTTGGGTTTGAAGTTAGTATGCCCGTGCCGGTTGTTCCTTGGTTGTCTAGAACGCCATCAACGAAAAGGTTCACAGCGCCATTTGAGTTGTCACGAGTTGCGCAAACGTGATGCCAATTTGAATCGTTCACAACAGCATTCCCTGATACCCATGAGTCATACTGTGCACTGTTATCGTAACCACCGTTACCAAACATAAGCTTGCCCTGATCGTTGATGCCAAATCCGAAGTCAAGAGCCCAACCACCAGTTTCAGAATCAACAATTGGAGCGCTCGTCCAGTGAGCTCCGCCACCAACAGAAGCTGTCTTTACCCAAGCGCAAATTGTGAAGCTATCGCCGATCGTGTTGTTGATTTCGAGATAATTCAATCCGTCGAATTGAGCGCTCCCTAGATTTTCAGGAGAACTGTATGGAACGTCAGTTGAGCTAGTCGGAGCAGGATTTCCACTTTTTATGGCATCATTTGATGAAATTGAATCGCTAGCCGCAGGTGCTGTGCTCAAATCGTCAAAGGAGTAGTAACTGATCAGGTTGCTAGATGCTGCAGCTCCGCTGACAACCACTGACGAAACTGTGAGTAAAACTGCACCCGAAAAGATAAATCGAACGGGTTTTGAGGAACGGATTTTCATTTCAACCTCTTCCAATATAGTATTGTCTGTTAGACAAAACTTTAGGGTAAAGAAGAGAGACTTAGCAGTTTTGAGCCTCTTGGCTGATTACAACTACCTAACGAATATTCGTTATTCACTTAATTTTTGACATTTTCTCGCACCAGATACAATTGTGAGGTAGCCGTGTTGCCCAGTGTTTTAGAAGCACTAGGCTTATTGACGACTATTAGCCCTCGTAGCTCAGTGGATAGAGCAAGAGCCTTCTAATCTCTTGGTCGCAGGTTCGATTCCTGCCGAGGGCGCTCGGGATTGATACTAATTTTTGGTCAAGTTTTAATTTATAGTTCCCGCTCGAGATAACAAACCGGTAACTTAGGCATAAATTGAACCCATAAATCTATAAAGTATTTCTAGTTCAAGAAGGTAAAGGTTATTTATGTTTTGTAATAAGTGTGGAACTCAAACCAATGGCGCAAGGTTTTGTCCTAATTGTGGATCGGCAGTAACAGCGGATGTCACTCAGGGCATGGGACAAGCTGTCCCAAGTGCACCTACCACCAACGGCATGGCTATAGCCTCGCTTATTACATCTCTGGTTTGCTGTGGTCCTCTAGGACTTATCTTTGGTTTGATTGCTTTGAACCAGATCAATAATTCGGGTGGACGAATGGGTGGCAAGGGTCTTGCCATAGCTGGTATCGCAGTTGGAGCTTTTGGTATTTTGGTCAGTATTTTGCTTCTAATGAGTCCAGATTTCTGGACTGGTTTCAACCAGGGTTACAACGGATACTAGAACTTACTGAGATTCTCAAGAATCGATTCAGTGTCATGCCAATAAACTTGCAATAAGTGTTCTGCCAAAGGGGGATTCCTTGAGAAAAATAGCAACTCTTGCAACCGGATTTCTTATATTGCTGTTAGCGGCTTGTGGAGGTTCAGGTTCGCAATCGAATTCAACCCCTACGAATTCGGGGGATTCGGTCTCAATACCAACACCTTCGGCTAAGCCAGCTGCTTATGTTGGTCCGACCTATACCCAAGCTGAATTACTTTCAGCGTTGCAGAGCGCTTCACCGGCTTGGACCGAGAACGAACCTACACCTGGTGTGTTGGCTTCTTATAGCAACTCCGCTGGCTGTTTGATTAATGTTTACCCTAGTTTTCAAGAAGCAATCAATAACGATGTTGGCAGCTATGGAGAAGATTGGTCATACTCAGGGTCCTATGGACAGTTTGGCTTAGTCCTTGCGGGCAATCTCGAAGCCTGTTCAGCTAAATTTTCAAGCGAGATTCACTTTGCTAAGCGATCAAACAGCATTGATAACCAAAGTAATTTGCTAATTGCTAATAAGGCAAACATCAATGAGTGTTTAACTCATCACGCCGAATGCTTCAAGAAAAGTGGTGTTGTATTGCCAGGGCCAAATTTAATCACTGGAGCCGAGACCCTAGCCGAGCTGCTTATTTTAGATGAGCACGGTTTCTGTGAAGACACAATCAGCGACATGGTCGATGCTGCTATGACCGGCTGTAATATTCCTAAATCTAGAACAGGGACTGAATCTTCTGACTTGTGGGTTAGTGAGACTAGGGTCGATATAGATATCCTTAGGCAAGCGGCCTCAACGGCTAAAGACTCTGGGTCAAGTAAATACATGATCTACGGTGATGGTTGGGCAATCACTGTCTGGGGTTCAACCGAGGCTCATAAGGCTCTGTTGCTTGAGATGAATAGCTTGGTTAAGGGAACCCTAGTCGCCAAATACTAATACTGATTACTTCAGCAACGAAGCCATCTGTTTATAGATCAACTTGGCTGCGTAGACAGGGTTGATTCTGCTGAGAATATCCATGGTTTTGGCATCTTTGCCGATGACTAATCTTGGTTTGTTCTTAGCTATTGCATCAACCATAAGTTTGGCTGCAACATCAGCCTTAGTGGTCGGGAAATTACTTTCTTCTGAAGCAGTCATGGTCATACCTGAATTAGTAGCAATGTTGGTTGCAACAGCTCCTGGGAAGACGATGGTGACACCAACTTTAGTGTTCAGTAATTCAGATCTAAGCCCTTCAGTAAAGAGCTTTATAGCAGCTTTAGAAGCACCATAGACGCTTTGACCTGGCACAGGTGCGTAAGCACCCATGGAAGAAACGTTGAGAATGTGCGCTTCGGGTCTATTCAAAAGACCAGGTAGAAATGCTTTAGTAAGCATCAACGGTCCAGTGAAGTTCACGTTCATAACATGCATGGCATCTTTCATGCTTAGATCGTTTACTTTCACGAAGGGTTGGATAATTCCAGCGTTGTTGACTAACACATCGGCTTCGCCTATAGCTTTACTAACTTCATTTGGTAATTTGCTCACAGCATCTGCATCAGAAACATCTAAGGTGTGTGTTGAGCAAGTTGCACCTAGCTCAGAGACAAGATTTGCTGTTTCTTTTAGTGTTTCTGCTCTGAAATCCACTAAAGCCAATTTTGCTTTTCTTCTGGCTAACTCTAGGGCTATTTCTCTACCCATACCGCTGCCAGCACCGGTAATGACGACAACTTTGTTAGTAAGTTCCACCTGTTGCTCCTTAGAAACTGTTTTTAGCCTAGCCCGAATCGTATAGCCTTTAGCCATGGATCTAAAAAACATTGAACTAGTTATGATTGACGGCAAGAAGAGCAACTTTGGTAAGTTGCAAGGCAAAGTAACCATGGTGGTTAACGTTGCCAGTCGATGTGGTCTAACCCCACAGTATGAAGCTTTAGAGGCTTTGCAGCGAAAGTATGGAGCCAAAGGCTTTACAGTAATTGGTCTACCTTCAAACTCTTTTTTACAAGAACTCAAAGACAATAATGACATAGCCCAATACTGCTCAACCACTTGGGGCGTTACTTTCCCGATGACTGAGAAGGTTAAAGTTAACGGTCGGGGAGTGCACCCGCTTTACGTCGAGCTAAAGAAAGCTAAAGATGCTTCGGGTAAAGCTGGAAATGTTAAGTGGAATTTTGAGAAGTTTATTGTTTTAGCTGATGGATCAGTTCATAGATTCCGCCCAACCACTAAGCCGGATGATCCAGAGATTATTGCTCTAATTGAAAGCAACCTAAAGTAATCTCTTGAAATTACACACCAACTCAACCAAAGGGACTCTTACTGAACAAGAGTTGGCTGGAAAACACTCAAAGTTTGTTGAACTCAACGGCATTCAAGTTCACTATGAGTTTTCCAAAGGTAAGAACAATAAAACCTTGGTTGTTTTGTTACATGGGTTTGGCGCTAACACATTTAGCTTCAGGCACTTGTTACCAGAACTAACCAAGTTAGGCGATGTTGTTAGTTATGACCGACCTTGCTTTGGGTTAACCGTTAGACCAAAGCAATGGTCTGGGATAAATCCTTATGGTTATCAGGCTCAGATTCTACTGTTAGATGAGGTAATCAAACATTTCGGAGCAAATAAGAAGATAATTCTGCTTGGTCATTCTGCCGGAGCGGCAATAGCGGCTGACTGGGCTCTTAAGAATCAAGATCGGATGAGCGCACTAATCCTTGAAGCACCGGCAATTCTTACTTTGGCACCAGTGAATAAGTTCTTACAAAAACTCAATAAGAGCAAAGCCATGAACCGAATTGGGCCTAGATTGGTCGGCAATTTTAAGAAAGCCGGAATGAAGATTCTTTATCGTTCCTGGTATGACAAGAGTGGTATCACCCAGGAGGTTTTAGATGGCTATCTTTTGCCTCTAGAGGTAAAAGGCTGGGAAGCCGCCTTCTGGGAGTTTGTTAGACACCCAGATAGAAGTAATATTCAAGACCATTTAGCAAAGCTCAACGTCCCGACCCTAGTCATCTATGGAGTTCACGATCAGATAATCCCGCCCAAGGACTCTATCGCCGTGGCGAAGCTCATCAAGAAAGCCAAGCTGGTTAAGGTAAGTGATTGTGGTCACCTGCCCCACGAAGAGACACCTAAGCAGTTTTTAGCCGCAGTCGAAGATTTTATTAGCCAGCTATAAAAGCTGCTTCATCGCTGCTAATACTAACTTCCTGCATCA
>JBEGRI010000042.1:0-7621 GCA_041180525.1 Actinomycetota bacterium | reverse complement strand
CTTACCGACCTATACAGCAACTGGTGTCTTCGTAGATTTACAACCTATCTTTGATTCGATGAAGAAGATGGGTGTGAAGGTTGCCCTAGATACTTCAGGCGAGCCTTTAACATACTGGGTTAAAAAAAGTGGCCCAACAGTTATCAAACCGAATGCTGAAGAATTAGCTGCAGCAGTAGGCAGAGAATTGGTAACCCTCGGCGATGTTGTTAGCGCTGCTAAAGAACTTTGCGATCACGGTATCGATGTAGTTTTAGCTTCGATGGGTGCTGATGGGATTATTGCAGTGACTACTAAAGGTCATTGCGTTGCCAAAACACCACCGGTTAGAGTAATCAACACTGTTGGTGCTGGGGATGCAACTCTAGCTGGTTTCTTGGCTGCCGTAGTTGAACATGAAGTTGATCCAAAAGATGATAGCTTCGGTGTTGGTTTTGATGTTGCCAAAGGTATTCAGAATGCAGTTAAGTTTGGGGCTATTGCAGTAACCCAACCAACCTCAGGACTTGCAAATCTAGATAACATGCCCGAAGCGTTCTTAGATCTAAATCCAGATTTATCCCAACCACTCGAATCGGTTGCCAAGCCTTAGGAGAAGCAAATGCCAGTAGCAACTAATGAGCAATATGCAGAAATGATTGATCGAGCCAAAAAAGGTGGCTTTGCATATCCGGCTATCAACGTCTCCTCTTCACAGACTGTGAATGCAGTATTACAGGGCCTCACTGAAGCAGGTTCGGATGGCATCATCCAGGTCACCACCGGCGGTGGTGACTATTGGTCAGGGCCATCGGTAAAGAAGATGGCTACCGGCGCTGCTGCTATGGCTAACTTTGTTCGTGAGGTAGCCAAGAACTATCCGATAACTGTTGCAATACACACTGACCATTGCTCTAAAGACCATCTGGATAGCTTCCTATTGCCAACTCTAGAAATGAGCAAAGAGCGTGTTAAGCGAGGCGAAGAACCGCTATTTAATTCACAGATGTGGGATGGTTCGGCTCTATCAATGACTGAAAATCTCGAAATCGCCAAGAAATTATTAGTTGAAACTAAGAACCTGGGCATCATTCTTGAGGTTGAGATTGGTGTAGTTGGTGGTGAAGAAGATGGTGTTGAAGGTGGCGAAGGTGAACACCTTTACTCAACCATCGAAGACGGAATCCTAACTGCTGAAGCACTAGGACTAGGCGAAAACGGTCGATACCTAACCGCACTAACTTTTGGTAACGTGCACGGTGTTTACAAAGCTGGCAATGTTGTGCTTAGACCAGAATTACTGAATGACATTCAGCGCGCTGTTGGCGATAAGTACGGCAAGGAAAGACCGTTTGATCTGGTTTTCCACGGTGGTTCAGGTTCAACTGAAAAAGAAATAGCTGATGCCGTTAGTTATGGTGTCGTTAAGATGAATATCGATACCGACACACAATACGCTTTCACCAGGGCTATCGCTGGACACATGTTTGCCAACTACGACGGCGTGCTAAAAATTGACGGTGAAGTTGGCAACAAAAAAGCCTACGACCCTAGAGCCTGGGGAAAGATTGCTGAAGCTGCTATGGCCCAACGTGTTGCTCAAGCGACTTGTGAACTCGGTTCAGCACACAAGTCGATGTCTATCTAATTTCGTTTTTGCTTGTTGCTGGTGTCTTCACCAGCAGCCTTCATTTCTTTTCTAAGTTCTTTAGGCAAAGAGAATTGAACATCCTCTTCAGCGGTTTGAACTATCTGAACATGGCCAAAACCTTTTTCAGCTAAATACTCTAAAACTTCATCAACTAAAACTTCTGGAACGCTGGCACCTGAAGAAACACCAACAGTATTTACTTCAATAAACCATTCTTCTTTTATCTCTGAAGCGAAATCAACTCGGTATGCTGCTCTTGCTCCATTTTCTAAAGCAACCTCGACAAGGCGAACAGTGTTCGATGAGTTAGCCGAACCAACAACGATAACCAAATCAGCATCCTTAGCAACCTTTTTGATAGCAACTTGACGGTTTTGCGTTGCATAACAGATGTCATCGCTAGGTGGGTTTTGTAATGTTGGGAAGCGCTCTTTGAGCTTCTCAACAGTTTGATAAGTTTCATCAACTGAGAGTGTGGTTTGAGATAGCCAAACAACTTTGTTTGGATCTCTAACCGTTACGTTCAAAACTCCCTTGATGCCGTCAACTAACTGAACCTTATCTGGAGCTTCACCAGCTGTTCCTTCAACCTCTTCGTGGCCTTCGTGACCGATAAGCAAAATGTCATAGTCATCACTTGCAAAACGCTGAACTTCGCGGTGAACCTTAGTAACCAAGGGGCAGGTGGCATCGATGGTTTGTAATCCTCGACTTGAAGCGGCTTCGACCACAGCTGGGCTAACCCCATGGGCTGAGAAGACCAGTCTTGAGCCTTCTGGCACCTCGTCAACTTCGTTGACAAAGATAGCCCCGCGCTTTTCCAGGGAATTAACTACATGCTTGTTATGCACTATCTCTTTACGAACGTAGATCGGTGCTCCGTGCATCTCTAGAGCCTTCTCGACGGCAATAACTGCACGGTCAACTCCGGCACAATAACCACGTGGGGCGGCTAAAAGCACTCTTTTATGTCCGTTGCCGGAAGTATTCTGGATGGTAGTCACAGGATAAGTCTAACCAAGGAGGGGTCCATGAATTCTGTTCCAGAGATTGGCAAAGACCAAGATCACCCCTTCACGGTTGCCCAACTAAGCCAGAGAGTCTCTGATGCTATCTCAAAATGGGGTAGCGCTTGGGTTGAAGGTGAACTAATCAAGTTCCAACATAAATCTGGCGGACATGCTTATCCAAACCTTAGAGATCTAAACACAGGGGCTACCATTCCCCTAGTTATCTTCAACGGAGTGCTCGCCTCAGCTGGTGAAGAATTCAAAGATGGCGACCGAGTTGTCGTGCACGGTGTAATGGACTATTACATTCCCCAGGGAAAACTAAGTCTCAAGGTAACCGCCATAAAGAAAATTGGCTTAGGTGTTCTTATGGCGGAGATTGAAGCGCTTAGAGCCAAAATCTTTGCCGAGGGTCTAGCTGACCCAAATAAAAAGAAGAAACTCCCTTTCTTACCTAAAGGTATTGGCTTAATTACTGCCGCTAACTCTGATGCAGAAAAAGATGTGAAGCAAAATGTGTTGCTGCGCTGGCCAGAAGCATACATAAAAACACTTAGTGTGTCAGTGCAGGGTCCTGAATGCCCACCTAGTGTGATTGCAGCGTTGCAGAAGATGAACGAAGACGATGAGATTGATGTCATCATCATCTCTAGAGGTGGTGGAGGTTTTCTAGATTTAGTTGGTTTTAGCGATGAGGCTTTAGTTAGAGCAGTTGCAGCTTCAAAGAAACCTGTTATTTCAGCTATTGGACATGAAAATGATCATCCGGTTTTAGATGATGTTGCTGATTTACGTGCTTCAACTCCAACCGATGCGGCTAAGCGAGTTGTTCCAGATGTTGTTGAGGAACGCAGAAGAATTCATGAAGCTTTAGAGCGAATGAAAAACAGAATCTCTCATTATGTTCAATCACAATTTGATCTGCTAGGGCAGATTAGGCGTAATCCGCTGCTTCGAGACCCACATGCCTACCTAGAGGTAAGACAAGATGAGTTGACTAGAAGCATTTCGGAGCTTAGAGACCGTTTGACTAATGGACTAGATATCAAGCTTGCCGAACTGAAATCTGACCGAAGTTTGTTGCGTTCGCTATCCCCCCAATCCACTTTAGATAGAGGCTATTCGGTGATACGCAACAGCGCTGGGCAGGTTGTGACTGACCCAAAGGATGTTCCTAGCGGAACAGAACTGAACCTGAGGATGGCTAAGGGTGAAATTAAAGCAACTGCAAAGTAACGATTAAACTGGAGTAAGTATGAGTGAAGAAAACAAAGACATTGAGAGCATGAGCTACGAGCAGGCTCGGGACGAGCTAACTAAGGTTTTGAATCAGTTAGAAGCAGGTTCGGTGACCCTAGATCAATCCATGGCACTCTGGCAAAGAGGAGAACTGCTCGCTCAAAAGTGTGAGCAGTGGCTGGCTGGAGCTAGAGCAAAACTTAATGAGGTTTTGAAAGAAAAGAAAGACTAGATTGAGCGATTCGGCAGCTAAACACAGGGCTAGACAGACTGTAGTTAACTTAGTTCTTGCTTTAGCTGCATCTATTGCTCTAGTTGCTTTAGTTGTTATTTCGGTCCCCCGTGATGAATCTAATCGAATCAAACCTGTCGCCTACGACAACATAGTTAATCAGGCTAAATCGGCTACTGGTTTGAATTTCATCAGGATCAAAGCGCCTACTGGCTGGTGGTGTAACCTAGCTCAACTTAACACCTCAAGCAATGATGCTGTAATTAACTTCAAGGCGGGGTTTGTTGGATCGAATACTAAATACATCGGTTATACCCAGGCCTTTGATGCAAACCCAACTTGGTTAGCCTTTAAGTTAAACACTTTGACACCTACCGGTGATTACAAAAACTGGAAGATTTACCAGAGCATCATGAAAAACGATCCACCTAAAACTAATGATTACACCATGGTGCTTCAGTATTCAAGCAACAACTATGTATTGCTTTATGGCGTTGCTGACGAGTCAGAGCTACAAGCATTTGCCGATGAAATTTCTTTGAGATTGCAGGACGGAACCGTAATTGATTAGACCAACCACACCAAGTCAGGCTTGGCATGCAATCCTAGAAGGTAACCAAAGGTTTGTGGCCTCTGCCCCACTGCACCCTAGGCAAGACATTGATCATGTTGAAGTCCTGGCCGAAAGGCAGACTCCTTTTGCTGCGATTTTTGGTTGTGCTGACTCTAGATTGTCTGCAGAAATAATTTTTGATGTTGGGTTAGGCGATCTTTTCGTAGTTCGTAATGCAGGGCAAGTTATTGCCGAGACAATCTTAGGTTCATTGGAATACGCGGTTGAAATCTTAGGTGTTCCACTAATTCTGGTCTTGGGCCATGACCAGTGTGGGGCGATTAGAGCGACCATGGATGCCCAAGCAGGTCAAATGAATGCTCAAGGGGCCTTCATACACAACCTGGTTGATCGAATAACACCAACAGTGCTTCAGGCTCAAAAAGATGGTTTTCATGAGATTGATGAAATAACTGCTTTGCATGTCAAAGACACCATAAAAGAGATGATTGGCCGCTCTGAGCTAATTAAATCTCGCGTTGAATCGGGTAAATTGGCTGTTGTAGGAGCAAATTACGCTCTAAGTCTTGGCGAAATACATCAGATTGACTTGGTTGGCTCTCTGGACTAGCAAAGGATAAGGACAATGGAATACCGCATCGAACACGACACCATGGGTGAAGTTAAGGTTCCTAAGGATGCCTTATACGCAGCCCAAACAGCCAGAGCGGTGGAGAACTTTCCAATTAGTGGTACCAGGTTAGAGCGGCAACACATCAGAGCTCTGGCCCAAATCAAGAAGGCTGCGGCTATGGCCAACGCCAAACTAGGTGTTATCAGCAACGAAATCGCAGCTGCTATCGCCAAAGCGGCCGATGAAGTGATTCAAGCTAAGCACGACGGTGAATTCCCAGTAGATATCTTCCAGACTGGATCAGGTACCTCGTCAAATATGAACATGAACGAGGTTCTAGCAACTATTGCATCTAAACATCTTGGAAGTGCAATACACCCAAACGACCACGTCAACGCCTCACAGTCATCAAACGATGTCTTCCCTACCTCAGTACACATCGCAGTTACTAATGCGCTTATCCACGATTTACTTCCTGCGCTAGATCACCTGGCTAAAGAATTGGAAGCTAAAGCAAATGCTTGGCAAAAGGTAGTTAAAGCTGGTCGAACCCACCTAATGGATGCAACGCCAGTCACCCTTGGTCAAGAATTTGGTGGCTACGCTGCTCAAATTAGATATGCAATCGAAAGAATTCAAACCACTATTGCTCGAGTTGCGGAAGTTCCACTGGGTGGAACCGCTACAGGAACTGGAATTAATACTCCTAAAGGCTTTCCTCAAGAAGTAATTAAATTACTCGCTGCTGAAACCGGCTTACCGATAACTGAAGCCAGAAACCACTTTGAAGCTCAGGGGGCTAGAGATTCCCTCGTCGAAGCTTCAGGAGCACTTCGAGTTTTGGCAGTTAGCCTAACCAAAATTTGTAATGATCTTAGATGGATGGGATCTGGACCTAATGCTGGTCTCGGTGAAATTGCCATCCCAGATCTTCAGCCAGGTTCTTCAATTATGCCGGGTAAAGTAAACCCAGTAATTCCTGAAGCAGTGATGATGGTTGTTGCCAGAGTTATTGGTAACGATGCTGCAGTTGCTTGGGCAGGAGCCAGCGGAAACTTTGAACTAAATGTTGCAATTCCAGTTATGGGTAACTCGTTATTGGAATCAATTAGATTGCTAGCTAATTCTTTGCTCTTGCTAGCCGATAAAACCATTCATGGTTTAGAGGCTAATGAAGTAAGGGCGAAAGCGTTGGCTGAATCATCACCTTCGATTGTGACACCACTGAATAAATACATTGGCTATGAGGCAGCTGCCAAGATTGCTAAACATGCAGTTGCTAAAGGACTAACTATCCGAGAAGCAACTATCGAGCTTGGTTATGTTGATAATGAAAAGTTAACTCTTGAGCAACTTGATAAAGCACTAGATGTTTTGTCTATGACTAAGCCAGCTGAGTAAAAACGGTCTGACCAACAGCTAAAAGAAAACTCCCTAAAAGGTAAGGCCCTAGTGGCATGCTCTGGCCAAAGCTAGCCTTACCAAGCATTATCCTTACGCTGATTACTAAAAACGCTACTAAGAACGCGACCAGGATTGTCAGTCCCGGACTATACGGATTAAAAAACGCGAGCACTAAAGCCATCCCGGCAATTAGCTTTACGTCACCCATCCCCAGGAAATCTTTGTAATTTAGGAAAACACCTATGACGAAGATGCCTAGAGACAGTGCTATCGCGATGAGTTGGTGTGTCCAGTCTGTCCCAAGGGCGACGGCAATACCTTGAGCCAAAAGAGCTATCGGGAATACAGGGAGAACTAACCTGTTGGGCAGGCGATGCTCTTTCAGGTCAATTAGCAAAGACAGACTGGACACAGCAATACAGTATTGAAACCTGTTTTAGCTGTTTTAAGTTATCCCCAGCTAGTTATCTAGGATGCTGGTAACCATGTCGGCTATAGGTGAGCGCTCAGATCTGGTCAAAGTGAGGTGGGCAAACAAGTTTTGACCTTTGAGTGCTTCAATTACAGCAGCAACACCATCGTGCCTACCAACTCTCAAATTGTCTCGTTGAGCAACATCATGGGTTAGCACTACCTTAGAGTTCTGTCCAATACGGGAAAGCACAGTTAGCAGAACATTACGCTCCAGAGACTGGGCCTCATCAACAATCACAAAGGTGTCATGCAAAGATCTACCTCTGATGTGTGTCAGTGGCAACACTTCTAAGATGCCACGGTCGGTGACGTGTTCCAAAACTTCTTTGCTGACTAGTGGGCCTAAGGTATCAAAAACAGCTTGAGCCCAAGGGTTCATCTTTTCGGCTTCTGTGCCAGGTAGATAACCAAGTTCTTGACCACCAACAGCGTAAAGCGGTCTGAA
>JBEGRI010000041.1:0-9628 GCA_041180525.1 Actinomycetota bacterium | reverse complement strand
AGCTGAAATAACATCAGCTATTACAGTTTCACTTACCTCACTGTTAGGTGTTTGCACTAAAGCGTTATGAATCTCAGGATTAAACTTTTCACCTTTAGAGCCAAAACTTGTTAGTCCAAACTTCTCAGCAGCAGAACGAATCTTAGATACAACTGCTGCAAAAGGTGATCCTTCTAAATCACCATGACTTTCAGCTAAGGCTAAATCATCTAAAGCTGGAAGCAATGATCTAAAGACCTCAACGATTGCAGCCTCGCGAGAAACATCTCTGTCTCGTTCCGACCTCATCAACAAGGTCGGCCAATTCAGCATCGATCGGGTCCACAGGAGTGTCGGCATTTTCAGGTGCCGACTCAAACTCCTCAGACATTACTTACCTTCTTCTTCCTCGACAACCTCAGCGTCAACTACGTCTTCTGAAGACTCTGGTTGGGCTTCAGCCTCTTGGGAAGCGGCAGCATAAATAGCCTCACCCAGCTTGGTTTGAGACTCGTTTAGCTTCTCAACAGCTGACTTGACAGCCTCGATGTCATCTCCCGCTAGAGCGCTCTTCACGGCATCAACATCAGCCTGGACTGAAGACTTAACCTCTTCAGATAGCTTCTGGTCGTTGTCCTTGATTAGCTTCTCGATTTGATAGACCATCTGCTCAGCATTGTTTCTAGTGTCTGCTTCATCGCGGCGCTTCTTATCTTCAGCGGCGTGCTCTTCAGCATCCTTGATCATGCGCTCGATGTCTTCCTTAGATAGCGATGAACCACCGGTAATAGTCATTGACTGTTCCTTGTTAGTTCCCTTGTCTTTAGCAGATACGTGCACGATACCGTTGGCATCGATGTCGAAGGTGACTTCGATCTGAGGAATACCTCTAGGAGCTGGTGCAATACCAGTTAATTCAAAGTTGCCAAGCGACTTGTTGTCTTTAGTGAAATCTCTCTCACCTTGGAAAACCTGGATGCTAACTGCAGGTTGGTTATCTTCAGCTGTTGTGAAGACTTCCGAACGCTTAGTTGGGATAGCGGTGTTACGCTCAATCAACTTAGTCATGATGCCACCCTTGGTTTCAATACCAAGTGATAGTGGTGTCACGTCAATCAACAGAACGTCTTTACGCTCACCCTTTAGAACACCAGCTTGCAATGATGCACCAACTGCAACAACCTCATCAGGGTTAACTCCCTTGTTAGGTTCCTTACCACCAGTTAGAGATTTAACTAGTTCAGCTACCTGTGGCATACGAGTTGAACCACCAACAAGAACTACGTGATCAATGTCAGCGACTTTGATGTTTGCTTCTTTGATGACATCGTTGAAAGGCTTCTTAGTTCTTTCAAGTAAGTCTGCAGTCATTTGTTCGAACTGTGCTCTGGTGATTGTCTCATCCAAGTTAGCTGGACCATTCTCAGTTAGAGATAGGTAAGGTAACTGAACTGTGGTTGACATTGACTGTGATAGTTCTTTCTTTGCTTGCTCAGCAGCTTCCTTTAGACGTTGCAATGCAATTTTGTCTTTAGAAATATCAACACCAGTTGTTTCCTTAAACTTCTTTGAAAGGTGTTCCACGATTCTGGCATCCCAGTCATCTCCACCTAGACGGTTGTCACCTGAAGTTGCCTTAACCTGAATAGTTGAGAAACCATCATCTTTACCAACTTCCAAAAGTGAAACGTCGAAGGTTCCACCACCAAGGTCGAAGACCAAGATCAATTCATCTTCTTTACCTTTGTCTAAACCATATGCAAGAGCTGCAGCTGTTGGCTCGTTGATGATACGCAAGACATTAAGACCTGCAATCTCACCAGCTTCCTTAGTTGCTTGACGCTCTGCGTCGTTGAAGTATGCCGGTACGGTAATAACCGCATCGGTTACTGGCTCACCCAGATAAGTCTCTGCATCTCTCTTGAGCTTCATCAAGATACGAGATGAGATCTCCTGTGGGGTGTATTTCTTACCATCAACATCAAAGGTCCAGGTGGTACCCATGTGACGCTTTACCGATGAGATGGTTCTATCTACGTTGGTAACAGCCTGACGCTTAGCTGTCTCACCAACCAAGATCTGGTTGTCTTTAGTGAAAGCCACCACAGATGGGGTGGTTCTCAAGCCTTCCGCGTTAGCAATAACTGTTGGTTCGCCACCTTCCAATACGCTTACAGCGCTGTTAGTGGTTCCTAGGTCAATTCCTACTGCACGTGCCATTTATTGTTTTCTCCTTATATTGACTCGCCCTTACTGGGCCGCAATCGATAAAGACCCAAACTTGAGCCTTCTAGACTCAAGTTTAAGCATTCCTAAATCCTTGTCAATAGATACCCACAAAAATTGAGTCGACTTGGCTCAAGTTGGCAACCCCATAACACCCACCAAACTAAGGGCATGACTAAAGCAAAGAGAAATAACGCAACTTGGGCCTGGATGCTATGGGACTGGGCAGAACAGCCTTACCCAACGATCATCCAAACCTTCATCTTCGTAACATACATCACCAGCAGTGTGTTCACTGTTGACGGCAACAAAGACGCACTGACCCAACAAATTGGTTGGGCTGGAGCCATAGCAGGTTTGCTCGTAGCAATTAGCGCCCCAGTTTTTGGTCGACGAAGTGACAGCGCTGGTCGAAGAAAGTTTTGGCTACTGGTCAACTCGGGCATCCTTATTGCGCTGATGGTAGCTTCATACTTTGTTGAACCCAGTCCATCCTTCTTCTTATTTGCTTTAGTAATTTATGCGATAGGTAACGTTGTTCAAGAAACAGCTTTCATAAATTACTACGCGATGTTGAAGCAAGTAACAAACGAAAACAACATGGCTAGAGTTTCGGGCATTGCTTGGGGTCTAGGTTACGTTGGTGGAATCATCTTGTTGCTTGGTTCACTAGTTTTATGTTTTCTTCCAGGTCACCCGATTTATCCAAGCGAAGAACAATCGCTGAACATCCGCGTGATCTTCTTATTTGCAGCAGCATGGATGTTCATTTTCACAATCCCTCTAGCAATCTTTGTCCCAGAAATTCCTAAGGCAGCTGACAATAGTAACCGCGAATCCATTCTTCAAAGCTATAAAGGTTTATTGCAGAACATCAGCAAACTACGTAAATCGAGTCCCGATGCTCTACGTTTTCTTTTAGCCAGTGCTGTTTATAGAGATGGCTTAGCAGGTGTCTTCACTTACGGGGCAATCCTTGGAACTGTTGCTTTTGGTTTCAGCCAAACCGGAGTTATCTTGTTTGGAGTTGCAGCAAACATAGTTTCTGGTCTTGGTGCATTCCTTGGAGGTTATCTAGATGATCGCATCGGCACCAAGAAAGTAATTTCTTGGTCGTTGCTGGGAATGCTAGTAGCAGGTATAGCAGTATTTGCTTTATCGGGACTTGGTTCAATTACATATTGGGTCTTTGGTTTACTGCTATGTCTATTTGTTGGTCCTGCTCAAGCATCAAGTAGGACTTTTGTTGCAAGACTTGCACCAGTTAATCGTGAAGGTGAAGTCTTCGGTCTCTACCAAACAACTGGTCGTGCAGCATCCTTCTTATCACCTTTGCTTTGGGCTCTAACAATTGCAGGTGCTTCAGCACTAGGTATTGCTAACGCAACCATCTATGGAATCTTAGGAATTCTGATTGTTTTAGGTGCTGGATACTTCTGGTTACTCTGGGTTCATCCAAACCCGAAAGTCATTGATTGAAAACTAGTTGTTACCTTCTAGTGGCTCATTACCAACATCAGTCTTGTAGAAGTTCAAGAAAGATCTAGAAGCTGTTGGTCCTCTTTGACCTTGGTATCTGCTGTTGTATTTAGCTGAACCATATGGGGTTTCTGAAGCACTAGATAGTTGGAAGAAGCAGAGCTGACCTATCTTCATCCCCGGCCAAAGCTTGATAGGTAGTGTCGCAACATTGGATAACTCCAGTGTTACGTGGCCTCTAAATCCTGGATCAACGAAACCAGCAGTTGAGTGAGTTAGTAATCCAAGTCTTCCTAGCGATGACTTACCTTCTAATCTGGCTGCAATGTCATCAGGTAGGGAGACAAACTCATAGGTTGAACCTAAAACAAATTCACCCGGATGCAAGATAAACGGTTCATCTGATTTGACCTCAATCAGACGAGTAAGTTCCGGTTGCTCCTCAGCTGGATCAATGAAGGCGTATTTGTGGTTATCAAAGAGTCTAAAGAAACGGTCTAATCTGACATCCATGCTCGAGGGTTGCAATAACCCCATTTCCAGTGGCTCTAGGCCGATACGGCCCTGTTCGATTTGGCTTCTTATATCCCGGTCAGACATCAACATAAATTACAGGTTACCCGACTTTTGCCTTCAAGGCCTGAAGGTCTAGGGCAAAATGGATATTATGCGAGATGCCGAAGGAAGAATTAGCCCGCCGGAAAGAATCAAGAAAGCTTTCTCCGGGGAACCTGAAGTTTTAAAGAAAATCCCTAAGAACCGTAGAGGTCCCTTAGGTGCTGCCGTTACCCTTCGTTTGTCGCACCTGTTCTCTAGATGGTTAGAACGCAATGTTGATTCACACTGGCACGGCTCAGCCCCCCAGTTGATGCTGATCAGTGTTTTAGTAACACACAAATCTCTTACCATGGGTGAAGCAGCAGAAATTCTAGATGTTACACCTAGAGCCATTACGCGTTTAGTTGATGGGCTAGAGAAAGATGGTTTAGTTTCTAGAACAGTTTCACCCAGAGATAAGCGAGTTTATATAATCTCGATCACAGCTAAAGCTGAGAAGATGGCTAAAGCCATGTTCCCTAAGCATGAAAAAATGATGGTTGAACTGTTTACTGTTTTCACTGAGAAAGAATTACTGGAGTATTTGAGATTATCTTCGAAGTTAGCTGAACACTTGAAAAAAGAACTTCGTTCTTAGTGTTCTAAACCAACTTTACGTTGAATCCACTTCATCCACTTTGGCGCATACCAGTTAGCATTACCAAACAATCTCATTAGAGCGGGAACTAATAACGCCCTAATCACCGTTGCATCTAATAAGACTGCGAAAGCAACACCAAGCCCTAGCATCTTCATAATTGAAACACCGCTGGAAGCAAAAGCAAAGAAAGAAACAGCCAACACCATTGCTGCTGTTGTAATGATTCGACCACTGCGCTGTAATCCAACCGCAACAGAATCAATAGTGTTTAGACCTTGATCATGTTGCTCTTTGATTCGAGAAAGTAAAAATAGTTCATAGTCCATAGATAAACCAAAACTAATTACTGCGACTAAAACCAACGATGAAGAGTCAATTGTCCCAGTCGAGGCAAAATCACCAATCAACCAACGTAGATTACCCTCCATGAACACCCAAACCAGGAATCCCATAGTTGCAAACAGTGACATGAAATTCAACAGGATAGCTTTGATTGGAAGAATTAGCGAACCAGTAAACAGGAATAGTAAGACCATGGTGGTCAAGATAATCCACAATGCTGCCCACGGCAGGTTGTTGGTGATACCAGCTAAAGCATCGGTATAGATTGCAGCAGAACCACCGACCAGGATGTTCTTATCTAAACCTCTGATTTCTTTAGTTAGAGCCTCACCAACGGGGCTTCTCGGCTCAACATCAGCGATAGCAACGATTCTCGAGTATTTGCTGTTGTTGAGATCGGCTCTAAGCAACGGCATTTCAAGCTTTCCTTGAACATAAATGCCGGTTGCAGTTTCTACTCTTGCGATGTGTTGCCGTTTAGACAAGTCTGACGCGAACTGTTCAACGTCTGTTTTACTCGTATCGGCAATGATTTCAACTGGTGAACCTTCGCGACCATCAAAGCGATCTCTAATTTGGTTGGTCGCGATAACGACACGATTATCTTTCGGCAGAATGCGATCATCTACCTGGCCAAGCTTCACATTCATTCCCAGTGCAGTTAGCGAAGCTAAACCTAAAAGAGTTACCAGAACAACAGTTACTGGCTTGCGCATAACCAGCTTGGCTAGTTTCTCCCAGAAACCGTGGTCCTTGGGTGGACGATGCTTAAAGAGCGGCCACTTATCAACTCTGTCGCCTAAAAGATTTAGTAATGCTGGTAGCGCTATAAGCGCTGCTGCAACAGCAAGTGAAACAGAAACTAAACCTGCATATGCAAAAGACTTAAGGAAATACTGCGGGAAGAAGTTAAGCGCGAGCATGACTAGAGCAACAGTGACACCCGAGAAGAACACTGTTCGTCCAGCACTCAAAACAGTGTTCTCAACGGATTGAGCAACAGAGAGATCCTTATGTCTTTCTTCTCGGAATCGATTTACCATCAGCAAGGCATAGTCGATACCCAAACCAAGACCTAGACCAGTAATCAAGTTCACCGAGAAAGTTGACGTGTCTGTGAAAAGTGAAGATAGCCAGATAAAAAAGAACGAACCAAGAATTGTTAGGCCTGCAATCATCAGTGGTAAACCAGCTGCAATGACTGAGCCAAAGACAAAAATCATCAGCAGTAATGTAATCGGAATTGCCACCGATTCCGCTCTAACTAAATCGCCTTCAATTACGTGATTGATCTCTGAAGTTATTGGTGCCCAACCTGCAACGTAGATTGTAGCTCCATAATTTTTACCCCCGATTTCATCAGAAACTTCTTGAGCAACTTTGGCTGCGTTTGCGTCATCCTTGAGTTTGGCGAACATGTAAACAGCCATTCCATCTTTTGATTTCAAGGTGGCTGGCTTACCAAGGCTGTAATAAGAGGTAACTGTTTGAATGCCTTCGGTTGCTACTAATGCTTGAGAGATGAGACCAGCGCTAACCTGAGATTGGCTGTCATCTACGCTGCGACCCATGTCGACTACCAAAACTATCTCTGGATCGGTTTGTTTGAAGTCTTTGCTAAGGATGTCGGTGACCTTCTGCGACTGGGAACCAGGGTCGTTATAGCCGCCACCTTTGAGGTTGCCGAAGGCTTGGAAGCCCCCGACAAGAGATAGCAACACTAGGGCTATAAAGCCAAAGAGAGCTAATTTACTGCGTCGAATGACAAAATTGCTTAGAGGTTTCATGAATATTCCCAGCCTACATTGTTTACCTCGGAAAGAAAATTGATGAACAAGAAAGCCCTGTTTTACTTCACCGTCTCAGCAATCGGATTACTAACTGCATGGTATTTCAACACCATAGCAATCATTCGCGGTGTTGACTTTTTTGGTTCATGGTTTGGTAATGATGCCGACTGGGTCTTAGCTTGCGATCTGCTGCTCACTGCTTTTGCCGCTGTTCCATTTATGGTTATTGAATCCAAGCGCATAGGTATGAAGCGTGTTTATCTATACATCCTTGCTGGATTTATTTCAGCCATCGCTTTTGTTTTTCCGTTCTGGTTAGCGATGCGCGAAATACATCTACACAAAACCAAAAAAGAGAATTACAAGACTTCTGACAACGGTGTTCACTCCGTTATCTCCGATAGAGAACTAGCTGGGGGTAACTTGGAGAACTTTATTTTTGAAGGTAGAAGAATCGATGTTTGGACTCCTAAAGAATATGATTCTGAGACACCACTACTTATCGCTCACGATGGGGCCAACTTCCTGCTAGACATCAACGAAACCTGGAATCATCAGAACTGGGGAATACCTGAAGCTATCGCTTCTGGTCGTATTGTGACTAAAAATGGGAAGCTACCAATCATTGTTGGTGTTTACCGAGTCGACGACAATCAGCGTATGGCTGAACTTGCCCCAGAAGACATTTTGAAGAACAGACCACATCTACTAGATAACCTCGGGCTTATAAAAAAACCAGCTGAACTGATTTACGCAGCCAACGAATACCAAGATCTGCTAGCACTACGTCTTGTTCCAGAGTTGGCGAAAAGATACGGTCTAAAACTGGAGCCGAGTAGAACTGCTCAGATAGGTGCTTCACTAGGTGGACTTGCGGTTATCTACGGTGTTTCAAGACACCCCGAGGTCTTTGGTTTTGGCTTGGGTCTTTCAACTGCTTGGCCATTAGGTTACCAAGAGCTGATTGACTTACTTGTTGCTGATTTACCTAAAGGTGTTCGGGTTTACTCTGACGTTGGCACTGAAGAACTAGATGCAACTTATTCTTCTTGGCATTACAACTTCGTTGCCGCTATGGATAAAGCGGGCTGGGTTAGAGACAAAGATTACAAGGCTGAAATCTATCCAGGTACTGGACATAAAGAAATTTGGTGGGGGATGCGAGTTGAGCACCCAATTAACTGGTGGCTAAATTCCTAAAGGATCTTCGGTAATAGAAGTTCTAGCGTGACCCATGAATTCAACAACGGCTGGGTCAACCTGAATGTCTTTGAGTCTGATTGGCTTAGTCAAATAAAGGCCTTCTAAAGACCTGACTCTGGATAAAGCAACATAGGTATGTCCTGAAGAGAATGCCCCTGAGCCCATATCAACCACTACCTCGTCATAGGTCTGACCTTGAGATTTGTGAACTGTCACCGCCCAAGCTAAACGTAAAGGTATCTGTTTGAACTCAGCAAGAATCTCAGGCACCAAGGTCTCATCAAACTTGCCAGTGCCTTCATTGAACTCTTCTTCGATGAGATATCTAACTTTTTGCCAAATGCTAACTCCTACGGTGTGGACTTCACCATCAGCTTCAACCAAAACATAGTTACCTTCACCGAAGGCAACAACTTTACCGATAGTTCCGTTAACCCATCGCCAGCTCATTAAACCATCGGCATTCTTAGTTGGTTTTTGATCATCGTTCTTGATGAACATCACTTGGGCACCGATCTTTAGATGCAATCTAGATTCCGCTGGTAACCCGTTACCAAAAGCTGAAGCATCACCAAGTGAGAAAGATGATTCAAAGAACTTTTCTTCTGAATCTAGTTTGGCTAAACGATCTGCATTAACAGCATCAACAATGTTGTTAACGGTTGCCAACCTAATTACATTTTCGTGTGGTGGGAAACGATTGCCGGCTAGATTTATTTCATCTACGAGTTCTTGACTGGCATGACCTACGCGAATGGCATTTAGGATTCTTTTGAATTCTGGATCGCGTTGTCTAAAGATTTCAACTAACTCAAAAATCTCCATGCGTTCTTGTAACCAGACTTTGGCGTCAAAGAACCACTGTGATTTGTAATCAAATTCAATTAATTGTTGTAATTCTGCTCCTCTAGCTGGAACAGGAGCTAATTGGTACGGATCTCCAAACATCACTATTTTGCAACCACCAAAAGGAACTTTAGGTTTGCCCCTGGCAGCACGCAAAGCAACATCTATGGCATCCATTAGATTTGCTGAGACCATCGAGACCTCATCGATAATCAACATGTCGATGCCTCGAAGAACCTCTCTAGCTCTCTTGCTTAAATGCCTGGCAACATCGCTTGCAGTTAAAACACCGAAAGGAAAACCAAACAGCGAGTGGATAGTTATTCCACCAACGTTATAGGCAGCCACCCCAGTCGGAGCACAAACAACAACCTGTTGTTTAGTGTTATCTCTTAGATACCCAAGCAGTGTTGACTTACCTGTACCGGCACGACCGGTAACAAAAACAGTTTGGCCGTCTTTCTCTATGTAATCAAAAAGGGCAAGCTGCTCTCTAGAGAGCTTTATTTCAGACAACTATTACTTCCCCTTGTTTATTCGTGCAAGCCATTCATTGTAATCTGCA
>JBEGRI010000040.1:0-7494 GCA_041180525.1 Actinomycetota bacterium | reverse complement strand
CGAAGCTAAGCCTGCTCCAAGCACAACTTCCGGAGTTGCCATAGGTAAAAACAATAAGAGGTTGATTGAGCTTCTGAATTTGAAGCGATAGCGCACCAAAGCGATAGCAATCATGGTGCCCAAGGCTGTTGCTACAAGCGTTGAAACAACACCGATAAGCACCGAGTTACCGAAAGCTTCGCAAACACCTTCACGCTGACACACGTTAGTCCACTTATCGAAAGTAAAGCCACGCCAAATCAGGTTGGTCTTGATGCTGTCGTTGAAGGAGAAAACGAAGGTGTAGATAATTGGAATCAACAAATAGATGATTGCCAGCATTGAATAAAGTGGCAAAGCAAACTTACCCAAACTAAATTTCATTAGAGCAAGTCCTCCGTTCCACTTCTTCTGACGTAAACGCTCACCAAAATCAAAATCACGCCCATCAGCAGCACGGACATTGCTGAAGCTGAAGGATAGTCATTGATCTGTAAATAGTTAGATTCGATTACGTTACCCATCATTGAAGTCTCAGAGGAGCCTAGGAAATCTCCCGAAGCATTGATGTAATCACCTGCGATGGGAATAAAAGTTAGTAATGTTCCAGAGATGATGCCCGGCATTGATAGTGGCAAGGTTATTTTTCTGAACACTCTTGCCGGTGAGGCATAGAGATCTGACCCGGCTTCTAGGTAGCGAATGTCCAAGCGCTCCAAAGATGTGTATAGCGGCAGAGTCATGAAAGGAATGAAGTTATAGGTCAATCCAAAGATCACCATAAAAGGTGTGCCAACCAAATACTGATTAGGTTCCAAAATATGCAAGTTCTGCAAACTTGTCACAATCCAAGACTCATTTGAGAAGATTTGCTTCCAAGCCAAAGTTCTAAGCAAGAAAGAGATGAAGAACGGAGCAATCACTAAAGTCAAAGTTAGTTTCTGCAATAGTGGCCAAGGTCTTGCCTTCACTCCAATGAAGTATGCAAGCGGATAAGAAATTAGTAGAGCTAAAACTGTTGCTGAAAGCGCATAAGTAAAGGACCTGATGATGTGTGGCAGATATTGACTAATCACATATCCGTAGTTGGCAATTTCAAAACCAGGTTCATACTGTGCGTAGCCATAATCGCTCGGCACTTCAAGCGAGACCATAATCAAAGAGAACAAAGGAGTAAGGAAGAATAAGCCTAAATACAAGAGCCCTGGGGTAAGCAGCGCTATAACAACTCGTCCTGACCTAGTTGGTTTGTTGTTTACTCTTTGACTGGATGAGCCAAACGCAGCGAAAGCCATTTGGTTTATGCCTCTTCGCTACCAGAAGGCAAATCTGCTAGACCGAAACTGTGATCAACAGACCAAGATATCCAGACCTTTTCACCGAGTTCAATTACTGGCGACTGCCCCATGTTTTGAGCAAAAACTGTTAGATCCCCGATACCAGGAACTTCAATCAAATACTGATTGCTAACCCCGGTAAATCGAATGTCTATAATTTCACCTGGACCAATGATGTTGGTGTTAGATGAGGCAGAAGGTTTCTTGGTGTGGAAGACAGCTTTCTCTGGTCTAAAACCGATTGCAATTTTGCCAGCATGCTTCTCAGCTCTGTCCTTAGGGACAGAAATTTTGTTTCCAGCTACCTCAATGCTGATTGAATTCGCTGAAGCTGAAGTTACATCTCCAACCAAAAGGTTTGACTGGCCTAAAAACTTTGATACGAAAACAGTTTTAGGGCGATCATATAAAACTTCAGGCGCACCCATCTGCTCGATGCGACCATGGTTCATCACAGCAACAGTGTCAGCCATGTCCATGGCTTCTTCCTGGTCGTGGGTAACGTGCAAGAAAGTTAGGCCAACTTCAATCTGAATCGCTTTCAACTCAATCTGCATTTCACGACGAAGCTTAAGATCAAGGGCCCCGAGCGGCTCATCCAAAAGCAATAAAGAAGGTCGGTTCACCAAAGCTCTAGCCAGAGCAACTCGCTGCTGTTGCCCACCAGAAAGTTGCTGTGGTTTACGCTCTGCTAGGTGAGCGAGCTGGACCAAGTTGAGCGCTTCTTTAGCTTTGGCTAGCGGGTCAGCTATTTTTCTCTGACGCAAACCGAAAGCTACGTTTTCCAACACCGTCATGTGCGGGAAAAGCGCATAGGACTGAAATACGGTGTTGACTGGACGCTCGTGCGGTTTAGTTTCAGTGACATCTTTCTTGCCAATGAGTATTTTTCCTTTAGTTGGACTTTCCAATCCAGCCACCAAGCGCAAGGTAGTTGTTTTACCACAACCAGATGGACCAAGTAGTGCGAAGAATTCCCCAGCTGGCACTTTCAAATCGAGATTTTCGATTGCTACGAAACCTGGAAATTCTTTTCTAATGCCTTTTAGTTCTAAATCCGCTCCGCGAGCGACAAACTCTTTCGCCAACTAAACACCCAACTTTATTGCCTGGAATGCTTTGGTGAATCTCTGCTCTTCTTTGCTATCTAAAGCGCGGAAAGCTTGAGTCTGAGCCAAGAACTCCTCGGTTGGGAAGATTAACTGGTTCTCAGCTAAGGCAGGATCTAGTTTCATTGCCTCTTCTTTAGCACCAACTACCGGTGTGATGTAGTTCACATAAGCGGCAAGCACAGCTGCGTTGTGTGGGTCATAGTAGAAGTTCATTAGCTTTTCAGCATTCTTTTTGTGGGTGGCCCCCATTGGAATCACGAAACAGTCAGCAGAGATTGTTCCGCCTGATTCAGGAAGAACGAAACCGAAACGCTCATACCCTGCTTCTGCATTCAACTGAATAATGTCACCAGACCATGCGATCGCTGCAATGGTGTCTCCGTTAACTAGATCATCTTTGTAACTGTTACCTTTGATGCGCGCAATCTGACCATCTGAAACTTTCTGATCAATCACATCAATCGCATTCATAAATGCGTCCTCCGTTAAGGAAGATGGGTCGCCAATCTTAATTCCCTGATCCATCAAAACAATTCCAACGGTGTCGCGCATCTCTGAAAGAACACCAATGCGGCCCTTCAATGCAGGGTTCCAAAGATCTGACAGAACTGTTGGAGCATCCTTACCGGTTGCAGCCTTGTAGGCTTTCTTGTCATAAGCAAATCCAGCAAGAATACCTTGATAAGGCAAACTCTTTTCGCGCTTAGGGTCATAGCTGACACCAAGGTAGGCAGGTTGCAAGTTTTTCTTGTTCGGCAATTCTGCATCATCAAATGTTTGGCAGTAACCTAGGTTAATCCATCTAGCCGCCATCCAAGAAGTTGGACAAGTAATGTCAGCGCCAATATCCTGACCTAGAGCTAACTGATCTTTAACTTTTCCATAGTATGAATCGTTGTCGTCAAAGTCTTCGCGATATGTAACGGTGATACCAGTCTCTTTTTGGAAAGTTGCAAGCGTTGGAGACTTTCCCTTCTCGTCAACGTCAATATAAAGTGACCAGTTACTCCAAATCAAAGTTGGATCTGAATCGCTAACATCTTTAGCTGGGGTCAATTCTTTAGGTCCGCTTGGTGCACAAGCTGCAAGCAAGGCAGCAGCGCTAGTTGCAACGGCTCCACCTAAAACTGCACGACGGGTAACTTTATGTTGTAACGCCATTTTGACCATTTCGCGTAGTTGCGGGTCTTCTGGAAGGTTTTGGTTCATAACCTCTTACTCCTAATTTTGGAAGGGCCGTCAGACGGCCAAGTAACACCGACTGCGCGAAAGAACGCATTGATAAAAAGTTTGCCATAAAAGCCCAGCAAATAAGGGCAAAACCCCAGATTTCCGAGGCCACTATTTCACTTGTCTAGGCATAAGGTATTCTCGTTATTGCTGGGCAAAGTTGCCCTTATAAGAGGAGAATCATGAAGGTCGCTGTCCCCGCAGAGATCAAAAACAACGAATTTAGAGTGGCAATCACCCCTTCCGGCGTTCACGAACTGGTCGCTTCAGGCCATGAAGTGTTCATCCAGTCTGGTGCAGGAGTAGGCTCAGCCATCACCGACTCTGACTATCAAAGTGCAGGTGCGACAATCCTTGCTGATGCTGCTTCAACTTGGGCGGTCGCTGACTTGGTGCTTAAAGTAAAAGAACCGATTCACTCCGAATATCAGCACCTTCGACCTGGTCTAGTCCTGTTTACCTTCCTCCACCTAGCAGCGGATCTGGACCTGACTAAAGAACTCCTTGCCAAGCAAGTCACTGCGATTGCGTATGAAACCGTGCAAACTCCAAACCGAGCGCTTCCACTGCTAGCTCCCATGAGTGAAGTGGCTGGCAGGCTGTCAGCTTTGGTTGGCGCTCAAACACTATTCGCCCAAAATGGCGGACAGGGTATTTTGCTCGGTGGCGTACCAGGTACCAGACCTGCCAAAGTGGTTATCCTCGGTGGTGGAGTTGCTGGAACCAACGCCATTCAGATGGCGGTTGGCCTTGGTGCAGAAGTCACAGTTTTGGATACCAACATTAATAGACTTCGTGAACTGGATGCCCTCTATAAAGGTTCACTTAAGACTCTTGCTAGCAATAGCTATGAAATCGATAAAGCCGTCACGCAAGCAGATTTGGTGATTGGCTCAGTGTTAATCCCAGGGGCCAAAGCACCTAAATTGGTTACAAACAGTTTGGTTTCCAAGATGCAGCCAGGTTCAGTTTTAGTAGACATCGCAATTGATCAGGGTGGTTGCTTCGAAGATTCTCATCCAACTACTCACGCAGAACCGACATTTAAAGTTCATGGATCTATTTTTTATTGTGTAGCGAACATGCCTGGTGCAGTAGCACACACCTCTACATATGCCCTTACAAACGCGACTTTGCCTTACGCAAAAGCGTTAGCAAACAAAGGTTGGTTGAAAGCTTGTTCAGACGATCCTGCCTTAGCGCTTGGCTTGAACACTCAAGGTGGAAAACTAGTTAATGCCCCAGTTGCTGAAGCTCACTCTCTTGAGCACGTTTCGCTGGAATCTGTGTTGGCCTGACTAACTGAATAACGAGGTTTCGATACCAACCACGACCAGGCGGAAGAGTTTCCTGCCACTGCGTTTTTGGTAAACCGGCTGCCAGATGTTGTTCAAAGGTTCCCTGACGAAGATAAATTACATGTTCAAATTTCCGCTGAACTGCTAGCGGGATAACCTGGGTCGAGGAGAGAGCACAAAATACCTGCTGGCCAGAATCCAAGTTTTGCTGCAGGTGATCAATACTTGGTTCATCTAAAACCAGAGCATCAGGGGCTAACTCACGCATGCGCTCACAGAACCAAGTCTTACCTGAGGCACTTGCCCCGACGAGCAAAACCGAACCATTATTGAAACGATTATGCTTCAGCTCCAATATCTGATGTTCTAGTGGCAAGTCAATCATGGCTAGGACGTCTAGCCGAGGTTCATAATCCTTAGCTAATCCGACTCCCCAGTTAATTGCTTCCTGGAGATTGAATTTGGCCTCACCAATTCCAGGCAGTTGCTGCACCATAGGAAAGTCAAATCCAAAGGACTTTGCTCCAAGGATTGCTAAAGCGCGGCTTTGACCGATTGAGCCTGGTCGCACCGTTGGCATCAGTGCCACTAAATCACCGGGGTCAGAAACTCCAAGAGCGAAACGTAAATTGAGATTTGTAATCAGTGAGCGAGGAATACCAGAAAGAGATTGACTGGTGGCAATTAGGTGAACGCCTAAAGACCTGCCACGAGCAGCAATTGCATCGAGGGTTACAGTAGCTAAAGGATTGGAACTTAGAATCGCAGGAAGTTCATCGGCTAAAACCAACATTCGGTTTAGTCCAGGACATTCCAGAATTGAGGACAACTTTTTCTGTGCCAGCAACTGCTCACGAAATTTAAGTTCACCTTGGAGATAGAGCCAAAAACGTTCCTGCTCGCTCGAATCAATGTCAGTCACCAAGGTCAGAGCTGAAGGATGATGCAGGTATTTCTCAAGTGCAGCTCCACCTTTGAAATCAATAAGAATTAATCGCAAGTTTGAAGGATTCACCGTCAACATTGAACCTGTGATGAGCTTTAAGAATTCGCTTTTACCACTTCCAGTTGACCCAACAATAAGAGCATGTGGGCCATCTCGGGCAAGATCAAACTCCAGGTCAGCGCCTTCACTAATACCCGACCAGAAAGGTAGTATCCCCTCCAGTTTTGGTTTGTAATAACTAGCCTTCAGCTGTTCTTGCCGAAGCAGAACTGATTTACTCGCAGCGATTGAACTGAAGTGATCGAAGAAAATGTCGCTGTATTGCTTTCGAAAAAACAATCCAACCTTGGAAAGCCGTTTGTCTCCGATGGCTAAACCGTTAGCGTCAACCCATATTGGTTGGTCGCTATAATCCCAGTCTGGTTCAGATTTCTTCTGACGTAGCAGACTTGAAGTTATCAGCCCTGAAACCAATGAGAGCAAAGCAAACAGTGCAAACTGCCACATTCCTGTTATCCAAGCCATAACTAGGGCAATTAGCAAAGCCGGCAAGAACATCAGAAAGCGCATTGGCTGATTTTTACAAAAATAGTCTTAAAGCAAAACTGCCTTTATCTATTTGTGGATAAAGGCAGTTCCTTAAAGATCAAGCTAGTCGCCGATGTAACTCATAACGTGCTTGATTCTGGTGTAATCCTCAAAGCCATACATCGACAGGTCTTTTCCGTAGCCAGAGTGACGGAAACCACCGTGCGGCATCTCTGCAGCTAGTGGAATGTGGGTGTTGATCCAAACACAACCAAAGTTCAATCCTTTGGCGAATCGCATAGCTCTCGTGTGGTTAGAAGTCCACACTGATGACGCCAAGCCATATTTGACATCGTTTGCCCAACGCATGGCCTCTTCATCGTCTTTGAATTTCTGCATGGTAATTACCGGACCAAAGATTTCTCTCTGGATATGTTCGTCTTTCTGCTGCAAACCAGTTAACACTGTTGCTTCGTGGAAGTAACCTTTGCCCTCAATTGCGTGACCGCCAACAGCGATTGATGCGTGGTCTGGAAGTCGATCAATGAAGCCGGTAACTTGGGCAAGTTGATTTACGTTATTGACTGGACCAAAGAGAATGTCGTCTCTACTTGGGTCACCTGTAATGGCGTTTGCCTTAACTTCTTTCACAAGAATTTCTAGGAACTCATCGTGCACACTCTCGTGAACTAGCAACCTTGTAGCGGCGGTGCAGTCTTGACCAGCGTTGAAGAATCCTGCGACAACAATCTGTGCCGCTGCCTTATGTAAATCAGCATCAGGGAAAATAATTACCGGTGCCTTACCGCCAAGTTCTAGATGAACACGCTTTAAGTCTGCAGCAGCACTCTTCGCTACTTCCATACCTGCACGAACAGAGCCAGTAATAGAAACCATTTGTGGAATCTCATGCTCAATCATGGCTTTACCTGAATCACGATTCCCGGTGACAACATTGAAAACACCCTTAGGTAAAAATTCTGAGGCAATTTCGGCAAGTAAAAGTGTTGAGGCAGGAGTGGTGTCGGAAGGTTTGATGACAACCGTGTTACCTGCAGCAATAG
>JBEGRI010000039.1:0-7549 GCA_041180525.1 Actinomycetota bacterium | reverse complement strand
GTCTTTAGCTGGCCTTCTTCGTGAATTACCGGTCATGCTCATTTGTTTTAACTTTCCTTAATTAAGCCAGGGTTACCTAGGATTTCTTCATTGAGCAGGTAGCGAATCTCCTGCAGTGATAATGCCTCCGTATAGGCCGTGTTTTTATAGAAACGGCTAAAGTCAACTTTGTTTAGTGCAGGTAGTACTCTCTTATCGTTTATTTTTAGAAACATTTGGGTAGTGTTGGGTACTCGGTCAAACTCAGTTCTAACCTTTCCACAACCATAACCAAAAACTGTGATGGAAATATCTGCTTCGCTTGGTTCGACTTTGCTAATAAATCCGTGGTCAAGAATCTTAATGACTTGTCTCTTGGCATCTGTTTTTTGCCATATCTGAAAACAGGTCTTCAGTCTTGTTTTTTGCCAGACCATTTCGCCGCTGTCGTTCACATAATCAATAAGCAGATCTTCATCGTGAATGAGTTGGAAGTATGGATTCAATCGATTGATAACCGACCACTTCCGCCAACTTCTAGGCACGATAAAGGCTATGTATTGACTGTGTTTGGCAGCTTTATTGAAAAATGGAATGCTCAGAGAGTTGTTCCGACCGAAAGGGGGATTGGATATCGTCAGGGCATCAGTAATACCTTCTAGATTTGCTTCCAAAAAATCCGCCTTAGTAACTCCGTCGGTTTTTGGTTCAATGTCAAAACTGAGAACCTTTTTAGGATTTAGTTTCTTTGCTGCTGAAATAAAGGAACCTGTACCACCAGCCGGCTCGATAATCGTAAGGTTCTGGAAGCCGCCGATAACGCCGGCAACCTTATTAGTTAACTCTTGTGCAAGCTGAGGCGGGGTATAGAACTGCTCTTTTCCGGTAACCCTGCGGTTACCAGGTTTGTTTTGAGCGCTCATTGCTCAAGGATATCAGTTTGCAGTTATAGACTAGGAGGCTGTGCTAAAACAGTGATGACTTGAACAGATTGAAAGTATTTTGCCAAAGAAGACAGAAAACAAAGAGGCAATGATTATTGCCAAAGGACTCACCAAAATTTATGGTGACTTTAAAGCCGTAGACGGCATCGACTTTACCGTTACCAAAGGGGAATCCTTTGGTTTGTTAGGCCCTAACGGTGCCGGTAAGTCCACCACCATGAAGATGATTGCTTCAACTAGCCAGAGAACCAGCGGTGAACTACTCATCCTTGGTAAAGACCCGAATAACTATGGTCCTGAAATTCGAGCTCACCTTGGCGTGGTCCCGCAGCAAGACAACCTCGATCGCGAACTCAAGGTTTGGGAAAACCTGATGATTTACGGTCGTTATTTTGGCCTAAATCGAAAATGGTTGAAAGGCAAGATTGAGGAATTACTAGATTTTGCCCAACTGGCCGAAAAACGTAATAGCAAAACCGAAGAACTTTCAGGCGGAATGAAGCGCAGACTGACCATCGCTCGTGGTCTAGTCAATGAGCCAGAGATTCTTATGTTGGATGAACCAACCACCGGTTTAGATCCTCAGGCCAGACACATACTCTGGGACAGATTATTCCGCCTTAAAGAGCAAGGTGTCACTTTGGTTATTACCACCCATTACATGGATGAGGCAGAACAGTTATGTGATCGCCTAATCGTGATGGATAAAGGCAAGATTATGGCTGAAGGTTCACCTGCGGAACTAATCAAGAAATATTCTTCCAAAGAAGTTCTTGAAGTTCGTTTTGGTAGCGACAACAATGCAACTGTTGCTAAAGAACTAAAGGGTATTGGTTCTCGGTTAGAAATACTTCCAGACCGCATTTTGGTCTATACCGAAGATGGTGAGAAAGCTTTAGAGAAGATTCTGAAGAAAGGTCTCAAGCCTGTCACCTCGCTGGTAAGACGTTCATCTTTAGAAGATGTTTTCTTGAGGCTAACGGGAAGAAGTTTGGCTGACTAATGTCGATGGATGTTACTGCTGAAAATAAGATGACCTGGACTGGGGCCAAGACGCTGGTCGACCCAAGCCTGCCTATCGCTCGCGGATCTCTTTATGTTGCCGAAAATAGAATTCGCAACATGCTCAAGTGGTGGAAATCTATCGTTGCCTTTGGATTGGGTAATCCAACTCTTTACTTACTTTCGATTGGTATTGGTATTGGAACACTGGTTGATAATTCTCTAGGTGCCAATGCGATTGACGGTGTCAGTTACCTGACTTTCTTAGCCCCTGCATTATTAGCTACCGCCGGTATTCAAGGTGCAATGGATGAAGTGACTTGGCCGACTCTAGAAGGTTTCGTCTGGGACAGAACCTTCTTCGCCATGAATGCAACAGCTATTACCGGTAGGCAAATTGCCAACGGGGCGATGTTGGCAGCCATGGTTCGTTGCGTTATCCAAGTGTTCCTTTATGAACTATGTCTGCTAGCTTTTGGAGCTATCAGTTGGCAGTCGATTCCTATGCTGTTGCTAGTTTCATCTGCTGCTGGCCTCGGCTTTGCCTCACTGATGATGGCATTTTCTGCAACCATCAAACAAGACGACAGTGTCTTTGCTTTAGTTAGCCGATTCGTCATTACCCCAATGTTTATGTTCTCTGGAACCTTCTATCCGATTGATTCTCTGCCTATTTATCTGCGTTGGATTGGTTGGATCTCACCGCAGTGGCATGCAACTAACTTAGGTAGAGCTGTGTCCTACGACATGCCTATACCTAGTTGGCTTTACATTTTGCACTGGGTAGTACTAATTGGCATGGCGGTAGTTGGCATGTCGCTTGCCCATAGGTTCTTTAGTAGAAGGTTGGCAGCATGAGTATCATCAATGCAACCGTTGATAGCGCCATAGCGATAGCTGAAAAGCGCAGAGGTAAGTTGGGTGCCGGCGTTTACTCAGGGCGTGCCAGGGTAGTGCTAGAGCGAGGTTTGTTTGCTCTCAAGTCATCAACTTGGGCAGTAGTTGCTTCAGGTTTCGTTGAACCGGTTTTCTACCTACTAGCTTTTGGCTACGGGATTGGCCAATTCATCTCCGGAACTACTGATGGCAATGGCAACCCAATTACTTACGCTCAATTTATTGCACCAGCTTTGTTAGCTACCAGTGCGATGAACGGAGCAATCTATGACTCAACCTGGAATGTGTTCTTTAAGATGCACTTCGGTAAGGTCTACAACGGAATGCTCTCAACTTCTATGGGAACTTTAGATGTTGCCTTAGGCGAGATCGGTTGGGCCTTACTGAGAGGTTTAGCCTACGCGATTGGTTTTATGGTGGTTGTCTCCGGTATGGGATTGGTTCCATCGGCTTGGGGAATACTTGCTATACCTGCCTCGGTTTTAATCGCCTTCGGTTTTGCCTCAATAGGTATGGGGGTAACCAGCTACCTAAAGAATCACCAACAGATGCAATGGATTCAGTTAGTTATGCTTCCTATGTTCTTATTCTCTGGAACTTTCTATCCGCTAACTATCTATCCAGAACCTATTCAGTGGTTGATCCAAGCCATGCCTCTTTGGCAAGCCATTGCTCTAACTAGAGGATTGACTTTAGGTATTTTGGATTGGGCGATGCTGGGCCACGTGCTTTACTTCGTGGTGATGATAATCGGCGGGTTATATTTCACAACCCGCCGACTAACAGCTTTATTCTTGAAGTAATTTAGGCAGCAGCGACGTTACCAAAAATAGCTAGCAGCATGTTCAACATGGTTAGACCAGCTATTAGTGGGACTAGCCACTTTGGTGTTTCTTTCTTCTTATACATATAAGCAACAAAGAAAATAACAGTTAGCACGATTGACTTCAAAGAGATCACTAAAACGTTTAGTTTCTCTGGGTGAGGTTCAAAGCCAGCCATAGCTAAACCTGATATCAACATCAGGTAGGCACCGTGAAATACCCCAGCATTTATTTTCATTCCAGTTTTTATCTCACGCATCTGGGTAAGAAAACCTGCAAGCAGTGAGGCAATACCTAGAAAGTGTAAGAAGAGGAATGCATGAATAATTAGTTCTCTAGTTGAATCGTCCACATGAATCCTTATCTCTAGTGGGTCACAACTAGTCTATGAGCGAAGTCTGGCCATATGGATAGCCGCTTCCACTGCTTCTTGGCCTTTATCTTCATAACTTTCTGCTAGACCTGCTCGATTGAGGGCTTGCTGTTCGTTATCAACAGTCAGTAGGCCAAATCCAATAGGAATGCCGTATTCAAGTTGAACTTGAGTTAGACCTTGGGTCGCTGCATCGCAAACATAGTCAAAGTGTGGAGTTTCACCTCGTATAACTACGCCAAGTGCTATGACGACCTCGGCACCTTCCTCAATAGCCCACTTAGCCGCTAGAGGTAACTCAAAGGCTCCAGGGACACGCACTACTGTGTAATGATCATTGCCTGCATCTTTTAGCGTTCTCTCAGCTGAAGCCAAAAGAGCATCCGTTATATTGCTGTGCCAACTGGTGACCAGGATTGTTACTGCTAAACCAGAAGCATCAATCGCTATTTTTGGGGCATGGCCTGCCATTATTTTCCTAACTTCTCGATGTATTCAGGGAGTAAGTGGCCCATCTTAGATCTTTTGGTTTCTAGATAACCAAGGTTCTGGATAGCTTCACCAACAATAACTGGCACATATGAGTTCACCGGAATGCCAGCTTCGGTTAGGAAATTGGCTTTAGCTGGGTTGTTGGTCATGAGCTTTACAGATGTGATGCCCAGCTCTTTCAAAATAGATGATGCAGCACCATATTCTCTTGCCTCTGATGGAAAGCCCAGAGCTTCATTTGCTTCAACTGTGTCCAAGCCCTGCTCTTGCAAAGCATATGCCTTCAGTTTGTTTAACAAACCAATACCTCTACCTTCTTGACCGCGAAGATAGATAACTACACCACCTTCAGGGCTAGCTTCAATCATGTCTAATGCGTATTGCAATTGGGGACCACATTCACACTTCAAAGATCCGAAAGCTTCACCAGTAATACACTCTGAGTGCATACGAACTAAAACATTTTTGCCTGTGGGGTTGCCTTTGATAATGGCAACGTGGTCAGCACCAGTTTTGATGTCATAGTATCCACGAAGCCTAAAAGTTCCATGAACTGTTGGAACGTTTGCTTCAGCTTCAAAGCGAATACGGTTAGTTGGGTGTTCAACGTGTTCAACCGGATGGGTCTTTAGATACTCAACCAACATTTCTATTGTGATAACTGGAATGTTCTGTTCAACACCTGTTTTGATCAATTCATCAAGACGCATCATTGAACCATCGGCTGAAAGCATTTCACCGATTACTCCAACCGGAATTAATCCAGCAAGTTTCAATAGATCAACAGTCGCCTCAGTGTGTCCTCTTCTGCCGGCAACACCATGAGGGTGCGCACGAAGTGGAAGAATGTGTCCAGGCCTAATCAGTGATTCAGGGCCAGAAATCTCATTAGCAAGTGTTCTAGCGGTGAGCGCTCTATCTGATGCCGAAACACCAGTGCTCTCACGATTGACCGAGTCAACAGTAACGGTGTAATTGGTGGCATGCGGATCTTGGTTGTAATAAACCATGAGAGGTAGTTCAAGCTCATTGGCGCGACTTTCCTCCATAGGAGCGCAGAGAAAACCAGTGGTGTGTTTGACCATCCACGCCATCATTTCTTCAGTTGCAAACTGGGCTGCAATGATGGCATCGCCTTCGTTCTCACGATCCTCATCGTCGGCAACGAAGACAGGCTTGCCTGCTTTTAGCGCTTCAAGCGCTTGTTCGATTGTTGCAAGTGCCATTAGTTTTCTCTCATCTCTATTAGGCGTTCAATGTGTTTAGCCATAACATCGACTTCAACATTGACCTTGTCACCTGGGGTTTTATAGCCCAAGGTGGTAAGTCTTAGGGTTTCTGGGATCAGTGAAAGACCAACAAAGTCTTCACCTAGTTCATTGACGGTCAAAGAAATACCGTCAAGAGTGATGGAACCTTTCAGCACGACATACTTCATCAGTGCTTTAGGTATTTGTATTCTTACCCAGTCCCAGTTATCGCTTTTCTCTCTGGATAAGAACGTGCCAACCCCATCAACGTGACCTTGAACATGGTGACCGCCAAATCTGGTCTGCATGGTCATTGCTCTTTCAAGGTTGATAGGGTCACCAATTTTGACTCCATCAAGGCTGGTAAGCCTCAGGGTCTCTTTCATCACATCGGCAGTGAAGCTCCCGTTGTCTATCTCAACTGCAGTTAGACAAACACCGGAGCAACTGATCGAATCACCACGTTTGATGTCTGAAGTGACCAAAGGTCCAGAGATGGTTAGCCGAAGAGCATCTGGCTGATCTTCGATGGCAATAACCTTGCCCAATTCTTCAATGATGCCGGTAAACACTATTTAGCCTTTCTCGGTAAAGCTCGAATAAAAACATCAGGGGAGAGTTCAGTAATTTCTACAAACTCCAATTGCAAAGCATCTTTCATGTTATGAATACCCAAATCAGTAACTGCTAATCCAGTTCCGCCTATGAGCAGTGGTGCTTGGTAAACAAGGATTTCATCAAAGTAACCAGATGCTATGAAAGAGCTCATAACCTGAGCCCCACCCTCAACCAAGAGATGTCTAACATCTCTCTGCCACAATGTTGCTAATACTTCTTCAATTGAGTGAGTCTTCAGCTGGATGGTTTCTGCACTCGAATCAAAGATTCTAGAGTCTTCAGGTACTGAGGTTTTACCCATAATTACTCGTAGCGGTTGATGATCATAAAGCTCGCCATCTGTGGTTCTTGCAGTCAACTCTGGGTTATCTACCAAAACTGTGTTGGTTCCGACCAGAATGGCATCTATTTCACTTCTTAGTTTGTGAACGTGAGCTCTAGATTTAGACCCTGAAATCCATTTGCTGCTCTTATCTGTAGCAGATGATCGCCCATCTAGAGTTTGAGCCCATTTCAAAGAGATAAATGGTCGCTGTTTTCTTATGGAAGTTAGCCAAACTCTCTGCTGTTGTTCAATATCATTTGCCAAAACACCAGAGTGAACTGTCACTCCCGCTTGAGTTAGAGTCTTAGCCCCACCAGCTGATTCAACACCTGGATCAGTAACACCATAGACGACAGTTTTGATACCGGCATCAATCAGGGCTTTAGCGCAAGGTCCAGTTCGTCCTGTGTGATTACAAGGTTCTAAAGAGACTACAGCTATTGCACCTTGGGGAACTGAACCTAGTTTCTTGAGTGCCATCACTTCAGCGTGATCAGTTCCAGCGCCCCTATGAAAACCTTCGGAAATTATGTTTAAGTCTTTATCTAGGATTACAGCACCAACCTGAGGGTTGCCACCAAAGGTAGGTCCAAGTAGGGATAACTCCATGGCACGGCGCATCGCCTGCTCATAAATCATGGAATCTCTCATCCCGAACCTCTCTTAAAAGGGCTTCGGGGTATGGTCAAATAGGCGACCATAAGGCTTAAATAATTAAGCCTCTAGCTCTTCTACCATCCGGACTTTAACCGTCGGTTCTGGAATTACACCAGATCAACCGCCAAACCCAAACACCTAGATGTTTGTTGCCCTCGCAGGCAGCTTGTCGGGTCGCGGACTTTCAC
>JBEGRI010000038.1:0-7896 GCA_041180525.1 Actinomycetota bacterium | reverse complement strand
AACTTATTCTTGGCCAAACTCTTACCGCCGATGAAACTAGCAACATCATAAACACCGACAGTGAGCAGTAATGCTAGAGACTTCTCGGGTTGAATTACTAGCAAGGGGAAGACGACTGAAATCAATAAAAGCAAATAGAAAGCTGCGGCTAGATCTTTTCCCCTGCTGAGTTTAGTTGAGGTCAGTGTTACCAAAAATAGAATCCAGGGAACCCAAGAATCAAATAAAGTTGCTGACAATCCGAAGGCAACATCAACGTAAAACTTAAGATGCAAGACTAGAACTAAAGCAGTTAACGGATTGTTGAGTTGAATGAGATTGCAAAATTCTAAGAGCATGATGAAACTTACAGCAACAACTAAAAATCGGAACGCTTGAATGCTACTCAGGTAGCTAGATGTAAAGGCGATGGTTATTGCTAGCCAGGAATACCAACGTTGCATGTATAGGGTATTTTTAATTCGCAGTAGAAAAATATAAGCAATGCTTAGAATTGCAGTTGCTAAAACTGAAGTTGAAAGAAATAGAGCGCTCATGCTTTGATGATCTTTAGATATCTGATCCATGCAGTTAGCAAAGACCCGATAATTATTACTATCGACCCGTAGTAAACATAAAATTCAACGTTGTTGGTCAACTGCCCCAGTAAAACAATTAAGAAAACTAGTAATGCTCGTTCAGTTTTACCAAGCGGTCCACCGTTTATTCGGGCTAAACCTTTAGTTACACCGATAAGTGAAATCACTGTTGGTGTAGCCGCGACAAAGACAGCTAAAACTACTGTTAAGGCTTTAGAACCTGCGACTAAAAAAACTAAACCACTCAAAGTTGCAAAGTCAGCTAAACGATCACCTATCTCATTTTTAGTAAAGCCAAGCCGTGAAGGTTGCTCGCCCTTTAGCAAAGCTTTGGCCCTGGCTAGCGCTCCATCAAGATTTGCACAAGCTAATCTCAAGGCTAGAAAAATGAATACCGCTGGAGCATTAACCCAACTGACTGCAAAACCTGCTAGCACGCCAAAAGCGATGTTCAGAGCTGTGAATAGATCGGGGGAGAGATTAAGTCGCAGCGAGAGGTTGAGAACCGGTCGCAAGATTTTAGAGAACCAAGGTTTCAAAGAGTAAAGCGACTTCACCAAACCAGCCTAACTAGGCAACAAGACGTTGAAGCAGGCAGCAAAGCCAATCCAGATAGCTAAAACGCCGAGAATCCATGCCAACAGCACTCGCCAAGAGAAAACCACCGGCGATAAACAGGCCAAACTAGCGGCAACTATTAGCCCTGTGAAAACCAGGCTGGCGAAGGTGTTCAGACACATCAAAAAAGCTGTTGGAATGATTGGGGTGACCCCAAAACCCCCAGAATTCAAGGCTGGAGCTTCAATTAGTGAGAAAACAAAGAACAAACCTGCAAAACGAAGGCTGATTTGAGCTAGAGCAAGTGCGGCACGAGACATTAGTAACCCTTATAAATTGACCAGAACCAAATAGCTTGAGCAAGACCAAGTGGGAAAAGCAACAATCCGACAGTTTGAACTAAACCAAGGTTGGCTCTAAACCATCTAGCCAAAGTTGTTCCAAGCAGCCAACCTCCGGTGCCAAGAATGACTATTCGCAAAACTCTTGGAAAGAGAGATTGCAACACAGCATTAAAACTTAAATGCAATGCACCGGCTTCATGAGCATAAACCTTTACTGGGATGCCATTCCACATCTGATCCCAGAAAGCGGTGTTAGGAGATTGGGCCAATTGATTTCTGGCGTAGTCAAACATGTGTTCTGTAGTTAGTGGTGAAGGTGGATTAAAACCTTTATCAACTAACCACCAAGTTATCAACACTCCGATGATTGAACCTAAAGCGGAGGCAACTATCAACATTGCTCCCCTGAATCTAAAACCAACAGTGACTATAAGTAACAACAGTGGCATTTCGGCAACCAAAGGCCAGAATATTCCTTCACCAACCGCCCAGAAAAAAACAATAACTAGTCCAATCCAACTGAAAGCTATTTTCTTTACTCGAGAAAAACCAAAACCTGGTTGGGCAATCACAGGTTGGTTATGCAATGATCTAATCTCTTGCTCAACCTGCTTGGTATTAAGTGAAACGTCTTTAACTTTTAGCGACTTAGCCAACCTGAGATTTATCGGCCTATGTTTAGCAGTTGTTGCATGCCTTGGTAGAACTTCTTGAGAACCAATTATCGAAACAGGCAACACCGTTGCATCAATTTCTTTAGCTAAACGAAAAGCGCCACTATGAAAGTCACCCACTGAACCATCTTCAGATCTTCCACCTTCAGCAAAGACGACTAAAACAACTCCAGCTAAAACTAAATCTTTAGCTTCAAGCAAATCGTCATACGCTTGCTCGCTTCCTCTTCTAATTGGCCAAATGCCTATCGCGGTTCTAGCAATAATCTCACTTGCCTTATCGGTTAACCAGTAATCAGCAGCAGCCACCACCAACACTGGTCGAGTTCGACCGATCACGGTAACTAAGGAAACGGCGTCAATATGTGATGCATGATTGGCAACAACTACTAAAGGTCCTTCAGGTAATTTGACTTTCCGAAACATTGGAATGCCGGAACTGGCGACATCTTTGAACGTAGTGATACCTTGCGTAAAAATACTTAACACTAGACCCCAGGCTTTCGCTCTCCACCAAGATAAAAGAGCCAGTCTCTTCACTCCCCGAGAAGCTAATTTGGCTTTGATCAGGGCAACTGTTTGCTCTAAAGAGGCCTGTTGGTCCACGTCTATCCCCATTTCCAGTATTCCCCCACTACCCCAAGTATTTCAAAGATTTAGCCTGAGTTAGACTACTTGAGGCGTTATGTGCGAAGCGCCTTATCCCGAAAGGCCTTCATGTTTCGCCGCCATGCGTTCAATCTGACCGCCATTATCTCCACCATCCTGCTTGTTCTTGGGCTTGGTGTTACCGCAACTGCTTTGGCACCTGTTGCTAACTTTTCTGTTAGAACTAACACAACCACTGCAGCTCTTAGCTGGCAAGCGTTTAGTAAAGGTAAAGTTACCAGCATCCAAGTCACTGCTCAGCTAGGCAAAACAAAGAAGATTAGAACACTTGCCGCAACTGCAACTAAATACACTTATACCTCACTGACTCAAAACAGTAACTATACATTTACCGTAAGCGGAATCAAAGCGAATAAGACGCTATACAGTTCATCAATAACTATGCGCACCAAAAAGATTCTTCAATACAATTCCATATTCTTTGGCCAACCAAAAGATATGCAGATAGGTGATGAAGATCAACTGCTATTTGCTTCGCCACTTGGTGGACCGACCGTATACAACATCTCTACACCAACTACTTGCCAGATTGTTAACGAAAGTTTTGTTAGAGCTCTAGCAGTTGGTGACTGCGTTATCACAGCAAGCAGTCCGGGTGATACAGTTTATGGACCAGCCGCTAATGAGGTTAGGACTTTCGCGATTAGCGCTCCGCTTGGAAGTTTAGAAAAAACTTTACTTTGGTCTGAAGAGTTCAATGCTGCTTCACTTGATACCGATACTTGGACTCACGATATAGGTGATGGCTGTAATACTTCAGCTGGATGTGGTTGGGGTAACGGAGAATCTCAGTCTTACGCAGAATGTGCTTTGACGATAGCCAATGGTGTTATGACTATTTCGGCAACGACAGCAACAGGTAACCCTAATTGTCGTTCCAATAAAACTTGGACAAGTTCGAAAATAACATCCTACGGGAAACGAGATTTCACTTACGGATACTTTGAAGCAAAAGCCAAAGTGCCCGCAGGTGGTGGAGCTTGGCCAGCGTTTTGGTTATTGGGTTCCAACATAAGAACTACTCCGTGGCCTTTGTGTGGAGAAATAGACATCATGGAATACACCGGAAATGTTCCTGGCCGTTCCACTTCAGCAATTCACTACGCCAATTCTTCAGGTTCCCACGATTACAAATCTGGTGCGGCAACTTCAGCTATGGCATACAGCAACGACTACCACACCTACGGCTTGCTTTGGTTGCCAGGCCAAATGACCTTCTACGTTGACGGTAAACCTAGCTTCAACGTGAAGAAATCAGATACTGGCCTAACCAGATGGCCTTTCGGCCCCGATGCCCAAAACACTGATCCAAAAATGTATTTGATTTTCAACTTGGCTATGGGTGGCGGCTATGGTGGTCAGATTGAAAGAGGACTAACCAAAGCAGATTTCAACGTCGACTATGTTCGCTATTACAGGGTCGCAGGCTACGGCAGCACTAATTAGTCTGCGGGAAACCAAGGTTGATACCACCATGGCTGGGGTCTAGCCAACGGCTGGTAACGGTTTTCTCTTTGGTGAAGAAGTTGAAACCCTGAACACCGTGGGCTTTAGTATCGCCAAAGAGTGAGTGCTTGGCACCCCCAAAAGAGTAATAGGAAACTGGCACTGGAATAGGAACGTTGATTCCTATCATGCCAACATCAACAGCATTCTGGAACTTCCTAGCAGCACCACCATCATTGGTAAAGATAGCTGTTCCATTACCGTATTGAGCTGCATTGATTAGGTCAACACCTTCTTGGAAGCTTTGCACTCTAACAACCGCTAACACTGGTCCAAAAATCTCATCTTGATACGCTCTAGAACTAATCGGCACCCGATCAAGCAAAGTTGGACCTAACCAAAAACCATTCGCCTCACCGTCAACTATCTGGTTGCGACCATCAACAACAACCTGAGCCCCATCCGTTTCAGCAATCGAAATGTAATTGCTCACCTTGTCGCGATGTTCTTTTGTGATTAGTGGCCCCATATCGCAGTTTCTGCGACCATCACCAACCTTAAGAGAAGACATCCTGTCTTTGATTTTTTCGATTAGAGCATCGGCAATTGGCTCAACTGCAACAACAACACTAATCGCCATACATCTTTCACCAGCTGAACCAAAGCCTGCATTGATTGCACTATCAGCAACAAGATCTAAATCTGCATCAGGTAACACCAGCATGTGATTCTTTGCTCCGCCTAGAGCTTGAACTCGCTTGCCGTGACTAGTTCCGGTTTCATAAACATACTTTGCTATTGGAGTTGAACCAACGAAACTGATTGCCTGAACTTTCGGGTTAGTTAACAACTCGTCAACAGCAACTTTGTCACCATGTAATACGTTGAACACTCCATCAGGTAAGCCCGCTTCTTTTAGTTTTGCTGCTATCCATAAAGCAGCTGAAGGATCTTTCTCTGAAGGCTTCAGAACAACTGTGTTACCTGAAGCCAGCGCTATGGGGAAAAACCACATCGGCACCATGGCTGGAAAATTAAATGGGCTGATGATTCCAACTACACCTAAAGCAGTTCTGATTGAATAAACATCAACTCCAGTTGAAACTGATTCGCTGTAATTACCTTTAAGTAAATGTGATAGCCCAGTAGCAAACTCGACTACCTCTAGTCCTCTGGTTACTTCGCCTAAAGCATCAGCCAAAGTCTTACCGTGCTCTTCGGTGATGATGGTGGCCAGCTCTTGTTTTTCTCGGTTCAGAATCTCCCTGAAGTTAAACATGATCTGGGTTCGTTTAGCCAAAGAAGTGTCCCGCCAGGCTGGGAAAGCATCGTTAGCCGCAGTTATGGCTAGCTTGGCATCAGCCAGCTCAGCAAAACTAACTTGCCTAATTACCTGGCCCAGAGCGGGATCAAAGACATCCCCATGCCTATCGCTTGAATTTGCGGTTAGCTGACCGTTGATGAAGTGTTGCACCAAATCCATTAGTTACTCTTGCTGGCTTTCCCTAGAACCTCAACTTTGAAACCAGCTAAACGCCACTTAGCAACATCGAGGACGTTTCTACCATCGATGATGAACTTATTAGCGACAAGATGCGCAACGCTATCTGGTTCTAAATCACGATACTCTTGCCACTCGGTTGCTAAAACTATGGCATCAACGCCGTTGAAGGCTTTTAGTAAATCTTCTTCGGTTAGCAATTCTGGATGTTTAGCTCTAACACCAGCTATAGCTTTGGGATCGTGAACTACCACCTTTGCATTATGCGCTTTAGCTTTAAGAGCTATATCTAGTGCTGGTGAATCCCTCAAGTCATCGCTATCTGGTTTGAATGCTGCTCCTAAGATGAGAATTGTCTTTGATGACAGGTCACCAAATTCACTAGTTATCAAATCTATGACTCTTTGTCTTCTTCTGAGATTAACTTTGTCAACTGCGACTAGGAACTCAACTGATTCGCTTACTCCAAGTTCGTTTGCTCTTGCAACCAAGGCTCTAATGTCTTTAGGTAAACAACCACCACCGAAACCAACACCGTTTCTCAGGAACTTATTGCCAATTCTCTCGTCATAACCTATGGCTTTAGCCAACTCTGCCGCATCAGCTCCGGCAACTTCAGCAATCTCAGCCATTGCGTTAATAAAACTTATTTTGGTGGCTAGGAAAGCATTAGCCGCAGATTTCACCAACTCTGCTGTTGCTAAGTCCGTCACCACCAGAGGTACGCCTGAAGCAATCATTGGTTCATAAATTTCACGGAGCTTATTTTCAGAATGCTTATCACTAACCCCGATAACAATGCGATCGGGTCGCAATGAATCTTCTAAAGCAGTTCCTTCTCTAAGAAACTCGGGGTTCCAAGCTAGGTGAACTTGCTTACCCGTGATTTGAGCAATTTTCTCAGAAAGTGCCTGTGCGGTTCCAACTGGAACAGTTGACTTACCAACAACTACTGAATCATCTTTCAAAAATGGTGCTAACTCCGAAACTGCTTCAAACAAATAAGAGGTGTTGGCGGCCAAAGATTCTTTTTCCTGAGGTGTTCCAACACAAAGGAAATGTATATCGCTGCTTGCCGTGTTTTCATCATGCTGAGCTTGAAAAGTTAGTCTGCCGGAGGCAACTTGTTCAGCCAAAGCCTCATCCAGACCAGGTTCAAAGAAACCTGCCTTGTTCTTAGCTAAAGAGACTAGTTTTGCTGGATCTTTCTCAACCCCAATGACCTGATAGCCCATTTTGCTCATGGCAACCGAGTGGGTAACGCCTAGGTATCCCAACCCAATCACGGTTATTTTCATTGCCATTAGGCAAGTCTATTTGGTGATGTGTAGGGTCAGTTCGTTGGTGGTGATGATGCCATCGGCAGTCTTGATTTCAGCGCGATAAATAATGTCGCCTAGTGCGCCTGGATGAACCCTAAATACCACTGTGTTGTCCGGTTTGGTAGCTGTGAATTTTCTTACCACCTGCCAAGCTCCATTAGTTCTACCTTCTAACTGCATCGGATACTTCTTAGTTTTAGTGTCCTTTAGAGCCAGACGAACAGCTAATTCAACTCTTTCATTAAGTTTTCGATCTGCGCTTTTGTTGTTATATAAACCTAAAGCAGCCTGTGGGGTTTCTTTAGGCCACTGAATATTAGGCGCCACTAAAACAGCAACAACAGCAACCACGAAAGCCGATGCGCCGATAGTGACCCAAGTCGCTGGCTTGACTTTCTTTAATTTCACTTTGAATTCTCCGCTCGATAAACAGCAACTATTGCATTAGCGTGACCATGACCCAAACCATGCTCAGTTTTTAGGTAGTTGACCTGTTCCAAATGCTTCAAACCTTTTACCTTATTTAGTTGCTTCATCCAAAAAGTTATTGGCTTTCCATATTTTGCCTCGATTGAAGGAAAATAGCTTTTCGGACCAGTTACTTTCTCAGCCATTACACAGCCTTATCTCTAGAAATAACGAAAGCCCTCACACAAGCATCGATGTCTTCAGTTGAGTGAGCAGCAGATAACTGAACTCTGATTCTTGCTTTGCCTCTGGGCACTACCGGAAAACTAAAAGCAGTGACGTAAACGCCGTTAGCAAACATCTCATCAGCAATTTTGGCAGCAAGCACAGCGTCAC
>JBEGRI010000037.1:0-7931 GCA_041180525.1 Actinomycetota bacterium | reverse complement strand
GAATACTCGGGTTCGATGAAGAACATTGCTCCGATAACTATCGCAACTTACCAAATACTTACCACCAAGCGAGCAAATGAATATTCTCATTTAGCACTACTAAATGACCATGACTGGGGTCTAATCATCTATGACGAAGTTCATTTACTTCCAGCTCCGATATTCAAAATGACAGCTGACCTGCAAGCTAGAAGAAGGCTTGGCCTAACCGCAACTCTGGTTAGAGAAGATGGCAAGGAAGGTGATGTCTTCTCGCTGATCGGTCCAAAACGCTTTGATGCACCATGGAAAGAGATTGAAGAGCAAGGTTACATCGCTCCAGCATCATGTTTTGAAGTGCGACTAGATCTAACTGAAGCAGAACAACTCGAATATGCAATTGCGGATAATGAAGAGAAGTATCGCATTGCAGCAACATCGCCTTTGAAGATTCCGGTAATTCAAAAGATTCTTAGTAAGCATCCAGGTGAGCCAACGCTAATTATCGGCCAATACTTAGATCAGCTAGCTCAAGTTTCTGCTGCTTTGAAAGCGGATTTGATTACCGGTGAAACACCAGTAAGTGTTAGGGAGAAACTTTTTGAAGCTTTTCGAACTGGTGAAATAAATGTTCTAGTTGTTTCCAAGGTAGCTAATTTCTCGGTGGACTTACCTGAAGCCTCAGTTGGAATTCAGATCTCAGGCTCCTTTGGCTCAAGGCAAGAGGAAGCCCAACGACTAGGTAGGTTACTGCGGCCGAAGAGCGATGGGCGAAGCGCCAGCTTCTATACCCTGATAACTAGAGACACGGTGGATCAAGACTTTGCCCAGAATAGGCAGAGATTCCTTGCCGAACAAGGCTATGCCTACGAAATACTGGATGTTGAAGACCTATAACATTCAGGTAATTCTCAGGTTTAACACAGGTTTTAGCGAGCCATTAGTGATTGTCTAGAGACATGAAAACACCAAGAGTTCTAATAGTTGACGATGAGAAGAACATCCGCGAATTACTCGAAGCGGGGCTTAAGTTTGCCGGTTTCAGTGTTTACTCGGTAGCCAATGGAACTGAAGCTGTTGCAGTTGCAGAGAAAGCAAAGCCGGACATTATCGTTTTGGATGTAATGCTTCCAGACCAATCAGGTTTCAGTGTGACTAAGAAACTTAGATCAATGAACATAGATGTTCCTGTCTTATTCCTATCAGCTAGAGATGATCGCGGAGATAAGGTTACTGGGCTAACCGTTGGTGGCGACGATTACATGACTAAACCTTTTTCGATTGATGAAGTTATCGCCAGAATACATGCAATCTTGAGACGAACCAAGAAACAAGATGTCGAAGATAGCATTCTTGAAGTTGGCGAGATAAAAATCAATCAGGATGCCCATGAAGTTTTCGTGAATGGAACAGAAATTGAACTTTCCCCTACGGAATACAAACTGCTTCGCTTTTTGATGACCAATGCTAATCGCGTTATGAGCAAAGATCAGATTTTGGATCATGTTTGGGAATATGATTTCAACGGCGAGCAAGGAATTGTTGAGAGTTACATTTCTTATTTGCGTAAGAAGATTGACCCACTCAGCGAAAACGTTCTGATTCAAACCAAACGTGGTGTTGGCTATATCTATCGCACATACAAAAACGACTAATGACTAAAAATAATGAGATTGCTGATAAGCCAAAAACTACTTTTTGGTCAAAAATCTCGCTACGAACCAAACTAACTTCATTATCGGTTGCATTAATCGCTCTGCTTTTAGCGATAAGCCTGGCCGGAACTGTTGCCCTACTCAAAACCTACCTTCAGCAGAACACCGATAACCTGCTATTGCAAACTGGAGCTACCCTGGTGCAAGAAGATCCTCTGACTATTGAAGAGAGATTAGCCACCAGTGAAGTTACTTTACCGCCTCTGCCTAGCGACTATTACATAGCCTTCTTAGACCCTCAGGGTCGTTTATATCTGGGTTTAGTTGCAGCAGCTTCGAAAAAGATCGATGTTCCAAACATTTCAAGTTTCAACATCGTCTTTGTTCATTCGACCAAGGGAATACCTTTCACAGCAAAAGTTCCTAACGCTAAAGACCAAAAAATGGAGCCCTGGCGGCTGCTCGCCCTCCCAGCAGCTGACGACTCGGGTTCAGTAGTTGTTGCCATACCCATGGCTCAGAATGATGCCCTGATTGACCAATATCAGGTAATTGGCTACAGCTTTAGCGGATTGTTGCTATTTATTAGCGGTCTAGCCCTTTGGTTGACTATTTCTTCAGCCCTGCGACCATTGCGTGAGGTTTCTCTAGCGGCAGGTCGAATCAGAAAGGGTAACTTAAACGAGAGATTGCCCAAGATTGAAGCCAATACCGAAATAGCCAAAATGAACAACTCGCTAAACGAGATGCTTGATTCCATTGAGAGTTCAATCAAGTCTCGTAATCAAACCTTGGAACGTATGAAGCGATTTGTTGCTGATGCCAGCCATGAGCTTAGAACCCCTCTGGTAACTCTACGCGGCTATGCCGAGCTATACCGCAAGGGTGTAATAAAGAATAAATCCCAGGTTGACGACGCGATGGCCAAGATTGAGGCTGAGGCTATCCGAATGTCGCAACTAGTTGAATCTCTTTTAGCCCTTGCTCGATTAGATAATGATGCAACACTGAACATACATAGAGGCAACATAGCCGAAGTTGTTGATGGTGTTGTCAAGAACATGAAGACAGCCCATCAAAAAGCTACAATCGATGTCGTTGATCTAGAGGGTAAGCAACTTAAGCAAAAAATATTCTTCAACTTTGATGAAGCTGCTATGCGCCAAGTGCTTACCAATCTTTTGAACAATGCATATATTTTCGCAGGTGAAAAACCAATTGAAGTTGCTATAGGTATCGTAGAAGAAAAACTTATCCTAGAGGTTATCGATCATGGAAGTGGTATACCGAAGCAACTTAGGACAAAGGTTTTTGAGCGATTCTACCGTTCAGATAATTCGAGAAACCGTGACACCGGTGGTTCTGGTTTAGGGCTATCAATTGTGAAACTTCTAGTTGAAGGACATCAAGGAACGATTGTTGCCGATGAAACAAAAGGTGGCGGCTCAACTTTCAGAATCACAATTCCTAACAGTCAAAAAGTAAATTAGTTTTCAACAGAATCAGTAACTCTTTCCTTATTCAAGAGTGAATGTATTTCACTTGTCTATCGAAGGAGGTTAATATGTCACAGATTCAAGTTGATAGCGAGCAAGTTCTTGCAGCTAACAGCACAATCCAAGCAACTATCAGCAAGTTGCAAACCGAGGTGGATGCTCTTCATGCCCAACTACTGCGTTTGCAAGAAGTTTGGCGAGGAAGTGCTGCAAATAGTTTTCAGGAACTAGTTGCTCGCTGGAAGATCACCGCAACAACCGTTGATACTCAACTCGGCGAGCTAGGCAACGCGCTGCGCATCGCTGCCCACCAATACAGCGAGATTGAAGCTGCCAACCAGAGACTCTTCGTTTGAGTGGCTAATCCTAGTTAATGGACTAAAGGGGTGGAATTAATAAAGTTCCACCCCTTTTTTAGCCGGAGCGATATCTGACTAAAGTTTAGAAATCCATTCCAGGACCAGCTGGCATTGCTGGAGCCTGTGGTTCTGGCTTATCAGCAACAACTGCCTCGGTGGTGAGGAATAGACCTGCGATAGATGCTGCGTTCTGCAGTGCTGAACGGGTCACCTTAACTGGGTCGTTGATACCTTCAGCGATCATGTCAACATACTCGCCATTGGCGGCGTTTAGTCCGTGACCGGCTGGAAGTGAAGCAACATGCTCAGCAACTACACCTGGCTCTAGGCCAGCGTTTAGGGCAATCTGCTTCAGCGGAGCTGAAATAGCTACCTTCACGATGTTGGCACCGGTAGCCTCGTCACCAGTTAGCTTCAAGCCCTCAAAGGCAGCCTTACCAGCTTGGATTAGTGCAACACCACCACCGGCGACGATACCTTCTTCAACAGCAGCCTTGGCGTTACGAACAGCGTCTTCGATGCGGTGCTTGCGCTCTTTCAACTCAACTTCAGTTGCTGCGCCAGCGCGAATTACTGCAACACCACCGGCAAGCTTTGCCAGACGCTCCTGCAACTTCTCGCGGTCGTAGTCACTGTCAGTGTTAGCAATTTCACGACGAATCTGCTCAACACGACCAGCAATCTGTTCCTTGTCGCCGTTACCGTCAACAATGGTGGTCTCATCTTTGGTGATGACAACCTTGCGTGCGGTTCCGAGCATCTCAACAGTTGCGTTTTCAACTTTGAGACCTAGTTCCTCAGTGATAACTGTTCCACCGGTCAAAATAGCAATGTCTTGAAGCATGGCCTTACGGCGGTCACCAAAACCAGGAGCCTTCACCGAAACTGATTTGAATACACCCTTCAACTTGTTTAGCACTAGCGTTGCCAAAGCTTGGCCTTCAACATCTTCGGCAATGATCAATAGTGGCTTACCGCTTTGCATTACCTTCTCAACGATAGGAATGATTTCTGCAACCTGAGAAATCTTGCTGTTAGCAATTAGGACGTAGGCATCCTCAAGAACAGCTTCCTGACGCTCAGGGTCAGTAACAAACAAACCTGAGATGAAGCCCTTGTCAAAACGCATACCATCGGTAAGTTCAAGATTGATTCCAAAAGTGTTACCTTCTTCAACGGTAACTACACCTTCATTACCAACCTTGTCGATAGCATCAGCGATAATCTGACCAATTACGGTATCACCAGCAGAGATAGATGCCGTTGCAGCAATTTGCTCCTTAGAAGAAACAGGCTTAGCCTGCTTGAACAATTCGGCAATAACTGCCTCAACTGCTTTTTCAATGCCGCGCTTCAAACTGATTGGATCAGCACCAGCGGCTACGTTACGTAGACCTTCACGAACAAGTGCCTGAGCTAACACAGTTGCGGTAGTGGTTCCATCTCCAGCAACATCGTCAGTCTTCTTAGCTACTTCCTTGACCAGTTCTGCTCCGATACGCTCAAAAGGATCTTCTAGTTCAATTTCTTTAGCAATCGAAACACCATCATTGGTGATGGTTGGAGCCCCATATTTTTTCTCAAGGACAACGTTGCGACCGCGAGGACCTAGGGTTACCTTCACAGTGTCGGCAAGGATGTTCAACCCGCGCTCAAGACCACGACGTGCCTCTTCGTTAAAGCTAATGATTTTTGCCATGTTTGTTTACGCCCTCCTGGACGAGATTAGAAACGGATAGTTAGCACTCTAAGAACTCGAGTGCTAATCCATTTTGGCACTCTCTAAGGCAGAGTGCAAGTTAGGGCTTAAAAGACTTAGACCACCCCTTACGGGTGGTCTAATCCTTGGAATGAAGCCTAGATAACGTGGACGTTGTCGGCCTGAGGGCCCTTGTCGCCATTCTTTACTTCGAACTCAACCCTCTGGTTTTCCCTGAGTTCCTTGTATCCATCAGACTGGATGGCTGAGAAGTGAACAAACACGTCTGGGCCTCCATCTTGGGTGATAAATCCGAAACCCTTTTCAGAGTTGAACCACTTTACGGTTCCTTGTGCCATTTGATGCTCCTATTACTTTTATTACAGTCAGATCCGGTACTTCCTTCACTGCAGCCCCCACCAGCTTGCTGGCGGGATGAATCCGAGTGTTGTTGCAAACGAATCTTTTGACTTCGTTCAGTCTAGGGCGAAAAACAGGTAAAAAGGCAAGCAGATAACAGGACTGTTATACGAAGTTTTAGAGGCTATTTTTCTTCAGGAATGATGTAATCAGCGCCAAGTCTGGCTTCAATTGGATATTTACTATCCGCCTTGACTTCTATAGGCAATAAACCAATGATTGCCTGCATCTTCTTGGCCAAAGCTCGATACTCTTCCTTCTGAATTCTGATGCTGGAGCTAGCAAAGCTCTGGTCAATTGTCCTGGAGTATGGAACTACTAGGTCCTGATCAAGTAAGAGCTGTCCAACTCGGCTGGCAAATGATCTAGTGCCGGAGCCATCAATAACAGTAATTGGAGTAGAAAGGTCAACCCCGTTGACATATCTATGGGTCGGTTGTGGATTGCTTAGCAAACTCGATGCATACTGCAAACCAAACAACCCAGATGCGCTGAGGATAGCCGAGGCTAAAGCCAGCCAGGCTAGTTCAATCCAGCGATCTTTAGCAGTCCTTCTGGCGCGGTGACGACCAGCGTGCTCGTAGTCTGCGGCAAGCAGATCTAGAGCATCAGGTGCGGCTTTCTTGGCCATGTCATCTCCTAAAGGCTAACTGTCTTATATTAGTTTCCTAACCTGTGAGAAAACTGGAGAAAGCTAAATGACTGAACGCAAGGTAGAAAAGACCGAAGAGCAATGGAAAGAAGAGCTCACTGAATTCGAGTATTACGTCCTGAGAGAGGCTGGTACTGAACGTGCTTTCACCGGTGAACTGCTAAACGAGGAAAGAACTGGGACATTCTCTTGTCGTGGATGTGGGGCAGAACTTTTTACCAGCACGACTAAGTTTGATTCACACTGCGGTTGGCCTAGCTTCTATGAACCTAAAGAGGATCACGCGGTTGAACTGCGGGAAGACAACTCACATGGGATGAAAAGAACCGAAGTATTGTGTCGGGCATGTGGTTCACACTTAGGGCATGTCTTTGAAGATGCCCCACAAACACCTACCGGTGATCGTTACTGCATTAACTCGGTGAGTATCACTTTCAAGGAAGAAGAAAAGTAGTGAGCAAGCGAGCCCTAATCGTAATTGATGTTCAAAAGGGTTTTAGTGAATGGGATGTCAAAGGTGAAAGAAATAATCCTGATTGTGAAGCTAACGTAGCAAAACTGATTCAAGCTTGGCGTGAAAAAAATCAACCTATTGTTTATGTGAAACATAATTCTAAAAGCGAAACTTCAGCACTGAGACCAGGTCAACCAGGCAATGACTTCAAAGATGTTGTTTCAGGAACACCTGATTTATTGGTGGAAAAAAGTGTGAGCAGTGCCTTTTATGGAACTCCAGATCTTTTGCTCTGGCTAAAAGAAAACAAAATAGATGAAGTTGCTATCTGTGGAATCCAGACCAACATGTGCTGCGAAACAACCGCAAGAATGGCTGGCAATTTGGGTTTTGACACTTGGTTCGTTTTAGATGCAACTCACACCTTTGCCAAGGAAGTTGACGGGGTTAAATATTCTGCCGCTGAACTGGCTAGTACTACCGCAGTTAATCTTTCAGGTGAGTTTGCCACTATTCTTACAACAGTAGAAGCCGTCTCCAGGCTTGAATAAGGGAAGGTTCCGATGAACGACTTTGATTCAACAAAATTCAAGAAAAAGTTGAAGAAGAAGATGAAGAAAAAGATGGGCAATAAGAACATCAATATCAAAACCACTGGCCCGTTGTATTTTCTTGGTGGTCTAGGTGCTGCGGTTTATTATGTTTCAACCGCGACAGACTTTTGGATGGGTGTGTTAGGTATCCTAAAATCTTTGGTTTGGCCAGCTTTCCTTGTCTTCGATGCTCTAAAGTTCTTGGCTGGCAATTAAATAGTTGGAGCCGACCAGGGGACTCGAACCCCTAACCCTCGCATTACAAGTGCGATGCGCTACCAATTGCGCCAGGTCGGCTTGGACACTAGGCCCGAAAGAAAGTTTATCGGTCAAATGCTTTAAAGAACAAAGTGGCCAGCAGGTTTGCTGGCCACTTTTTAGTAAATCTGATTACTTGTTCTTGTAAGTAATGGTGAATTCAGCGGAAACAAATGGTCCGTAGCCTTCACCGGTGATGGTGGCACGGTACTTGTAGTCACCGGCCTCGTTCTTAACCAAAGCAAAGCCAACGCTGGTTGAACCTTGACGGGCAGAGATCTTGCGGAACTCAGTCCAATCGCCACCAGGAGCTTTTTCCTCAACAACGATTTCGAACTTCTTCACCTTAGTGTCTGACAAGTCCAA
>JBEGRI010000036.1:0-8158 GCA_041180525.1 Actinomycetota bacterium | reverse complement strand
ATCAGTAGTCGCTGTTGCTGTTTTAGTTCTAGCCACTCGGCACATAATCAAGAAAAGACCATTAGGACAACTGATTGGTTCACTTGTTGGTATTGGCCTGGCAATTTACCTGACTATGCGTCCCGATGGTAATGCTGGGGACTTCTATGTGAAAGACTTCTGGACAAATGGTATCTACGGTTCAGTTTGTTTTCACTTCTGATAAGCAGTGGAGGAAGAATAGACGCAAGCTAAGATTCTTCGACTTAGTTACTTTGCTGTGGGTTGGGCTTTTCGCAACCCGATTGCTTGTGGAGGTACCACTTTATCTTGCTGGACAGGTGGTCATTTTAGGCTTCGTCAAACTAGTGCTGGGCCTACCGTTCTACCTAACTATGATCTGGATTTCCTGGCTTTTACTTCGGAGGGTGATTACTGCTGGGGAAGATGGTAATTTGGACAGGTAAAGGGTTTTTAGGAGTATTTTGTCCAAGGTCAATAGTTTCAATTCAGCGTCCCATCTTGAATCCTCAGGAAAGAAATACCGGATTTACCGGTTAGATAAGGTTCTTGCTAAGCAACTTCCTTATAGCCTGAAGGTTTTACTCGAGAACCTGCTAAGAACAGAAGACGGCGCAAACATAACCGATAAGCACATCACAGCACTCGCCAATTGGGATCCTAAGGCGGAACCTGACACAGAAATACAGTTCACACCTGCCAGGGTAATCATGCAGGATTTCACCGGAGTGCCCTGCATCGTAGACCTTGCAACTATGCGTGAAGCAATCGTGGAATTAGGGGGAGATGCCAAAAAGGTGAACCCGCTTTCACCTGCAGAATTGGTTATTGATCATTCCGTCGTCATTGATGTCGCCGGATCTCCTGATGCATTTGAACGTAACGTTGAATTTGAGTATCAAAGAAACACTGAACGCTACCAGTTTTTGCGTTGGGGACAAGGAGCTTTTCAAGATTTCAAGGTAGTTCCACCAGGTACGGGAATAGTTCATCAGGTCAACATTGAGTACCTTGCCAGAACAGTGATGACCAGAGAGATTGATGGCGAATTAACCGCATATCCGGATTCATGCGTAGGTACTGATTCACACACAACAATGGTCAACGGACTAGGTGTCTTAGGTTGGGGTGTTGGCGGAATTGAAGCCGAGGCTGCCATGTTGGGTCAACCAGTTTCCATGTTGATTCCTAAGGTAGTTGGATTCAAGTTAACCGGTTCAATCCCGACTGCAGCAACTGCGACAGATGTTGTATTGACCATCACCGAGATGCTTCGTAAGCATGGTGTTGTCGGCAAGTTCGTTGAGTTTTATGGTGAGGGCGTTTCATCAGTTCCGTTAGCAAATAGAGCGACTATAGGAAACATGTCTCCAGAGTTTGGTTCAACGGTCGCTATATTTCCGATTGATCAGGTCACTCTCGACTACCTCAGAGCTACTGGAAGAACTGAAGAGCAAATACAGTTAGTTGCAGATTACTCAAAGGCGCAGGGTCTGTGGCATGATCCAAACAACGAGGCCGAATACAGTGAATATTTAGAGTTAGATCTTTCAACTGTAGTTCCTTCTATAGCTGGCCCGAAACGTCCACAAGATCGAATCGAACTCTCAAAATCTAAAGAGGCTTATCAAAAGGACATTACTACTTATAGCGACGTAGTCTCAAAACCCACCAAGGTTAGCGCAACCGAATACTCTATTGACAATGGGTATGTCGCGATAGCTTCAATCACCTCTTGCACGAATACAAGTAACCCCTCAGTGATGATGGCCGCAGGATTACTTGCAAAAAAAGCGGTAGCTAAGGGACTTAGGGCTAAACCTTGGGTGAAGACCTCGCTCGCGCCAGGAAGTAAGGTGGTCACCGACTATTTTGAGAAGGCTGGTCTAACTCAAGATTTAAACGAGTTAGGTTTTGATTTGGTGGGCTACGGCTGCACAACTTGTATAGGCAACTCTGGGCCACTCGATGCTGACATCTCGGCGGCGATAAACGAGAACGATTTGGCAGTTACGGCTGTGCTATCGGGAAACCGTAATTTCGAGGGCCGGATAAATCCAGATGTAAAGATGAACTACTTAGCGTCTCCACCGTTAGTGGTGGCTTACGCTTTAGCTGGAACCATGGATTTTGATTTCGATAGGGAAGCTCTAGGTGAAGATTCTTTTGGAAACAAAGTATTTTTGAAAGATATTTGGCCCTCGCCAGAAGAAGTTCAGGAGACCATAGACTCATCAATTAATTCAGAGATGTTCAAAAAGCAGTATGCCGGAGTCTTTGATGGTGATAGCAGGTGGCAGTCTTTACCCACTCCAACAGGGGATACCTTTAGTTGGGATATCTCAAGCACTTATGTCCGTAAGCCTCCTTATTTTGATGGCATAACGCTTACTCCAGATCCAGTCCAAGACATTGGTTCTGCCCGTGTTTTAGCTAAGTTAGGTGACTCTGTTACGACAGATCACATTTCGCCTGCAGGTTCGATAAAAGCTGATTCACCTGCAGGAAAATATCTCACTGAGCATGGGATTAGCAGAGTTGACTTTAATTCATATGGTTCTAGGCGAGGCAACCACGAGGTTATGATTCGTGGAACCTTCGCGAACATTCGACTAAAGAATCAACTACTCGATGGAGTTGAAGGCGGTTACACTCGTGATTTCAATCTAGAGTCTGCACCACAAGCTTTCATTTACGATGCTGCTATGTCATACAAGCAAAACAATGTTCCGCTAATTATCCTCGCTGGAAAAGAGTATGGTTCTGGTTCATCACGTGACTGGGCTGCTAAGGGAACTGCTTTGCTCGGAGTAAAAGCAGTTATTGCAGAGAGTTTTGAGAGAATACACCGTTCAAATTTGATTGGAATGGGCGTACTTCCGTTGCAATATCTTCCTGGAGAAAGCGCCCAAACTCTTGGTCTTGATGGAACAGAAGTCTTCTCAATCGTTGGAGTTACCGAGCTCAATAATGGTTCAACTCCAAAACAGCTAACTGTTGAAGTAAGTTCTTCAAAGCATTCAACCGAAAATAAGTCATTCAGTTTCCAAGCGCTACTTCGAATCGATACGCCAGGGGAAGCTGATTACTTTAGGCACGGAGGAATCTTGCAATATGTGCTGCGGAGTTTAGTTAAGTAATGACTCTGTTGAGCTCGATTAAATCACCTTCGGATTTGAAGGAGCTAACTCATGTTCAGCTGAATCAGCTAAGCCAAGAAATCCGAGAGTATCTGGTCGAAACAATCACAACCACCGGTGGTCACCTAGGGCCTAATCTCGGCGTTGTTGAATTGACTTTAGCAATACACCGCATATTCGATTCGCCAAAAGACAGCATCATCTTTGACACCGGACATCAAAGCTATGTCCATAAACTCGTCACTGGCAGAACAGATCTTTCCAAGATAAGAAGCAAAGATGGAATAGCTGGATACCCGCAAAGGGGTGAGTCGGAACACGACGTTGTCGAGTCTTCGCATGCCTCATCTTCTCTGGCTTGGGCGGACGGAATTGCCAGAGCACACAAGATGCAGGGGGCAAATGATCGCTTTGTGGTTGCGGTAATAGGCGATGGGGCCCTAACAGGTGGCATGGCCTGGGAATCTCTTAACAACATCACCGACGATAACGACAGAAACCTTGTCATTATCGTCAACGACAATGGAAGGTCATACGCTCCTACTATTGGAGGGCTGTCGAAGTATCTGAACAACATTAGAACAGAACCCCGATACAAGAAGATGTATCGAGCTTCTAGAAAGCTTTTTATGAAGTTTGGCTTCATCGGTCGAATGATTTACGCAACAGCCCGAGGCGCAGGAAAAGGATTGCTCGGAACCTTCGCACCTAAAGGCATGTTTCCAAACCTAGATCTCAAATACATCGGTCCAATAGACGGCCACGACTTGGAAGCATTAGAACAAGCTCTAAAGCAAGCCAAACAATATGGGGCCCCAGTAATTGTCCACGCAATTACACAAAAGGGAAGAGGATTCTCTTTAGCTGAAGATCACATTGAGGATCAGTTTCACGCAGTTGGTCAAATTGATAAAACAACAGGGAAGTCGCTAGAAAAAAGCAAGGGTCCAAGTTGGACCAGTGTCTTCGCAGACGAGATCGTTGCTTTAGCAGAGAAGAATGAGAAAGTCGTTGGCATTACCGCCGCGATGCTTATCCCGGTTGGTCTAAATAAAATGGCCGAGCGTTTTCCGGATAGGGTGTTCGATGTCGGTATCGCAGAGCAACATGCGGTTGCATCTAGTGCAGGTCTTGCTTTTGGTGGGTTGCACCCAGTTGTTGCAATCTACTCAACTTTCGTAAACAGAGCCTTTGATCAGGTGTTGATGGATGTTGCATTGCATAAAGCAGGGGTAACTTTCGTTTTAGACCGTGCAGGCATCACCGGACCTGATGGAGCAAGTCATCATGGGATGTGGGATTTAGCGCTATTGCAGATAGTGCCAGGCATCGAAATAGCTGCACCTAGAGACGCGACATCTTTGCGCGAAGAGCTTGGCGAGGCCATCGCAATCTCTGATCGTCCAACTGTTCTTCGTTTTCCCAAGGGAACGGCAATTGAAGACATCCCTGCTATTCGCAGGTTTGCTGATGGAGTTGAGGTATTAGCCGAAGCTTCCGCGAAAGACGTGCTGATTGTCAGTGTTGGAGCTATGGCTGAGACTGCCCTGAAAGTTTCAGCTCTACTTGCTGCCCATGGTATAGGAGCAACAGTAATCGATCCGAGATGGGTAGTGCCAGTAAGACCAAGTGTTATCGAATTGGCCAAGGCTCACAGACTAGTAGTAACAATCGAAGACGGGGTAAAGGTTGGTGGAATTGGTACGAGAATCAGGCAAGATCTTAGAACACACCAAGTTGACACAGCGTTAAACGAAGTCGGATTACCTGATGAGTTCCTAGAACATGCCTCTCGTTCAGAAATACTTGACCGAGTTGGCTTGACGGAACAAGCAATCGCACAAGACATTGTTGCAAATGTATTAGGTTCAAAAGTTCCACACGCTAAACCGTTGAGCGAATTTTCTAATCAGGATCAGTCGATTCTGTAATTTCTTTGTCTGGTAGGTCACCTTTTTGAAAAGCCGCTAACAATACTGGCGCAACTAGGTTTACCTGCCAATCTCTTACCCCTTTCATCTTGAGAGATGCTGCTACCTCTTCAAGGGATGATTCAGGTGGACTAAAGCAAATGTTCTTTAGAACTTCGGGGGCGACTAGATTCTCTATTGGAATTTGAACGTCTGATGATAGTTGTTGCAACAGCTTCTTGCTCCAAAGCAGCCTACGGTGGGCATCTGGAAATTTGCTTGGCCAATTTCGGTGGTTAGGGATACCCGTTGCCTTTGGCCGCAATTCAACCAAATCTGAGCTTTGAGAGCCCAATTCGAATGCCTTCCACCACAAGTCGATGTAGGTTCTTGAGGCCCGCCCAGTAAAATCTCTAATCGAGGCGAGTTCTGTTCTAGTTTTTGGTTGAGCTTTAACAACAGCAATTAACGAAGCATCGGGAATTAACCGGCCAGGTGCAATGTCTTTTTCTTGAGCCAATTGTTCACGAGCCTCCCAGAGAGCTTTGAGAATGGTAAGGGATTTAGCCTCTTTTAGTTCGTGGATCCCGTTTGTAGTCCTCCAACGTTCAGAACCTCTATTCCTAACCTCGAAATTCTTCTGTTGTTCAAATTCAGCTAGTGCAATTTCCATTTTGTTCTTGGCCACAAGATCATTGGCAACTGCATCCCAGAGTTCAAATAGCACATCAACATCAAGAGCCGCGTATACAATCCACGAATCAGGTAGCGGTCTAGTGCTCCAATCAACTGCCGAGTGCTCCTTCGCTAAGGATTGCTTTAGATAGAACTCGGTAAGACTTGCTAGAGAAACTTTCGCTAAACCCAATAACCTACCTGCAAGCTCGGTATCAAAGAGGTTTATCGGCTTAAGACCGTACTCTGCCAGACATGGTAGGTCTTGACTAGCAGCATGAATAATCCATGTAATTGAGTTAAGCGTCCGTTGCAGGTGCTGCAAATCGGATTCTGGGTAAGCGATTGTTGGGTCTAAGAGATAGATACAGTCATCTTTTATGGCGACCTGAATTAGATAAGCCTTCTGACCGTAACGGAACCCACTCGCTCTTTCGGCGTCAATAGCTATTGGATCTTTGGTTCGTTCTACTGCAGCGATTAATTCATTCAGTGTTTCAACAGTGTCCACAATCTTTACCGGCAAGACGGGCTTGAGCCTGGGAGTGAGGGAAACTTCTTCCAAGTTGTCGGTCATTTACGTTTGCTGATAGACGTTACACTTTCACCCTCGAGTGAGAAGCCAGCAAGCGCTGCAATCAAGTCCTGCCACGCGTTGAAGTGGGGCAGAAAATTGTTATCGGTCGGAGACCATGATGCGCGAAGTTCGATTTGATTGGTAGGGGCATCATCAGCTAGTGCGCCCATTCCTTGAGAAGTAAGAACCGAGACCGTTCCTGCTTCATGGGTGTATCCGGCACCGTTTTGCTTGAGTGATTGAATTAGCAAGGCCCAATACCAAGGAGCCGGTTCTTCTTCGACACCTCTATCAACCGCCGCTAGGGGGGATTTACCATAAGCGATGATTCGCATGTTAGATCCCCAGATTGCTGATTGGCTCTCGTCATAGACGAATACGATTCTTCCCACCCCGTGATTGGCTGACTCGGTGGCCTTATTAGGCAGCTCAGCTGCATATGAAACAGCGTGCTCACCTAAACCTCTAGGGGACTCTATCTCCTCAACAACTAACTCAACCCTATGTTTTAGGTTCTTTAAACTCTCCAGAGCCATTTGGAAATCGCCTGGTTGCTCTTTGCGTGCCAAGTTATCTTGTTTCATTTGTTCTAGGCTAAATCCAGAAGACCTAGATTTAGTCCCTGCCACGCCGCAAAGGAAGCCGTGTTTCATTACCTGAAAGCTTTAGTAGCTGCTTCACGTGTAGTGAGCCTGAACACTCCAATAGCAGGCGACATTCCTGTCCTGAATATTACTAATCATGACAACCAAGCGGTTATTAGGCTCCCTCTAAATGCTGATACTGCTCCGGAGGGACCTGTCAGCATTTTCTGGGAATCGCGAAAAGGGCACGTTATCGCCGAACCTTTAAACTGCACAGAACCTGAGTATCGAGACTATCGAGTTATCAAATGTTACAGGGCTCTACCGAAGGTCGGACAAAAAGTCTGGGTTTCTGGCTGGCTTGGAGAAAGTGTTGAGGATTTTAACTTTGGTAACTCCAACATCGTAAAGCTCAAGAACGGAACCGAAGCAGTTCAATTGTTGGCTAAAGGAGGCCGTTGGGTTATTCTCATCCACGGCCGCAAAGCAACATATGCTGAAACGTTGCGAATTGCAGGTTTTCTACACAGCAAAGAAATTAATGTCTTGGCAATTAGCCACGAGTCTGATCCGAGACCAAAGGGATTGGCTAAGAGAAGGTCGAATCTGGGCAGAAGCGAATGGCAACAAGTTGAGCAAGCCGTGAATTACGCATTATCTAAAGGTGCTAGTGAAGTAGTTCTTTACGGATTCTCTTTAGGCTGTGTATTCATTTCTGAATACCTGAGGCAATCTAGGCTGAAAAACTCAGTGACTAAAGTTATCTACGATTCACCATTGATCGATTTCGAATCAACTCTAAGATTGCAGGCCCAGCTAGCAGGGGAATCCTTGGAATTCGGAAGCTACGTATTCAAGGTGCTAGAGAAGAGCAGACTATTGGCTTTACTAGGTCTAAGAAGAAGCCAAATACCAGATTTACTCCACGGTAGCTCAGTTCCGATGTTGGTTCTCTATTCACAACTTGACGGCTACGTTTCCATGTCACGTATGGAAGCCCTAATTGATTTGAATAAAGATTCTATTTTTATAAATTTTCCTGGTGCTAGGCATTGTCGCCTATACAACCAGGAAGTTAGTAAATATCAAACAGCATTGCTTGATTTCCTTAGCTAACCTTGTAACGGAAGAAAAAAACAGCATCGATTTGGATGACCTGCTCTAGTTTGGGTTTCAAACCCATCTTTGAAAGAACAATTTCAGCGGAACCAGTCGCCTCGACAAGACTGAGTGCATTGGTAACCGTTATGTCTATCTCATTGATGAGCGATG
>JBEGRI010000035.1:0-8113 GCA_041180525.1 Actinomycetota bacterium | reverse complement strand
CCGTGATCCATGATTTCAACGAAGTAATTTTCTTTGCCAAAAATGTCTCTAAACTCTGCTGCAGTTTCTAAAGCCTTATCGTATTGCCCAAGTCTTAACCTGGTTTGGACTTCACCGCTGGCACAACCGGTAGTTGCGATAATTCCTTTTGAATATTTAGCGAGCAGTTCGCGGTCCATTCGTGGTTGAAAATAAAATCCTTCAAGCCAAGCGTGTGAAGATAATTTGAAAAGGTTAAACATGCTTTGGTTATCTGTTGAGAGCATCGTTAGGTGGGTGTATGAGCCTTTGGAAATGTCATCATCCCCACCATCAGCCCATTGAGTTTTGCTCTTTTCAAACCTAGATCCAGGCGCTAGGTAGGCTTCAATACCGATGATTGGTTTTATGCCCCGTTTACTAGCTTGCTCCCAGAAATCAAAAGCTCCAAAGTTATTGCCATGATCAGTTATCGCGATGGCCGGCATCTTAAGTTCAACGGCTTTATCGAGTAACTCGGAAACCTTAGCTGCACCATCAAGCATCGAATAGTCGGTGTGAACGTGTAAGTGCACAAAGTTATCGCTGCTGGTCATCTCTTAGTTTCCGTATTTACTAGCTCAGGCAAATAGCATACTTGGCACATCTGACCACATCAAAAGCCACACCGCCAAGAACTACTCCGCCTTCAAAACATCTAAAGCATGAACCAAGTCTTGGGAATATTCGCTCTCAAATGAAACATACTCAGACTTAGTCGGGTGTATAAATCCCAGTTTCACAGCGTGTAACCACTGTCTTTGCAGACCTAGATGTGCAGCTAACTTAGGATCACAGCCATACAAGCTATCTCCGACCAAAGGGTGCTTGAAAGCAGCGAAATGAACTCGAATTTGGTGTGTTCGTCCAGTCTCCAACTCAATCTCAAGCAGGCTGGCCGCTTTGAAAGCTTCCAGAGTTCGATAGTGCGTCACTGAGGGCTTACCGTCGTTGGCAACTGTGAACTTATACTCATGACGCAAAGATCTTGCTATGGGGGCATCTATCGTTCCGGCACTGGGGTCAGGATGTCCTTGAACTAAGGCGTGGTAGGTCTTATCAACCTTGCGATCGCGAAAAGCCTGCTTCATTCTCGAATAGGCAACTTCAGTTTTAGTAAGCACCATTAGGCCACTGGTGCCAACATCCAATCTGGAAACAATCCCTTGTCGCTCGGCAACTCCACTGGTTGACATTTGAATGCCTAGGGCAAGCAATGCACCGCCAACGCTAGGTCCATCCCAGCCAACAGATGGGTGAGCTGCAACTCCTGCTGGTTTATCAACAACAACGATGTCTTCATCTTGATAAATAACTTTTAAATCAGGAACCAACTCAGCTACCAAAGCTGGCGCATCTTTAGGTTTGGGTAATTCTATGTTTAGCCATGATGATAAAACTAAAGTTTCAGACTTATCAATTACAGAATCAGCCTTTTTGACTAGTCCAGCTTCAATCATTTCGGTGACTTTTGCTCTAGAGATGCCAAGTAACTTTGCGATACCCGCGTCAGCTCGCATTCCGGCAACACCTTCGGTGACTTGAACTAAACGTTGTTCTGTCATTTACTGCCACCAATTTTTTCGCCTCTAATTACACGGATGGCAATTATTACTGCAGTAATGCTAATCGCCATGTCGGCGACATTGAACACAGGAAAGTTCAGTGGAAGTTGAATGAAGTCAATCACGTGACCATTAGGAAAGCCAGGGTCTCGTAACAGACGGTCCACCAAATTGCCAACCACTCCACCTAATGCGAAACCGCCGAGCACCAACCATGCTTTGGTCTTAAATCGCGGAACAAAATAAAGTAAAGCAAGCATCGCCAGAGAAGAAGTTAAGGTAAAAAGCCATGTGCTTGATCCGCCGAGAGAAAAAGCTGCGCGGTCATTGAAAACTAAGGTGAAATGTAGCAAGTCGCCTAAAACTGGCACAGGAGCATAAGGCTCCAGGTATTTAAGTGCCAAAACCTTAGTTAGCTGATCAACAAAAATAACGGCTACTCCAACGCCTAAAGGCAGTTTTAAGTCCCTAAACCTAGTGCGCACTTGCCTAGATTTGATAAGTATTGGTTATCGCGGTAGGTGCCGTAGTTGGTTTAGCTGAAGATGCGGTAGCTTCCAAGTCAGCCAACTGACCCTCGATATAAGACTTAAGTTTGGCTCGATACTCTTTCTCAAAGGTACGAAGTCTTTGAACATCATTTTCAGCAAGGGCTTTCTCCTGCTCAAGGCGAGACATGTCTGCTTTGTGTTGCGCCTCAGCTTCACGAACAATTCTTGCCGCGGTAGCGTGACCTTCGGCGATGAGAGAATCACGTTTTTGCAGACCCTCTTTGACATGCTCCTCGTGAAGCTTTCTTGCTAGCTGTAATAAGTTGTTGGTGTTGTTGGCTTCGAAGACGCTGACATCCTTAACTGCTTCAGGGAAAGCGGTGTTCGGTGTTGTGCTCTCAGGTATTGAAGCTGAAGCTTGGTTTACTTGTTCAACTAAACCAGCTCCGCTGCGTTGCAGTTCGGCTATCCGACCATCGGCAGCAAGAAGTCTTTGACGTAAATCTTCATTCTCTGAGGTGATGCGGCGCATCTCAACAACAACCTCATCGAGAAAATCATCAACTTCATCTTGATCGTAACCTTCACGAAATTTCGTAGGTTGAAATCGCTTATTTACTACGTCTTCAGGTGTTAAAGGCATCCAAAGTCTCCTTTGTGCATAGATTTCCGACTTCTGCGGTGCTTTAGGTCTCTAGGTTACCCTAGTTTGGCCGTCAACGCAGAGCTGCTGACAGGATTGACTCAAAAATCATCAACAAGATAAATAAAACCAGAATAGAAAGGTCAAGGTATACCGAGCCCACTCTAATTGGCCTGATTATCCTGCCCAGTGGCCTGATCACCCAGTCGGTGAGCTTATAGGCTAGACCGCTAAGCACCATCATGAACTTACCCGGCCGCCAGTTTGGATTCAGAGCCCTAATCCAGTCAATTACTAAACGGAATAGTAACGCAGTACGAAAAGCATCAAAGACTAATGCAACGATTAATAAGACCAATGTAACCGCCTATGGTCTAACGATTAGACGATCTCCATCATCATCGATTTCAGTCTCGGCATCGGCTTCAATCTCCATACCATTTGGTGCAAGCAAATAAACATCCTCAGAGACTCGCTTAGATTCGGCAAGTAAACCGGCCCTGAGTCCGGCCATGAAATCGATTAGGCGAGATCTGTCGGCCATTGATAACTGTGAGACGTTGATAATTACTGTTACATCAGAACGCAGAACTTCAGCTATTTCATTAGCCTGCTTGTATGAAGTTATGTATATAGTTTCAATTCTCAATTCAACGTTGGTATTTCTAGCACGTGGCGGTCTAACCCTTGCTTCAGTTCTAGCCACACTGGCTTTCGGCGCTGCTGCTGGTCTTGAGCCTTTGCTGTTGATTGTGAAAACGTCTTTGAGAAAATCTAGTGGTGAGGCCATCTAAGAGTCCTAACTTTCTTTGGTTGCCCGATAAGCCAAGAATATTAGCGTTTTCCGGTTATTGCGGTACCAACTCGGATGTGTGTCGCACCGTATTCGATTGCTAATTCGTAGTCCCCCGACATACCAGCCGAGATAAACCGGGCCTTCTTGTCAAGTTTTTGCAGCTGCTCAGAGGCCTTAGCCACCTTCTCAAACTCTTGCTCGGCGGGAACATCCAAGCCAGCTACCGCCATGACCCCCATCAGTTCAAGCTGCTCACTGGCTAAGACCTGCTCGGCAAAGAAATTTAGCTCCGCAATGGCTACCCCACCGCGTTGATCATCATCTGTGAGATTAAGCTCAATGAAAACTTTCAAACGTTGGTTATCCCGTTTAGCCAGCTGTTTGTTCAATTCAGTAAGCAGACTTGGACGATCCAAGGAGTGTAGATAACTTGCATAATTCAATACAGATTTGACTTTATTGGATTGTAATTGGCCAACAAAATGCCAAATCGGTTCCAACTTGGTAAGTGCTTTAACTTCGAGTGCTTTACTTGAAGCTTCCTGATCTTTGTTTTCTCCGAAATGGTGTTGGCCTAAATTTAATAAGTCAACTACCAGCGAAGCTGGATGCATTTTACTGACCACAATAAGTTGAACATCAGAGGTAGGTCGATGAACTTTGTTGCAAGCCTTTTCAATCCGAGAGTTAACCTCAGCCAGAGCGTTGGCCAGATCAGACATTGAGTTACTTCAAAAAGTCAGGCAGATCAAAACCATCGTCGAAGTTTTCAGATTCCCTGCGACGTCCGAACAACCGAATGCCCTCGCGTGCCTCAACCGGTGCAGCAGGTTCTTCTTCTCGAACAACTTCCTCAACCACTTCAACTTCTTCAACGACTGCAGTGGAGCCAGTGTTAGCACCAAACCAGTTACTTGCACTTTCCAGCTGAACCGGAACTTCAGGTTCAGACACTGGAGCTAAGGTAATCGGCGTAGCTGTAACTGTTGACTTTGGCCGAGGGGTGACTTCATCAAAGCCGGCACCAATTACTGTTACTCGCATCTCGTCGCCAAGCGTATTATCAACCGAGGTTCCCCAGATGATGTTTGCTCCTGGGTGCACTAGTTCCTGGATTAGTCGAGCAGCGTCATTTACTTCTTTCAACTTCATGTTTGTTGCCGCAGCGAAGTGAAGCAATACCCCACGAGCGTTATCAATGCTTGATTCGAGCAATGGATGGTTAATTGCCTGCTCGGCTGCGCGCATCGCACGATCTTCCCCTTTAGCAGTTCCAATTCCCATAAGGGCTGTACCAGCACCTTGCATAACCGATTTAACGTCAGCAAAGTCCAAGTTCACTAGTCCTGGGTCTGTAATCAAATCTGAAATTCCTTGAACACCGGCGCGAAGGATGTCATCGGCCATGCTGAAGGCTTCAACCAAAGATAGTTCAACGTCGTTTAGCTCAATCAACTTCTGATTCGGAACAACAATCAGAGTGTCAACTTCTTGTCTTAGCTCATCAATTCCTTGCTGAGCGTTTTCTTGTCTACGCTTACCTTCAAAGTCAAATGGTCTAGTAACAACACCTACGGTCAGTGCACCTGCTTTCTTAGCAGCCCTAGCAACCAATGGTGCCGCACCAGTTCCAGTACCTCCACCTTCACCTGCGGCGACAAATACCATATCTGCCCCACGTAGCACTTCAGCGATTTCATCCAGATGCTCTTCGGCTGCTTTCTTACCGACAGATGGATCAGCTCCAGCACCGAGAGATCTTGAAGAGTTTGAACCTATCTCCAACTTGACGTGAGCTTCAGACTTAAGTAAGTCCTGTCCATCGGTGTTGATTGCAATGAATTCAACTCCTCTTAAGCCCTTCTCAATCATTTGGTTGACGGCATTACCACCGGCACCTCCAACACCAACAACTTTGATTACAGCTAAGAAGTTGTTCAGATTTGGTTCAGTCATTTCTTTCCTCCGTGTTACTAGCACCACTAAACCTTAAACTTCAACTTGAAGGTTAACAATGTCTAGTTAATGCCCTTGCGCCTAGAAACTAAGGGGTTAAAGGCTATTTTGGCCGCTTATTTATTGGCGTGTCTAAATGCTTATTTAGCGAATCACGCTGGGGTTTAACGGGGCGGAAACGTCAAAAGTAGCTCTCACCCCTGGTCCAATTTTCAAAAGTAAAGTTTTCAGAACCTTGGACTTCAGAATCGAATCAGAGCTGTCCCCCCAAATGATGGTTTGTCTTGCATTACCTCTAAGTTGCATCGTGACATTGTCCCTAGACCTAGCCTGAATGTATGCAACTCGATCCAAAAGTTGAGCAGGCAAAGCTAAAACAACATCGATTGCTTGCTGGTAATTCTTTGAAGTCTTCGGATCATCGGTAACCAAAATAGTCGGAATCTTCTCGTATCCGGTTGCAATACCTAGGTTAATGCCCGCTGGATCGTATAAATACTTGGTTCCACCTCGAATGACAACGGCAATCGGTGTTCGTTCTGTGATTTTCACTTCCAACAAATGTGGCGGCCTAGCAACTACTGCAATGCTTTCGATAAGTTTGAAGTCTTTTAGATCAGAAGCAATATCTGCTTCAGAAACCATCGGCAAAGCAGAACCTAAACGATGCTTCAAAGCCTTGCTTAGCTCTTTAGTTGAAACCTTATCGTTGCCAGAAACAACAATCTTGTCCACTGAAAGCAAAGGTGAAAACATAGTTAGCAACACAAGGATGATTAGCAAACCAAGACCACTTAGCAGTGAGCGATTGAAATACTTCCAAAAGCTTGATTTGGTTCTAAGTTGGCCAATTTCTCTTCTAGCAGATCTCGGGATTCTTGCAGGCCTAGCAAACTTCGGTTGAGCAAGTACCGGCCGTTTGGTCGGTTTGGTTTGGGCGTATCTATTCTTCGGCGCTTTCATCTAGAGTTCAAGTGCCTTCAAGATTCCAGGTACTTGTCGATAAACATCACCACAACCCATCGTGATAACAAAGTCCCCTGGCTTGACTATTTTTGCTACCGCTGCCGGAACGTCATCCCAGTTAGGAACATAGTGCATTCGAGATTGATCAACAAAGGCATCGGCAATGAGCGCTCCAGTAACACCTGGCTCTGGGTCTTCTCGTGCAGCATAAATGTCCATCACAATCACTTGATCGCTAAGTTCCAGTGCCTTAGCAAACTCTTTGGCAAATAAGCGAGTCCTGGAGTAAAGATGAGGCTGAAAAACAGTCACCAGTCTGCCCGATCCAACTACAGCCCTAGCTGCAGTCAGTGCGGCTTCAACTTCAGTTGGATGGTGTGCGAAATCGTCATAAACCTTCACTGCTTTTACTTCACCATGCAATTCAAATCTTCGTTCAGTACCAGCGAAACCTGAGATGGCAGGCAAAACTTCACTTGGATTGAAACCTAAACCAACTAAGACACCAAACGCCCCGGCAGCGTTAACTGCATTGTGTTCACCAGGAACCGCGAGCACTGTTGCATATTGCTCACCACGATAAGTTAATCTAAAGCTCACCTGCTTACCAGAGGCATCGACATCGCTCAGCTGAACATCAGCAGCTGAGGCTTTGCCAAAAGTTATTACCTTGTTGCTAATCAGCTTTGTCACACGAACTGCACCTGGATCATCCGAGCTAATCACTACGAATTCGCTGGCAGCGTTAGCAAATCTGGCAAACTCGGCTTCAAAGTTTTCTAGCGAACCATAATGATCTAAATGATCTGGATCCACGTTGGTAATCAAAGCTACTGCCGTGTCGTAATAGAGAAAACTGCCATCAGACTCATCCGCTTCAATCACAAAAAGTTCCGACTCACCGAAAGCGGCCGAAGTTCCATACTCTTGAATAACGCCACCATTTACAAACGAAGGTGACAGTCCCAAGTTTTTCAATCCAGTAATAATCATCCCGGTGCTCGTAGTTTTGCCATGGGCACCGGCGACCGAGACTAATCTTTTGTTACTTGTGAGATATTTCAAAGCCTGAGAGCGATGCAGAATCGGTATTCCACGCTCCTTGGCTAAAAGATATTCAGGGTTAGTTGGCCACAACGCAGAGGTAACAACGACAGTGTCACAATCAGCTAGGTTTTTGGCATCATGGCCAATTGTTATTCTGGCTCCCAGCGCCTGTAACTCAGTAATGTTTTTTGATTCACGGACGTCGCTACCAGTTACCTGATGACCACTTTGCAGCAGCATCCGAGCTATTCCACTCATACCTGAACCACCGATACCAATGAAATGTACCTTGCCAAGGTCTTTCGGAATCGGCTGAGTTAGATCAGGTTTTATTGTCATAGTGTCCTTTAGATAAGCCTAAACTCGATTACTTTACTAGGACGGAATTGGTCAGTGCCAGTAACTTTTCTGAACCGCTGGTTACCTGAAGACTCTTGGCAGCCTTAGCCATTTCGGCTAGTTTTTCTTTGTTCGTCACCAGCGGTATCACCTGCTGCAAAACAAATTCTCGATTGAAGTATTTATCTTCAACAACAATAGCTGCACCAGCAGCCTTGAGATCCTGAACATTCAAAGCTTGCTCCCCATTACCAACTGGGTATGGGATGAACAAAGCTGGAATACCCAAAGC
>JBEGRI010000034.1:0-8447 GCA_041180525.1 Actinomycetota bacterium | reverse complement strand
TTAGTTCTTAGTTCGTATGGTGTTACCTGAGCACGATAATCGCTCCATTCGGCGCGCTTATTTGCTAGAACATAACTGAAAACCTGCTCCCCTAGCGTTTCAGCTGCTAACTCAGACTCTTCTAGTTTGCGAATTGCGTGATCTAGAGAAGTTGGTAGCGGTTGAATACCCATTGCTCGTCGCTCAGCATCGGTAAGACGCCAAACATTGTCTTCGGTTTCAGCTGGAAGTTCATACCCCTCTTCGATACCTTTCAACCCAGCAGCGAGAATCAAGGCGTAAGAAAGGTAAGGGTTAGCCGCTGAATCTATAGCGCGATACTCAACCCTGGCAGACTGTGCTTTATTCGGCTTGTATAGCGGAACTCGAACCAAAGCTGAACGGTTGTTGTGTCCCCAGCAGACGAATGAAGGTGCCTCTCCGCCACCCCACAATCTCTTATAAGAGTTGACATATTGGTTGGTAACTGCGGTGATCTCCGGTGCGTGCTTTAGTAAGCCAGCAATAAAACTCTTGGCTGTTTTGGATAGATGGTATTCCCCGGATGCATCAAAGAAAGCGTTGGTGTCACCTTCGAAAAGTGACATGTGAGTGTGCATGCCGGAACCTGGGTGCTCAGTGAAAGGCTTTGGCATGAAGGTCGCGTAAATCCCCTGCTCAATAGCTACCTCTTTGATCACAGTTCTGAAGGTCATGATGTTATCTGCTGTAGTTAGCGCATCAGCGTATCGCAGGTCAATCTCGTTCTGACCAGGTCCACCTTCGTGATGACTAAATTCAACCGAGATGCCCAACTGTTCCAACATCGAAACAGCGCGGCGTCTGAAGTCATAGGCTGTTCCACCTGGGACATTATCAAAATAACCCGCTTTATCAACCGGGATTGGCCCTTCTGGACCGTATTGAGCTGACTTCAGTAGGTAGAACTCTATTTCTGGATGTGTGTAGAAAGTAAAGCCCATACTGGCAGCTTTAGCTAATGCCCTACGTAAAACATTCCTCGGGTCTGCCGAAGCTGGAACGCCATCTGGGGTGCTTATATCGCAGAACATTCGAGCCGTCGGGTCGGTTTCACCTCGCCAAGGAAGAATTTGAAAAGTGGCAGGATCTGGGTTTGCCAACATGTCCGCTTCGTAGGATCGTGCCAAACCTTCGATGGCTGAGCCATCAAATCCGATACCTTCGGCAAAAGCACTTTCGATTTCAGCTGGTGCAATAGCAACCGACTTCAAAGTCCCAGCGACGTCAGTGAACCAAAGTCGAACGAACTTCACGTTTCGCTCTTCGATAGTTCTCAGCACAAAATCGCGCTGTTTATCCATGGAAAAACCTTTCAGAATACCTAACTACTAGGCTAGTGGTTGTGAGCAAACTTCGCCTAGCCCTAGCCCAAACCAACCCTACGGTGGGGGCAATCGAGGCAAACTCCAAGGTGATTCTGGAAAACATAAAGATGGCAAAAGAGCAAGGAGCGAATCTGGTTGTTTTCGGCGAGATGGCTTTAACTGGCTACCCAATCGAAGATCTTGCTAGCTCTCAGGATTTCTTACTCCAAGCTGAATTAGCCCTAAAGAATTTGATTGTTAAGACGATGGAACCTGCCTTATCTGGCATCACTATCGTGCTTGGGCACCCTGCCTTGGCTACCGCTCAAGAGCAAACCGGCTGGGCAATTGCCAAGAACATGGCGACTGTTTTCAGAGATGGCAAGCTCGTAGGTTCTTATGCCAAACACCACCTGCCTAATTATTCGGTGTTTGATGAATATCGGATTTTTGTGCCAGGTCAAGATCTGTTTACTTTCGAACTTGAAGGTTTGAATATCTCAACGGTTATTTGTGAAGACATCTGGCAATCAGGAGGACCAGTAGCTCAGATAAGTAAAAATCAAACAGACCTCACATTAGTAATCAATGGTTCACCTTTTGAAGTTGACAAGGACGATAAGCGTCTGAGCTTGGTTACCGAGCTAGCCAAGAAACATTCATGTGCAGTTGCCTATGTGAATCTAGTAGGCGGTCAAGATGAGCTGGTATTTGATGGTGACAGCGTTATAGTCGACAGCAAAGGTCGCCTAAGTGCGAGATTGAAGCAATTTAAAACAGATTTGCTAATTTTAGATGTTGTTGCCAAAGATGAAATCAAAGTTGTCGGCGAACATCACATAAGTAAACCCAATGACTACTGGCAAATTTGGAATGCACTGGTGCTTGGCCTACGCGATTACTGTTATAAAAATGGCTTTACTGATGTTGTCTTAGGACTAAGTGGAGGTATTGACTCTGCTGTATGTGCAACTATCGCAGCTGATGCACTCGGTCCAGAACACGTTCATGGAGTGTCGATGCCTTCACGGTATTCATCTGTGGGATCTAAAGATGACGCAAAAGATTTAGCAAAGCGCAGGGCTATTGATTATCAGGTTCAACCTATCGAGGAATTAGTTAAACCTTTTGAAGAGCAACTAGGTCTATCTGGATTATCAGCAGAAAATCTTCAAGCTAGAGTTCGCGGCGTAATACTTATGGGTTTAAGCAATAAGAACGGGTGGCTCACCCTAACTACAGGTAATAAAAGCGAACTAGCGGTTGGCTACTCAACCATCTATGGCGATACTGTCGGTGGTTTTGCTCCAATCAAAGACATAGAAAAAACATTGGTTTGGGATTTAGCTAAATGGCGCAATGAATACGCTATGAACAAAGGTGAGGTTGCACCGATACCGGAAAGTTCGATTAGCAAGGCACCATCGGCAGAGCTACGGGAAGGGCAGGTTGATCAGGACTCCCTTCCTCCTTACGACGTGCTGGATGCCATCCTTGATGCATATGTGAATGGGCGTAAATCAGTTGCTGAGATAGTCGGTTATGGCTTCAAGCAGGAACTAGTTGAGAAAGTTATCGGATTAGTAAACCACGCTGAATGGAAGCGACGTCAAGGTGCGATTGGACCGAAAATCACTGGCATGGCTTTCGGACGAGACCGTAGACTACCTATCACCAACAAATACAAGGGATGACTTTGAACGAGATAACCCCAAAGAAAATTCGAACCTCTACCCTGGCCGATTTCAAAGCTCAGGGCGTCAAGTTCGCTGCACTTACTTCTTATGACTCACTAACGGCTGGCATTTTTGATGAAGCTGGTATAGAAGTAATTTTGGTTGGCGATTCGGCTGCAGATAACGTCCTTGGGTATGAAACCACCTTGCCGATCACTTTAGAGGAAATGATCCCTTTCGGTAGAGCTGTTGCACGCGCTTGTAAAAGGGCTTTGGTGGTGGTTGACATGCCCTTTGGCAGTTATGAGCCAGGTGTTGATCTTGCGTTGGAGAATGCAATAAAGGTAATGAAACTTACCGGTGCTGATTCTGTAAAAATCGAAGGCGGACTAAGAAGCGTCGAGCAAATTAAGGTTCTCACTACAGCAGGTATTCCAGTGATGGCACATATCGGCTTCACTCCACAATCTGTTCACAACTTGGGTGGCTTCAAAGTTCAAGGTCGAGGAGATTCAAGTCAGACACTTATTGAGGATGCTTTAGCTGTTCAGGCAGCTGGAGCATACGCAGTTGTTTTGGAGTTAGTACCTAAAGATCTTGCTGCGGAAGTGACAAAGCTGTTGATGATTCCAACCATAGGTATTGGTGCTGGTAATCAAACTGACGGACAAATCCTGGTTTGGACTGACTTCGCTGGTTTGTATCCAGGTAAGCCAAGGAAATTTGTCAAAGTTTATGCAAACATGCGTGAAGCATTAGCAAAGGCAGCAACCCAATATCGAAATGAAGTTCGTGAGGGTAGTTTTCCTGCTGAAGAAAATTCTCTCGACTAGTCTTCTTGCTCTTCCTTCGCCCATTGCTCGCTTCGAGCTCGAAGAATTTCGTATGCCTGTTCAGCTTCTTCACGGGATTTGAAAGGACCAATCCGATAGATTGCTAAGGTTTGTCTACCAACCTCAACTTCTTTAGTTCTGGTATTGAACCAGTATTGCTCTGCCATAAGAGTTCCTCTCGTGTTTCAACTATGGCATAACCTGAGGCTCTTCTAGACTTGGCTTATGCCAAGGGATTTGAAAACCGGACTGTTGCGTCCAGGGATTATTTCCCCTCGCCTGACTGTTCCAGATCACATCATTCGGCCTGAATACGTAGATAAACCGAGCCCTGCCAAATTTACTGGCAGCAACATTAAGACAATCGAACAGATTGAAAAAATAAGAACCTCGGGAAACATAGCGCAAAGCGCTATCGAGTATCTAAGAACCTTTATAAAACCTGGAATCACAACCGATGAGTTAGATAAACTCGCGCATGAATATCTAATTCAACAAGGCGCATACCCTTCTACCCTGGGGTACCGGGGATATCCAAAATCTATTTGCACTTCAATCAATGAGGTAATTTGCCACGGTATACCCGATGACACTGAGCTAGTCGAAGGTGACATCATCAACATTGACATCACTGCATACAAGGATGGATTTCACGGCGACTGCAACCAAACTTTCATGGTTGGTCAGGTGAAAGATGAGGTAAAGCATTTGGTGGAGAGGACCAGAGAGGCTCTGAATCGAGGTATTTCAGTAGTTTCTCCCGGCCGTCAAGTAAACCTAATCGGTAGGGCAATTGAATCTTTTGCCAAGCGCTTTAACTATGGGGTGGTCAGAGATTTCACCGGTCACGGTATTGGCGAATCATTCCATTCAGGACTTATCATCCCGCACTACGATTCAGCTCCGCTGTATTCAGATGTTTGCGAAGTTGGCATGACCTTCACCATCGAACCGATGCTGACCCTTGGGACGCATAAATGGAGGATGTGGGATGATGGCTGGACCGTGGTTACTGAGGATGGCAGCATGACCGCTCAATTTGAACACACCATAGTTGTCACTGACAGTGGTGCCGAGATATTAACCTTGGCTTAGGAGCATTCAATGAAAAAAGCAATCGGAATAGACATTGGCGGAACAGGCATCAAAGGTGCGCTGGTTGATCTAAAGCATGGGCGACTTATCTCCGAACGCATTCGCATGGCAACTCCTAAAGGTGGAACACCTAGAGACATCGCTAAAGCTTTAGAAGACCTAATCAAGCAGCTTCCAGATAGCGCTGGCTTGCCCGTTGGAATCTGCTTTCCATCGGTTGTCAAAAACGGCGTGACTATGTCAGCGGCTAACGTTTCTAAAGAATGGATCGGTTTAGATGCCGATGCCTTGTTCGAGAAAGAACTCAAACGAACAGTCCATGTTCTTAATGATGCTGACGCGGCTGGTTTAGCTGAGGCTAAATTTGGTGCTGCCAAAGGGAAGAGAGGCCTAGTAATACTTACCACTCTTGGCACGGGTATCGGGACGGCACTAATCATGAACGGCAAACTGATTCCCAATTCAGAATTGGGTCACCTTGAAATAGATGGTGGTGACTACGAGAAGATGGCTGCTTATTCAGCTAAAGAACGTGAGAACTTAACCTTCAATCAATGGGCTAAACGCTTGCAAAAATATTATTCGACTCTGGAAAGATTACTAACCCCCGATTTGATCATCGTCGGTGGTGGAGTTTCCAAGGAGCACGAACAGTTCATACCACTACTGAAACTAAAAACTAAAATTGTTCCAGCCGAGAATAGAAACAGCGCGGGGATTCTTGGTGCTGCATATTGGGCGAGAAAGAACTCTATCGAATAAGTTGGATGGGTCGGCCGATACGCCGGGTTCTGTCCCTTTCGGTGACGGTCATCTATCTAGCAACAGTGTTACCACTGTCGTCAAGCGGTCTACCCGAAGACTTGAGCGAGCAGCTCTCAAACGCCTTCTATCTGACCTTGCTCCAAGCGAGGTTTACCTAGCTGTCTCAGTCACCTGAAACACTGGTGGTCTCTTACACCACCGTTTCACCCTTACCACTAAAGTGGCGGTTTACTTTCTGTTGCACTTTCTTGCGGTTTGCACCGAGTGGGTGTTACCCACCGCTTCGCTCTGAGGAGCCCGGACGTTCCTCGACAGTTTCCTATCGCGACCGTCTGGCCGACCCTTCCAGAGAAAAGACTACCTAAATGCCTTAGAGATGACCAGAGTAATTAACGCAAGTTAGTTCAGCTGCTTCATCGCCCCAAAATCTTAAAATCGTGATGGAACAAGGTGCAACACTAACCCGCCAGTATGCCTGCCAATCTGAGTCCAAAGCAGATCTAACTAACCCTCTGATTGGCATGACGTGACTTACTAAAACCAGCGTCTCACCTTCATATTTTGTCAATATGGAATCTTTGGCCTGAATAACTCGGGCTTCAAAATCCTTAAGTGATTCACCACCAGGTGGGGAAATCTCAACGGATCCTCGCCAGGCTTCGAACTCGGTCGAGAATTGCTCGGCGACTTCAGCATTCGTATAGCCATCCCAATCTCCAAAAGATATTTCAGCTATACCCGGTTCTATTTCAATTGCTAACCCAGTTGCTTTGGCTATAAGCCCAGCAGTTTCTTGAGCTCTAGTCAAAGGTGAGCTGATGATTCGACTGGGACGAAGAATGTTCTTGAATTGCCCGCTTGAACCAATTTCGGCAATAACTTTGGCGACTTTAGTTGCATCTTCATGCCCGACTTCGGAAAGCGCTGGGTCTTCACCATCTCTACCGGAGAGACGATGCGACTCGGTGAAAGCAGTCCTTCCGTGACGAATCAAAATCAGTGTGGTTAGTTTCTTGGTGACGTTACGAGGCGCTCTAACAGATGAAGGCAGCACGGGGTTGTATTCCAAGTTGGTTGCGGTAACTTCGGAACTTACGGTTTTGACATCTATAGCAGAATCAGATTGCTTGCCGCTGTATTTTCGTATCTCCGAAATCTCCGCATCCATGGCTTGGTTGGCAAGTTTATCTGCGCGACTGTTCTGTTCTCTTGGAATCCATTCAAAACTAACTTTGCGCTTGCCTAATGCAGTGATTACTTGCTGGAACATGTCAACCATGTTCTCGTGCTTAACTTTCCAGTTACCAGAAAGTTGCTCAATGACCAGTTTGCTATCCATCCGAATTAGCAGCTCAGATTCCTGAGCCAACTCGTTGGCTAATTGAATTCCGGTCAAAACCGCTTGATACTCTGCAACATTATTAGTTGAAACACCAATGAAGATGGCTGCTTCAGCCAGAATATCATTGGTTTGTGCATCGATCAGTAAACAACCAGATCCAGCCGGACCAGGGTTGCCTCTTGAGCCACCATCTGCTTCGATAATTACTTTGTTCATACGATGATGATTGCTTGGCATTCGGGACAAGTGCCAACTTCGTCTTCGTCTAGGGATTTCAGTGAATCAATAAATCCAACCGTCATGTTCATACGGCAAGCCGAGCAAGCTCGATCAATAATCTGCCCAACGGCAACGCCACGTTTTGAAAGCGAGTCATACTTTTGCAAAACATCTGCACTTATCTTGCCGACTACTATTTGTCTGTCTGCGCTTAGTTTTCTACCCTGACTTTTTAAATCATCAATCTGTATCTGCAATTTGTTTTGCAAGGAGGTGATGTCGGATTGCAAGTTGTTTTTATCAGTCAATATTGAGCTGAGCCTAAGCTCCGCCTGCTCTATATTCTCTAGTATCGCTAACTCAACTTCTTCTAGAGATGCCTTACGAGTTTCAAGCGAGACTATTTCGCTTTGAATTCCAGCTATGTCCTTGGTGTTAGAGGAGTGTATTAGACGTTCTCTGTCTCTAATAAGCCTTTCAGTTACTAACCTAAGATCTTCTTCAGTTTTTTTGCTCTCAACCTGTAGATTCTCTAAGGCAGTTCTAGCTGATATGACAGGTTCAGCTAACTGGGCTAGTTGGTTATTTAAATCCACCAATTCAGCTGAATTGACTAAGTTCTTAATCTCTAGGGTCAATCGAGTAATCTCAAGATCAATCTCGTTAAGCTTCAACAGGGCAGATTGACCAACTTTATCTAACTTCATGCTTGCCTAGGGGCGTTCATTAGAAAATCAAAGACATCTGTTCGCAAATCACTAATAACAACATCAATCCCAAAAGAGGCAATCTCTTTCTCGAGTTGAGCTAACCAGAGGAACTCGGCGGCCCAATGCGAGATGTCGATAAGAGCAAAATTCAAACCTCTAGCCTTAGCCTGTTCTAGAATTTCTTGAGCTGGATGATGTCGAAGATCTGATGTTATGTATACATCTGCCCCGCTATCAAGCGCGCTCTGCAGATAGGAATCACCCGCTCCAGCACATAAAGCTACTCTGGATATCTTCTGACGAAAATCACCAGCTACCCGAACTCCAGTTGCAGTTGCCGGAAGAACTTGATTCAGCCTGCTAGCCAAATCGGCTAGCTCGCATGCTTGAATATCGCCAATAACACCTATTCCTTTTCCTTCAGTAGTTCGAACTAATGCCACCATGTCTTTGAGATCTAGAGCTTCGCCCAACACAACCGA
>JBEGRI010000033.1:0-11700 GCA_041180525.1 Actinomycetota bacterium | reverse complement strand
TTTATAAGCAGGAGTGAATATTGGCTCAGGTAACCTATCTCCTTGGGTTAGTCCTTCAGGTAACTTAACACCGCAGATTTCGCCAGTGGCAACATAGTCTTTATAACCAGATCCAGATAGATATCCTCTAACCACACACTCAATTGGAAACATCTCCAACTTTTCACAAATCATTGCTCTACCTTGCACTTCTTCAGGTATTGAGACTGAGTGATTTAGGTGGTTAGGTACGTCTAGTTTCTTAAACCACCAGTTAGTAAGTTCGGTTAGATATTTGCCTTTATCAGGTATTTCAGGGCTAAGAATCTGATCAAAAGCTGAAACCCGGTCTGAGGCAACAACCAAAAGAAGTGTCGGGTGAGCATCTGATTCATACAGGTCTCGAACCTTACCTGAGTAGACATGTTTCCAACCTGGTATTTCTCTAGTCATCGTCACCCTCATCAACTTTTAGCGCAATGTCTTTACGATAATGCGAACCAGCTAGTTCAATCTTCTCTATAGCTTTATAAGCATGCTTTCTAGCTTTATGAAAAGTTTTAGCTAAAGCAATGACAGACAACACTCTTCCACCATTCGAATAAAGAACTCCATCGATTTCTTTAGTTGCTGCATGAGCTACTTCAACGTGTTCATCTTCTAAGGCTTTATCTAAACCAGATATTTCTCTAGCCTCGCTTGAACTAGTCGGGTAACCTTCACTTGCTAGAACAACTGTTACAGCAACATCATTCGTGAACTCAGGTTCAGCAATAGAAGAAAGATGTCCAGTTGCTGCTTTATGTAATAGGGGGGCTAACGGGCTTACCAGTCTTCTAAGCACTACCTGGGTTTCTGGATCGCCGAAACGTGCATTGAATTCAATAACTCGGATTCCATTTTTAGTAACAATCAGACCACAGTAAAGCAAGCCAACGAAAGGCATACCTAGGTTGCTTAGTTCTCTAATAGTTGGGATTGCAACAGTGTTCTTGACCTCTTCAACGAAGTTATCTTCAAGCCAAGGCAGTGGTGAATATGCCCCCATACCACCGGTGTTTGGTCCTTCATCGTTATCGTAAGCACGCTTGAAATCTTGAGCTGGAGTTAGTGGGACCACGGTATTGCCATCAGAGATGAAGAACAGCGAAACCTCTTCACCATCGAGGTATTCTTCCACCAGCATTTGCATGCCTTGATCTAAGAAGTTCTTCGCATGCTCTAAAGCAGCTTGTTTATTTGAAGTTACGATGACACCTTTACCAGCAGCTAAACCGTCTGCCTTCACTACGTATGGTTCTCCAAGTTCATCGAGAGTCTTATCTACTTCCGAAATGTTAAAGCACTGCTTCGCCATACCTGTAGGAACGCCAGCAGCAGCCATAACCCGTTTAGCAAAAGCTTTGGACCCTTCTAGTTGAGCTGCTTGTTTACTTGGTCCAAAAACAGAGACGCCTCTTTCTCTCAGTGCATCAGAGACGCCAGCGACTAGCGGTGCTTCTGGCCCTACCATCACCAACTCAATTTTGTTCTCTAAGGCAAACTCCGTAACAAGAGATGTATTGGTGGGGTCTAGCAAAGCACACTTAACTTCTGAAGCGATACCAGCATTACCTGGAACACAAATAATGTCACTTGCTTCACAACCAGTTCTGATTAGGGCTTTGATGATCGCATGCTCGCGAGCACCTGAGCCTAGAACCAGTATTTTCATAACTGAAGTTTACCTTTTAGCTTTGTATGAAAGTTATTCACGCTTGCTAACCTTTAGACATGGCACGCAGGCGAATATCCCATCAAGAAGGAATCGCCGCTATTAAGGCTGTCTTCGAACACAATTCTCAACCTGAGATGGTTCATGCGGTCCGATACTTGCTTGAAGAGTTAGCTGAAGTAGCTCCTGGTAATAGCGTTGAGGTTAGAGTTCCACCACTCGGCGCTACTCAATGTATTGAAGGTCCTAGACACACCAGAGGAACGCCACCCAATGTCGTTGAGATGAGTCCAGAGGTGTGGTTCGATCTCGCTACTGGAAGGCTTAGTTGGCAAGAAGCCATGGAAAATCACCAAGTTTCTGCCAGCGGGGTAAGGGCAACCCTCGAAGAGGTTTTACCGTTGAAGTTGAGGTTAACTTGAACGATTTCATCGGTGTATCAGCGCTAAAGAGAAAGCAGGCTGAACAGCTAGCTCTGTTTAGAGACTGGGCCAGTTCAGCAGACTGGGAGCAGTTTCATTACAACCATTACGACTGGTGGGCTTTTCCAATCATCAAGTCCAGCAGTTATGGGACTCTTTACTCTCTAACCGATGCCGCAGTAGCTTTACTTTCTGATGATTCAGAGTTCATATCGAACCTCAGGGAATGCTCGGAACTGCTGCTAACTGCCTATGGTTGGGATTATAAAAAGAACCAGATAAACACCTCACCTGAAGACGGTCAATATTGGAACAACCATCCAATCAGGCTGGCTAAGTGCAATGACTCTTTGAAGATCTTTAGACAACCTGACCTTGTTACTTCAACCAGGTTGTATGCCGACTGGCTAAAGGGCCAAGGCTTCAACTTTGATTACATCGATAACAGGGACCTTTACGCCGAAATTCAATCGGCTGAGCCCAACCACTAAACTATTTAGGTAATAAGCCCTTATTACAGCCCCTGCAACCCTAAGAGGTTTTATGCTTCGTGGCGATGGACTCCTAAATCATGATTTGCTACCCGATGAAAAGGGCCCGCAAGATCAGTGTGGTGTATTTGGAGTTTGGGCACCTGGTGAAGAAGTTGCCAAGCTAACCTTCTTTGGGCTTTATTCGCTGCAACACCGCGGACAAGAATCTGCTGGTATAGCTACCTCTGATGGCAAAAAGATTCTTGTCTATAAAGACATGGGTCTAGTCTCACAAGTTTTCTCAGAGTCATCTTTGGAATCTCTGGTTGGTCACATAGCGATTGGGCATAATCGATATTCAACCACCGGCGCTTCTTCTTGGCGTAATGCGCAACCAACTCTAGGTAGAACTTCTTCAGGCACTGTCGCATTGGGACACAACGGTAACCTAATTAACACTCACGAACTTTTAGAGATGCTCAAACAGAAATATCCAAACCAAACAGAGAATGAAATTACCGGTGGTAATACCACCGACACCGCAGTTCTAACCGCACTTCTCGCAGGTGATATGGATCACACTTTAGAAGCAACTGCGTTAGAACTGCTTCCTAAGGTTCGTGGTGCATACTGTTTAGTTTTCATGGATGAGACAACCCTGTATGCAGCTAGAGATCCTCAAGGGGTTAGACCTTTGGTTCTTGGAAGATTAGAACGCGGTTGGGTCGTTGCTTCAGAAACAGCAGCGCTAGATATCGTTGGTGCAAGTTACGTTAGAGAAATTGAACCTGGTGAACTCATCGCCATTGATGAACATGGTTTACGCTCCACTAAGTTTGCTGAAACTAAACGTGCAGGCTGTGTTTTTGAGTATGTTTACCTAGCTAGACCTGATACCACCATCAACGGAAGAGTTGTTTATGACTCAAGAGTAGAGATGGGTAGAAATCTTTCTAGGGAATATCCAGTTGAAGCAGATCTTGTAATTCCAACACCAGAGTCGGGAACTCCCGCAGCTATTGGGTACTCGCAAGAATCAGGCATTCCTTTCGGACACGGTTTAGTGAAAAATGCTTATGTTGGTAGAACCTTTATTCAGCCATCTCAGACCATCAGACAGCGTGGTATCAGACTGAAACTAAACCCTTTGAGGGAGCAGATTAAAGGCAAGAGAATCATTGTTGTTGACGATTCGATTGTTAGAGGTAACACCCAGAGAGCCTTGGTAGCGATGCTCAGGGAAGCCGGAGCCGCTGAGATTCACGTAAGAATCTCATCTCCTCCGATAATGTGGCCTTGCTTCTACGGCATTGATTTTGCCACCAGGGCAGAATTGATAGCTACTGGTTTAGGTGTTGAAGAAGTTAGACAGTCCATTGGTGCCGATTCTCTTGGCTACCTATCTAAAGAAGGTATGGTCAAAGCTACTAACCAAGAAGAGGCAACTCTATGCACTGCTTGCTTTACAGGTAAATACCCGATTGAGCTTCCAGCCGAAGACCGATTAGGTAAAGATCTACTAGAGAAGAATGTTGCTGCTTGCAATCCAGGTCCTGATTCTGAACTTGATGCAGTGTTGAAGGCTCAAGATGAATGATGCTTACGCATCTGCAGGGGTAGATACTCACGCTGGCGATCTTGCTGTTGAGTTGATGAAGAAATCCATCAAAGAAACACTCTCGCCAAATGTTGTTGGTGGTTTTGGTGGCTTCGCTGGAATGTTTGATGTTTCTTTCCTAAAAAACTTTGAACGCCCAATCCTTGCAACCTCAACTGATGGTGTTGGAACTAAGGTTGCTATCGCTCAAGCAATCGACAAACATGACACTATTGGCCAAGATCTAGTTGGCATGGTTGTCGATGACATTGTTGTGGTTGGCGCAAAGAGCATGTTCCTCACAGATTACATCGCCACTGGAAAAGTTGTTCCAGAGAGAATCGCTGAAATAGTTTCTGGTATTGCTAAGGCATGTAAAGAGGTTGGGGTTTCCCTCATTGGTGGTGAAACAGCAGAGCATCCAGGATTACTTAAGCCAAACGAATACGATGTTGCAGGTGCTGCTGTTGGTGCAGTTGAATACAAGAAACTTCTAGGTCCTCACAAAGTTCAAGTTGGTGATGTTGTTCTTGGACTTGAATCAAGTGGGTTGCATTCCAACGGTTTCTCTCTGGTTAGGAAAATAGTTTCTGATTCGCAGCTTGATTACACCAAAACAGTTGCAGAGTTTGGATCTAAAACACTGGGTGAAGCATTACTTGAACCTACTCGCCTTTACACAGGCATACTTAATGAACTACTTGAATCACCCCTAGGGGATTCAGTGAAAGCCATGAGTCACATCACCGGTGGAGGTATAGCAGCCAACATCGCCAGAGTCTTACCGAAGAACACCACCTTAGATATCTCTAGATCCTCCTGGCAACCGCTCGATGTGTTCCAAGTTCTAGCCTCTTGGGCGAAGCTAAACCTGACTCAATTGGAATCAACTTGGAACTTAGGTCTAGGTTTTGCAGTAATAGTCAAAGCCGATAAGGCAAACGAGATTCAAAACCAGCTAAACCAAAAAGTAAAGACCTGGCAGCTAGGCATAGTCGAATCCAACGACTGCACACTAGAAGGCTATGTTCAAGGTGCTAAAGGTATTGATGGCGGAGCGGTCAGGATGCTGGGTAATTACTCAGCCTGACCCACTTCAAGTTCTGATACGGTTTCGGCATTCTGTTTTTTCTTTATAGTTGCTCTTCTGGCAAGAATCCAAATTCCTAAACCGAGTACTGTGCCGCCTCCAATTGCAAAGGCAATCCAGGAGTTATCAGGTGATGTGTCTGAACTTGCGTCTATCACAAGATCTTCCCCAAGCTTGCCAGTAAAAGTTACCTTATTGCCTTCAACTTTGCCTTTTGCACTGGTTATTTTTCCTGGCATGGTAATCGAAACCCTTATGTCACCACCAGTAAGTAGACCTGCAAAAGGGTTTGATTTTATGTCATCGGCATTTGATGAACCCGCGAGAGCAATTAGGCCATGAACCCTGATGAAGTTACCATCTCGGGAAAAACTTAGGCCACTCGAGTCGCTGCCTAGGCTAAAGTCTTTGAAAGTTTTCTTGGCAAAGGTAATTTTGGAACCGACGTAAGTGTCATCCTTGTAAGGTTCAACAGTCATACCTTCCTGGGGGGTATAGAACTGTGTTGGTTGCATGTTAATCGTTCCCATGTCTTGGAAAGCAACGATCATTGTTCCTGACACGGTGTCATCAGAATTGACATTCAAGTCAATGTTTAGTTTCACGCAGCCTGTAAGTAGGATCACAACAGAAGCAAGTAAGGCTGTTAGAGATAGTTTACGTAGCAAGATTTCCCCCTTAGTTAGTTTTGCTAAGAAGAGATTACTTCTAAAGAGAGCACAAAACGCTGTTTGTTATCAGGCTGCAATAATTTACTTACCCGACTGGGTAGTGTCATCCTCTTCATCGTCAGGATAAAGATCAGCCCACTTATCCACTAGTTCAGCGTCTTCATCTTTCTTGGATGAAAGCTCTGCTTCTAGGGCAGACAGGTCAGTGTCTGGGCTGAAGTATTTCAACTCTCTTGCGACTTTAGTGTTTTTCGCTTTTTGACGGCCTCGTCCCATGGACGGACCCCCTTTTTCTCGCTTGGCTGAGCCATTTAAGGTTCAGGAATCAATAAATCTGGAACTGAGTATATCAGGTTATTAGACCGATGTATGTGGCTGTGGAACAGAGCACTAAGGTAAGCAGGGTATAAAGCACTGGACCGTAGATTCTGCCTTTAGAGCTCATTTGAACTGTGGCAGCAGCCCAAGAACTAAAGGTTGATAAACCTCCGGCTAGGCCAACAACCAGCCAGATCACTAGTTCATTGTTCCCAGCAAATGCAACTGAGGCGTAGCCAGCAATAAACGAAGCAAAGGTGTTGCCGGTCAAAATGCCCCAGGGGATAAAACCACTCCAGTTACTCAGAACATACCTAAAAATAGAACCAACCCCAGCAGCTGTGAAAACAGCTAGCAGCAATAGTGGATCTAAGTAGTTCAATTAGATTTCCTCAGAACTCTGGCCAGATTAGATCCAGCAGCATACGCAATAAAACCTAAGCCAAACATCAAGGTTGCTGTTTGTAACACCATTAATGGGGAGAGTGTGTATAGAAATAGTGCGACACCACTCATCGTTGTATAGCCACCTGCAAAGCCAGCACCCCAAAAGGTTCTAGTTTTCTCTGAATTGCTAGCGTTGATGATTCCTAAAAGTAATGCACCTGAGATGTTGGCTATGTATAGCGGTAGTGAGCTAGCTATGGCTGAACCTAACTGTTCTTCAGTGAGAACAGTAATTAAATATCTGGTTAGAGCTCCTAGGCCACCACCTAAGAAAACTAAAGCGTAATTATTGATTTTCATTTGGGTCAAGAATGTCATCAGGTGTGGCATTCTTTTTAGCTTTCATGCGGATGATGCGGTTTTGACCACCAGTGTGTCTTCTCATTTGTCCGCGACCACGAATCGGTTCGCCACGTCTAGCATCTCCTGGTAGTGGTGCTCTTGAGAAAAGATCAATCTTGTCTGCTGATTCTAAACGCCAAGGAACAACAACAATCATCGCTCCACGAACATACATCAACTGTTTTCTGATGCGGTTAGCCCTGTGGTTGTGGAAGATGTGCTCCCACCAATGTCCAACCACATATTTAGGTAAGTAGACAGCCATACGTTGTTGTTCATGCTGGGCACGGTATTCAGTTAAGTATTCAGCCAGTGGTGCACCGAATTCTCTAAATGGTGACGGAATGATTCTAAGTGGAACTTGAATGCCGTATTCGGTCCACTCTTTCTCAAATCTTTCTGTTGCTTCAGGATCTACCGAGATGTGAACTACTTCAAGTTTGTCGTGCTTAGATGAAAGTGCGTAATCAAGGGCTTTTAATTGCGGTGCAATTAACCTGTCCATAAGCACAATTGCATAGTCACCTTTACTACCGAAGACCATCTCTGGCTTTAGCAGAATTTCATCTTCAACCTGTTCGTAATACTTCTTGGTTGAATACATCACAGCCCAAAGGGTTGGCATGATGATAAAAACAATCCAGGCACCGTGAGTGAACTTAGTGATGGTAACAATAACTAGAACCGATGAGGTCATGAAAGCACCGAGCCCGTTGATGGCTAGACCTTGGTAGGCCTCTTTCTTGGAAATGGTGTTGGTTCTAATACCCCTTCGCCAATGCACAATCATTCCCAGCTGACCAACAGTAAAGCTGGTGAAAACCCCGATGATATACAACTGAATCAAACCAGTTACAGATGCTTGATAGACCAAGATCAGGATTCCGGCGGCACCAGCTAGAGAAAGCATGCCGTTGGAGTAAACCAAACGATCCCCTCTGGTTTGGAGCATCTTTGGAGCGAAACCGTCTTTACTCAAAACAGATGACAATAGGGGGAACCCGTTGAAAGCAGTATTAGCAGCCAGCAATAGCACTGCTGCAGTCGCTGCTTGAAGAATATAGAACAGTAGCGAACCATCACCAAAAACAGCAACACCTATTTGAGCCATTAGCGACATCTGTGGTTCAGCGAGGAATGCTACCTGCTGGATTGGATCATGTAATTGTTCAGCTGATTCTAGGTATTTAACACCCGCGGTGATTGCTAGCCAAGTAGTTCCAAGGAACATGATGACCGCGATAGCCCCCATGATGCTCATGGTGATCTTGGCATTCTTTATTTTAGGAACGCTAGCGCTGAACACCCAGATGCAAAAGCTCTTAGAAGTAATAACACAACTGCTACTTGAGCTGGGTTGCTTGTGAATTCGTGTAAAGGAGAAACATCATAATTGGTAGAGGTTGTCACCAATGTTTCACCAAGAATGAATACTTTGTATAGACCACTGATAATCATCAGGAATACGGTGCTTATAAAGATGTAAGTAGGGATAGCGAAGGAGACACCAGATTCCCTGATACCTCGAAGATTTATGGCGAAAATCAAAATCAGGAAACCGAAAGCAATCTCAACTCGATATGTTGCTAGATCAGGGAAAGCAGAGATTAAGTTATCGGTACCTGAAGCCAGCGATACTGCAACAGTCATTACGTAATCAAGCAACAATGCGGAAGCAACGACTAGAGATGAACCTCTACCTAGGTTTACTTTGGCCACCTCATAGTCACCACCACCAGAAGGGTAAGCCTTGATTACTTTTCGGTATGAAAGAACAATCACAGTCAGAAGCAGTGCAACACAGATGGCAATACTTGGTGCAAAAGTTAAGAATGAAAGACCACCTAAGGTCAAAATCATCATCAACTCTTGTGGACCATAAGCTACTGAAGAAAGTGGGTCGCTAGCGAAGATCGGCAGAGCTATAGTCTTAGGAAGAAGTTCACCTTCCAATCTCTCATTACGTAAAGCTCTACCGATGAAAATACGGCGAACTTGATGAGTTTTTACTGGTGCTTCTTTATCGTGCTCGTGCTTAATTTCTGGCATTTGTTGTTAAGCCTACTTGTCACTTTCTCCGTGATGTCTTTTGGCCAATCTGAAAGTTGAAATGAAACCGACTGCTAGGAAGAAGGCAGCTGCATATGCCGCCCACTGGACTCCCTCGGTAAAGGCCTGCTTAGCTGCGTCGATGTATTCCTGGGTAATCATGGGGTTCATTCCGGCAAACTGTATAGCACTACCAGCGCTTTCAACAACCTGGGAAGTGAACTGGTTAGCTTGCTCTGTTGGCATACCCAGAGCAGTAAGTTTGCTAAGCAGAATGGATTGGATCTGGGTAAATAAAACAGTTCCTAGAACCGCGATACCTAGCGCAGAACCTATTTGCCTTACAGTGCTTTGTGAGCCAGAAGCTTGACCAATCTTTTGCATTGGAACATCCACCATGATTACACCGGTTAGCTGCGCTGTTGCTAGCCCAACACCAATACCGTAAACAAATAAGAATGGTGCTATCGGCCACCAGTTCTCAGAGTTAGCAAATACTGCGACACCGAGAACACCAAGAAGTTCAAGTCCAACTCCGATTCGAACAGCAATGGCTGGGGCAAGCTTTCCACTTAGAGCTCCGCCAACACCGGAGGCTAGGAATGCTCCACCGGCTAGCCAGAGAAGTGCCAGGCCGGAATCAACCGGTGATAAACCTAGAACGTTTTGCAACCAGAGTGGAATGGCAAAAAGGATTCCAAACTCACCCATAGAAATAATCAGTGCTGCAATAGAACCATTTCTAAATGAAACGACATGGAAAAGATTTAGATCAAGAATAACTTTTTTGTTTGCTTTCTCTTGTCTTTTCTCCCAGATGTAAAACAGTACTCCGAAGACAACAGATAAACCTAGTGCGATAGGTATAACTGAGATACCCGAGTTACCCCAACTCCAATCACCTATGGTGAAAGGTTTGTTTACTTCCCACCAACCAAAGTTACGTCCTTCAATTAGTCCGAAAACCAAGGTGAGGAACAAGCCAACAGAAAGAAGGGCTCCAACAACATCTGGCATTCCAGATGTTTGCTCAACTTTAGATTCACTAACAAAAAGCAATAGACCGATAACGATAATCACACCGAGTGGGAAGTTGATGCTGAAAGCTAGACGCCAACCCTCATCACCGAAGCTGGTTGCCAACCATCCACCTAGGACTGGACCTAAAGCAACCATTCCACCGATGGTGGCACCCCAGACGGCAAAAGCTATTCCTCTTTCTTTACCCTGGAAGTTAGCGTTCACCAAAGAAAGAGTTGTTGGTAGCACCATAGATCCACCAAAACCTTGCAGGACTCGAGCGAGAATCATCGAGGAAGCATCGTTGGTGTATCCAGCCCAAACTGAAGCGATGACGAAAAGCAATATACCTATTACGAGTAAACGTCTTCTACCAACGCGGTCGGCAACTGAACCCCAGACCAAGAGCAGAGCTGCAAAGACTAGAACGTAGCTCTCCTGAACCCATTGGATTTGACTACTGTCAAGGTTTAGGGCTTCCTGAATTTTAGGGAAGATTGTGTTAACGATGGTGCCATCGATGATGACTATAGATATTGCCATGGAGATGAATACAAGACCTATCCATCTAAAACGAGCCAAAGCGGCCATTAGGTTGTCCTTCTATTAAGGTTTTGGGTATTTAGCCCTAGTCAAGCCTAGTCTTTTGGCTTCAAAGTAAAGTAAAGCGGTGATTAAGTATTTGGGCTCGAAACGCTCCTTGGTTGGAGTGTTAGGCGCGATTGCCCAAGCGGCTGAGGCTAAAACTGCGGTTGATCTTTTTACCGGAACCACTAGGGTCGCACAAGAGTTTAAGAGGAATGGCTTAGAGGTTATAGCTAGTGATTTAGCCACTTATAGCGATGTTTTAGCTAAATGTTTCATTGAAGCGGATGGCAATAAAGTCAATCTCTCGGAATTACAAGAACAGCTCAATCATCTGAATTCATTACCTGGAAAAGCCGGTTACTTTACTGAAACTTTTTGTATTAAGGCTCGATACTTTCAACCTAAAAATGGTGAGCGGGTAGATGCGATTAGGGAAGAGTTAGCGGCTAATTTCAAAAACCACCCCAACTATTACATTCTGCTAACTGCGCTGATGTTAGCTGCCGATCGAGTAGATAGCACAACGGGGCAACACATGGCATACCTGAAGAACTGGTACCCGAAGTTGATTTGTTCTATATGGATCCTCCATATAATCAACATCGTTACTTCACTAACTATCACATTTGGGAAACGCTAGTGCGCTGGGATAAACCTGAACCTTACGGTGTTGCCATGAAAAGAATTGATTCTCGTGATGCAACTAATCACAGCATTTTCAACAAAAGAAAACTGATGCCTAAAGCTTTTGTTGATGTGATTTCTAAAGCTAAAGCAAAAACTCTAGTTGTCTCTTATAACGATGAATCTTGGATGGAGCCTTATGAGATTGCCGATGCAATACTCAAAGCAGGTCATCAATCAATTGCACTTTTAGAATTTGATTCAACTCGTTACATCGGCTCACAAATAGGTATCTATAACAAAGCCGGCGACAAGGTGGGAGTTAAAGGTAAAAGGTTAAACAAAGAATTGATTTTTGTTGCTGGG
>JBEGRI010000032.1:0-8526 GCA_041180525.1 Actinomycetota bacterium | reverse complement strand
CTCCAGTTTTCAGTTGGTCTTCGAGAGCGTTCAAATCCATGCGACCACGAGAATCTGTCGGGATAGATACGTTTGTGGTGCCGAGAACTTCGGACATTCTTGAATGCGTGTAATGGGCATCCGCAGAGTGGGCTATTTTTTTACCTGGATTTAATTCTCTCGCTATCCAGAGGGCTTCAAGGTTTGCTGTGGTTCCACTCCAAGTTAGGTGACCCAAAAACTCTTGCGGATATTCAAACATTTCTGCCATCTGCTTTAGAACTTCACGTTCCATGATGGTTGTTGCTGGTGAGGCATCTATGGAGTGGTTATTTGGATTTAGAATCATCGTCGCGAGATAAGCCGCTACAGCTATCGGATGAGGTGCTTTAAGCATTTGAGCAGCGTAGCTGGGATGAAAGTATGGAAAGTTATTCTCCAAGCGATCTGTGAGCTCCTTCAGAACGGCAGATGCTTTACTCTGATCTGATTGCAAACTTGGATGAACGTCGTAAGGTGCGTAGCTGTCCTTAATCTCTTCAATTGCTGTAACTACCTGGTTCACCAGCGCTTGAAGATCTAAACCTTTATCTTCTGCCACAGTTACTCCTTTGTAAACTGACGAGGATTATTTGTTTTTGTTTCTTCTTGGGCCTGGTTTAGGGATACGCATCGGTCTCGGTTGCATTCCTCGGAGCATTAGGTAAAGCCAAGTTCCTTTTCGCATCGGTTCATCAGGAAACTGTGTCTTGAACTTTTTTCTTAGCCTGACGTGAAAGTAAGTTATTTCAAAAATACAGACAAAGAAAACCCCGAACATGATGTTAACCATGAGTCCTTGAGTTGCTCGATCCGAAATAAAGGCAGAAGCGACCATGAATAAAACCATGATGATCATCAGTAATTCCGTGAAAGTGTAACTTCCATCCAAAAGTTCACGAGCTGCTTTGCGCTGTGGTCCTCGATCTCTAGCTAGTAGGTATCTTTCATCACCAGAAAGCATCGCGGCTCTAGCCTTCTTGCTTGCTTCAGCGCGTTTTGCTCTGGCTTCGGCAGCAGCTTCCTTAGTTTGTTTGCCAACTAGAGGTTTAAAGTTTGCTTTTTCGCGGTCTTTGCGCTTTGGTGTTGGTCTTCCTTTACCTGAAGGTTTGGAATCTTTTCGGGTCTCGCTCATCAATGTCCTATGTTTTGGGGCCTCAGTGATTTAGATTACTCTCATGACATTCTCTCCGAAGCCAAATTCAGGTTTGAACCTGACACCAAATTCAGATTTAGTTGAAGAAGCCAAAAACATAGTCGAGCAAGACTTCCCCAGCAAGATTGCAAGCCTTGGTCAGCTGGTCAGGATTCCTGGCATTGCCTGGGATGCTTTTGACCCTGAAGACCTAGAAAGAAGCGCTGAGGCAGTTGCGGAACTTTTCCGAAACACGGGAATCTTTGAAGCGGTAGAGATCAAGCGGGCTTCCTTTGAAGGCAAGCCTGGCGCACCTGCCGTGTTGGCTAGTCGTAAGGCTAAAAATGGTAAACCACATGTCCTTTTGTATGCCCACCACGATGTTCAACCACCTGGGGATGATAATCTCTGGGAATCACCGGCTTTTGAGCCAACGGCTCGAGATGGACGTATTTTTGGTAGAGGTGCAGCCGATGACAAGGCTGGTGTTATTGCCCACCTGAGTGCACTAGAGGTCCTAAAAAAGGTTGCCGGAGACGATTTCGACCTGGGCATCTCTATCTTCGTTGAAGGCGAGGAAGAGGCTGGTTCTAGAACTTTTCGTCCTTTTCTAGATGAAAACAAAGAAAAACTGGCTGCTGACGCCATTATTGTTGCTGACTCCATGAACTGGTCCCCAGAGGTACCTGCCCTGACTGTGAGCCTTAGGGGAGTAGTTTCCCTAGAATTTGAGGTTAGGACTTTAGAGCATGCCGTTCACTCTGGTATGTTCGGAGGTGCTATCCCAGATGCGATGATGCCGATGGTTCGCATTTTGGCTTCACTTCATGACGATTCAGGTAACGTTGCTGTGCAAGGACTGGCTAGCTATTCTTTTGCCGATCTGCCATACACCGAAGAAAACCTCCGCCAGGACAGCAGTTTACTTCCGTCGGTTACTCAGATTGGCGATGACTCTCTGATGACTAGGCTTTGGGGTAAATCAGCGCTTACGGTTATCGGCATTGATGCCCCTTCGGTTGCCACTTCCTCGAATACTCTGTTACCCAAAGTTGGGGCCAAGGTTAGCCTTCGTATAGCCCCTGGCCAAGACCCTGAGCAGGCGCTAGAGGCCCTGAAAGCTCACATTCTCGCCAACACGCCTTTTGGAGCGGAAGTGATCTTTGGTGAAACAGATAAGGGCAAAGCTTTCATGGCTGAAACTTCGGGTTGGGCAGCAGAACTAATGACTGAGAGTCTTAGCAAAGCTTTTGGCAGTCAAGCTGTCGAGATAGGCATTGGCGGTTCAATTCCTTTCATCGCAGATTTGACTGAAGTGTTTCCGAATGCTCAGATTCTGGTCACTGGAGTGGAGGATGCCGATTCCAGGGCACACAGCCCAAATGAGTCAATTCACTTACTGGGACTGAAAAATGCCATGGTAGCAGAGGCCGTTTTCCTTTTAGGCTGCAACCAACTTGAGTCAAATTAGTTAGAATTAGAAAGTTAGGAGTAAAAAATGACTGAAACCTTATCAAACAACACAGAAGTTAGTGATGCTTCAGTAACTCATGGTTTAGAGGTTACCGAGGCTGCATTAGCTGAATTAAGAAGACACATTGAAGGCGCTGATGTTTCAGATTTGGAACCAGGCCAGAAACTTCGTCTGCGTGTTGAGATTAAGGTTGGCGGTTGTGCCGGATTCCAATATCTTCCTTTTGTGCTTACTCCCGAGCTGCGCGAAGATGACTTAGTCAAGAATTTCGATGGGGTAGAGGTAGTTGTTGACAGCATGACCGCACCATACATCCAAGGTGCTAAATTTGATTTCGTTGACACCTTCCAAAAGAGATCTTTTGAAATTGATAATCCAAATAGCCAAGGTACCTGCGCCTGCGGATCATCTTTTAACTAAAAAAATAAACCTTTGACCCACCTTTTTAGGTGGGTCAATTGTCTTAAATCCCCGTGTTTATAGGGTAAATGGGCTTTTTGAGGGCTAGAAGAGATTAGACTTAGAGAGCAAAGTAAAGAAATTTGAAGGACCTATTTTGTCTTCTAAACCTCGTCTGAAATGGGCTGTTCTGCCTGCTTTGGCTCTATTAGTTTTCTCTCTAACTGGTTGTTCTGCCAAGGAATTGTCTCGAGGCTACTTGCCAGGTGTCCCTGGTGTTACGAATCACACAGATCGAATCACAAGCCTTTGGGTGAACTCTTGGATAGTACTTTACGGTGTTGGAATTATTGCTTGGGGCCTGATGTTTTGGGCAATTATTGTCTACCGCCGTCGCAAAGGCGATCGTGAAATTCCGCCTCAGCTTCGATACAACATGCCGATTGAAACGCTTTTCACCATCGTTCCATTCGTGTTGGTGGTTGGTTTCTTTTGGCAAACAACAGTAGACATGAACGAAATTGAAAAACCTGTTTCAAGTGATTACAAAATAGAAGTAATCGGTAAACAGTGGTCTTGGGATTTTAATTACACCAACGCTAAAGTTTACGACTCAGGCTTGCAGCTGAAGGATACGAAGAGCGAAGCTGAATTACCGGTTTTGTATTTACCAGTCGGTAAGAGCATTGAAATTGACCTTTCTTCTCGTGATGTTATCCACTCTTTCTGGGTCATCGATTTTCTTTACAAGAAAGACGTTTTCCCAGGTTCGGTGAACAAGATGTATTTCACGCCTCAAGTGGAGGGGACATACAAAGGTAAGTGTGCTGAACTTTGTGGTGAGTATCACTCGATGATGCTTTTTGATGTCAAGGTAGTCAAACAGGCAGAGTTTGACGCACAAATGGCCAAGCTCAAGGAACGAGGCAATATAGGTAAGTTGCCAGGGCTCCCAGAGGATAAGAACAACTTGAACCGCAATAACAATCTGCCAGGTAACAAGAAAGTCAGTGAAGGTTCCGAGAAATGATTACTACAGCCAAGAAATCTAAAGGACGCATAGTCGTAGATTGGTTGACCACAACTGATCACAAGAAGATTGGTTACCTTTACCTAATCACCTCAGTGGTTTATTTCATGATTGCTGGCGTTATGGCGCTAATCATCCGCGCCCAACTGGCACTGCCTGGTTTGAGCGTGGTGCAAACCAGGGAACAATACAACCAGCTATTTACAATGCACGGAACCATAATGTTGCTGATGTTCGCAACACCGCTTTTTGCTGGTTTTGCCAACGTATTGATGCCGCTTCAAATCGGTGCTCCCGACGTTGCATTTCCTAGATTGAATGCCATCGCATACTGGTTTTACTTCTTTGGTTCGTTCATTGCAGTTGCTGGTTTCTTTACTCCGCAAGGTGCAGCTTCTTTCGGTTGGTTTGCTTATGCACCATTGTCTAGCTCAACTTTTTCACCAGGACTTGGCGGGGACCTGTGGGTCTTCGGTTTAGCACTTTCAGGTTTTGGAACCATTATGGGTGGAGTTAACTTCATCACCACAATCATTACGATGCGTGCACCAGGCATGACAATGTTCCGTATGCCAATCTTCACTTGGAACACTTTGGTGACATCAATTTTGTTGATCATGATCTTCCCACCTTTCGCAGGTGCCTTGTTTGCTCTTGGCGCAGACAGAAGGTTTGGCGCACATTTCTTTGATCCATCTAACGGCGGACCTATGCTTTGGCAGCACTTGTTCTGGTTCTTTGGACACCCAGAGGTTTATGTTCTGGCTCTGCCTTTCTTTGGAATCGTTTCAGAAATTTTCCCAGTCTTCAGCAGAAAACCAATCTTTGGTTACCGCACTCTGGTTTACGCAACGATTGCAATTGCAGCTTTATCTATGACTGTGTGGGCTCACCACATGTATGTCACTGGTTCGGTGTTGCTACCATTCTTTGCTCTGACCACAATGCTGATTGCAGTTCCTACTGGTGTGAAAATATTCAACTGGATCGGAACTATGTGGCGAGGGTCGGTTACCTTTGAAACACCAATGCTGTTTACTCTAGGCTTCCTTACTACATTCATTTTCGGCGGTCTAACTGGAGTTATTTTGGCTTCACCAGCTTTGGACTTCCACTTGAGTGATTCATACTTCGTCGTGGCACACTTCCACTACGTAGTCTTCGGAACAGTGGTGTTTGCAATGTTTGCTGGTTTCTATTTTTGGTGGCCAAAGATGACTGGAAAGATGCTGAATGAACGCATGGGCAAGATTCACTTCTGGCTCTTATTCTTCGGATTCCACCTAACGTTCCTTATCCAGCACTGGCTAGGTGTCATCGGCATGCCTCGCCGTTATTACACTTACTTAGAATCTGATGGGTTTACCTGGATGAATCAGCTTTCATCTATTGGAGCTATCCTGCTTGGAGTCTCAATGGTTCCATTCCTTTGGAATGTCTGGAACACTCACCGTAAAGGTGTTTTAGTCGGGATGAACGATCCTTGGGGCTATGGCCGTTCTTTGGAGTGGGCGACAGGATCTCCAGTACCAAGGCATAACTTCACTTCAATTCCAAGAATTAGAAGTGAATCACCAGCTTTTGATCTGAACCACCCAGAGTTCGCTGCTCCAGAAGCCAAAGCTTCAGAGAAGAAAGTGAAGGCTTAGAACATGAAGATTAATACCAACATCTTTATCTTGTTAGCAGTTTTCTTTGTTCTTTCAGCAGCAGTCTATGGATACTGGACTTACCAAACATACGGTCAGATTGAAATCATCGGTTTTGCCGCGATTTCTATGCTCGTTTTTTGTGTAAGTTTCATTGCTTTCTATTTGGGAAAGTCAGCAAGAAACTTTACTGGTCCTGAGGATTTACCAGAAGCAAACATCGAAGATGGCGAAGCTGAGGTTGGCTTCTATGCACCTTGGTCATGGTGGCCTTTAGTACTAGGCATCGCCGGTGCAGTATGTTTCACATCGCTGGCAGTTGGCTGGTGGCTATTCTTCATCGGATTCCCACTAGCTTTAGTCGGACTAATTGGCTTTGTCTTCGAGCATTCAAGAGGATTGCACGCTCACTAGCTCCAGTTTGCATTCAGCAAGATCAGTCTTGTTTTGAATCCGATAAACAGTAGCATCTGAGACTGAATTAATAAGTGCAGCGTATTCCTTTTTTCTTCGTTCATAAGATTTCCACGACCACAACACTGGATTAAGTTCTGGGTTAAAACTAAATAGAAACCTAACTTGCTCTTGATTACCGCTCCAAAGTTTTTCTCTGGTGACCACTCGCTTAACACTCCTCAAAAGTATTCGCCTGGAGATAGTCAACCTTCCTAAATCTAGCCAAATAAGGCAGTCGCCTTGCCCTAGTGTGACACCGTGAGTTAGAAAGTTACCGTCTGAGATTACGCCTGAACTTTTCATAGCCTGCTGGTAAAGTCGATCAAATTCTGCTTTCTCACGTTTAGTCCAATTAGGTAGCCAATAAAGGGCATCGATTTCAACATGGTCATACCCGATAGCATCAGCTAGCTCTTTAGCTAAGGTTGATTTACCTGAACCTGACGTTCCAACTATGAATATTCGCCGAAACAATCCTGCTATTTACTGTTCTCTAAGGCCTTCTGAACTTCCTGCTCTAATTCCTCAGCGTGTTCCGCATTGTGTTCAATCTCAGTTTGAGTTGCAGGGGATACCCGGTCTTGGAAGTAGAAGCGTGAGATACGGGCACGCATTCTTGCTCGCAGAGTAATCTTGCCTTTGGCATTAGGCCTTGGCAGTGTTGGTTGGTATTCCTTGTAATCGACAAGCTTGAATAAATCATGTTTATCAAGTGGTTCATGAACCTCAATGTATTCACCGTGCGGCAACCTAACGATACGACCGGTTTCTCTGCCGTGAAGCGCAACCTCTCGGTCCTTGCGTTGTAGTGAAAGACAAATACGCTTGGTGATCATGAAAGCTGCGATTGGCAAAACAATCAAAGAAATCTGCATGGAGGTAAGCACTTGATTCAATGACATTTTGAATGCTGTTGCAATCAGGTCGGTTGAAGCACCAGCCCACAGCACAGCATAGAAGGTTACTCCAGCTGCGCCGATGGCGGTTCTTACCGGAGCATTTCTAGGACGATCTAGCACATGATGTTCACGCTTGTCACCGGTAATCCAGTTTTCGAAGAAAGGATACAGAGCAACAAGTGCTAAGAAGACCAAGCTCACGATTAGTGGTAGCAAAATGTTCATTGAAACGGTGTAATCACCGATCATGAACTCAATACCAGTTGGGGCAAGTCTTAGTGCACCATCTAACCATCCGATATACCAGTCAGGTTGAGTTCCAGCAGAAACAGGGGAGGGGTCATAACCTCCGTAGTTCCAGATTGGGTTGATTGTAAAGAAAGTTGAAGTCAACATGATTACACCGAAGACGATGAAGAAGAATCCTCCAGCTTTAGCGACATAAACCGGCATGAGTGGGTAACCAACAACGTTAGTGTCTTTACGACCAGCACCGGAGTAGTGAGTGTGTTTGTGAACAACAAGCATGACCAAGTGCAGAGCCAGGAATACCAGAATCAGTGCTGGAATTAACATGATGTGTAATGCATATAATCTTCCAACGATAGATGTGCCAGGGAATTCGCCACCAAATAATAAAGCGGAAACAGAAGTTCCAATAAATGGAATGCCCTTGATCATTCCATCGATGATTCTCAAACCGTTACCAGAGAGCAAGTCATCAGGTAGGGAGTATCCGGTGAATCCACCTGCCATACCTAAAACAAAGAGTACGAAACCGACAACCCAGTTCAACTCTCTAGGCTTACGGAAGGCTCCGGTAAAGAAAACTCTTAGCATGTGTAAACCGGCTGCTGCAACAAACAACAAAGCCGACCAGTGGTGAACTTGTCTCATCAACAATCCACCTCGAACTTCAAAAGTAATGTCCAAGCTGGAAGCATAAGCTGCCGACATGTGTGCACCCTTGAGTGGCGCATAAACACCATCGTAGATAACCGGAGTCATTGAAGCGTTGAAGAACAAAGTCAGGAAAGTTCCTGAAAGTAACAAGACTAGGAATGAATAAAGGGCAACTTCACCGAGCATGAATGACCAGTGGTCGGGGAATATTTTTCTGCCGAATTCTTTTAGAACCCCGCCAACTCCGACTCTGTCATCAACGTAGGTTGCAGTTCCAGCTAAAAAGCTGTTCTTCTTTTTTGTGCTGGTCGCGTTACTCACTTAGCGCTCCTATCCCAAAATGATGGTCCAACTGGTTCAGCAAAGTCACCTTGCGCTCTCAAGAATCCATCTTCATCAACATAGATGGGCAGCTGAGGCAAGGGCCTTGATGCAGGACCGAAAATCACCTTGCAACCATCTACTAAATCGAAAGTTGATTGGTGGCAAGGACAAAGCAGGTGGTGTGTGTTTTGTTCATAGAGAGCAACTGGACAACCGACGTGAGTACAAATCTTTGAATA
>JBEGRI010000031.1:0-8713 GCA_041180525.1 Actinomycetota bacterium | reverse complement strand
GTGCAGACCCAGGTTTTCTGCCATCAAGGTGTCTCGAGTAATTCTCAATACCTGAGCAAAAGCCCAGTTCCCTAATCATCTCCAGGTCAAATGTGGTTCGCATCTTAATTCGCTGTGCCTCAAGTAGCTTGCCTTGAGCCTCAAAATCCTTAACCCGAGCGACCATTTCATGTTCTATTTCTTCTAGCGCTAGACCCATGCGCTCAGCTGAGGTCACGTAATAACTTGCTGGATAAACGTTAATGGTGTCAATCTGCTGAACTATCTCACCAGTTAGGGCATGTAATTGATAGATATTTTCGATTTCATCACCGAAAAGCTCCAAGCGAATAGCCAGTTCGTCATAGACCGGAATTATCTCAATGGTGTCACCCTTGACCCTAAAGTTACCTCGAGTGAACTCGTAGTCGTTGCGCTGATACTGCATACTGACGAAATGCCTAATTAATTCGTCCCGATCGATTCCTTGGCCTTTGTGTAATGGCAACGATTGTTCCAAGTATTCTGAAGGAGCACCCAGACCATAAATGCAAGACACCGTGCTAACTACCACAACATCTCGCCTACTGAGCAAAGACATGGTGGCTGAATAACGTAGACGCTCAACTTCAGAGTTTATGCTCGCGTCTTTTTCGATAAAGGTGTCGCTTTGTGGAACATAAGCCTCTGGCTGGTAATAGTCGTAGTAACTGACAAAATACTCAACCGCATTATTAGGCAGCAGTTGTCTAAACTCGTTTACCAATTGGGCTGCCAAGGTCTTATTGTGAGCTAGGACAAGGGTGGGCCTTTGCAACTTCTCAATAAGCCATGCCGTGGTAGCAGATTTTCCAGTACCGGTAGCCCCAAGAAGAACAACGTCCTTCTCACCTGCTTTGATGCGTGCTGCAAGTTCGGTTATAGCCTGCGGTTGATCCCCTGACGGTTGATATTCACTTATCACCTCAAAAGGCTTATACGCTCGAGTAGGTTCTCTCATCACTTCCCCGTGATTTTATTCCATAACGCCAAAGCGTCGGACTTAAACTCATCTAGCGTCTGATTCGAATTAAGAATGTAATCGGCAACCTGAGCTCTCTGTATTGGACTAGCCTGATTGGCTATCCTCGCTTTAGCTTCCTCTGCACTGTATCCACGATCAGAAATCAATCTCTGGATGCGAACATCTTCAGGAGCCTCAACGGTAACTATCACATCAAAGGGAAGATCGACGGCTGCTTCAACCAAAAGTGGCACTGAGTAAATAACTACGGCATCCGCTGGAAGCTTCTCTAAAGTTTCCAACACCTTTTGCCTTACCAGCGGGTGAACAATCTGTTCGAGCTTTGATTTAGCAGTTTTGTCCGTAAAGACCATCTCAGCCATCTTTTTTCGATTAAGTGTGCCTGAATCGAAGAACTGCGCCCCGAAGCTCTCTTCGATTGCCTTGGCACCGACTGTGCCTGGGGCAACAACCTCTCTGGCTACAACATCCGCATCAATTTCTATGGCGCCTAGCGTTACCCAAAGATTAGCCACGGTAGTTTTACCTGCGGCTATTCCACCAGTTAGACCGATAAGCAACATGAGATTAAGCCTAACTTGGTTAAAGCAAAGTGGGGCTGGAAGCACCAACCCCACCTAAACTTTGAGTTTTACTCAGCCTCTTCTAGCTTTTCTTTCAACTCGGCTAGTGAAGCATCATCTGAAAGAGTTCCAGCGCTTGCTGAATCTTCGCTTGAGGTAGAAACATCTGTAGTTTCTTCTGGTTTAGCCTCTGGCAAGGTTGCCTCTAGTGCCAGTGTGGTTGCAACCTGCTTCTTGTGTTCCTCCCAGCGAGCATGAGCTTCAGCGTATTCTTTCTCCCATTTTGCTTTAGCTTCTTCAAAGCCAGGCTTCCATTCGCTGGTAGCTGCATCGAAGCCCTCAGGATACTTGTAGTTACCGTTCTCATCGAAGTCGGTGGCTAGACCGTATAGCGCTGGGTTGAAATCTGTTCCATTAGGATCAGTTTCTTCGGTAGCTTGCTTTAGCGAGAGGGATATTCTTCTTCTATCAAGGTCAATGTCAATTACTTTGACGAAGACGTCTTGGTTTACAGTAACAACCTGGCTAGCAAGATCAATGTGCTTCGAAGAGAGTTCAGAAATGTGAACCAAGCCTTCAATGCCATCAGCTACTCTAACGAAAGCTCCGAAAGGAACAATCTTGGTAACTTTACCTGGAGCAAACTGTCCGATTGCGTGTGTTCTTGCGAATACCTGCCAAGGATCTTCCTGAGTCGACTTCAACGAAAGCGATACGCGCTCGCGCTCATTGTCAACTTCAAGAACTTCAACAGTAACTTCCTGACCAATTTCAACAACTTCACTGGCATGTTCGATGTGCTTCCAAGAAAGTTCAGAAACGTGCACTAGACCGTCAACGCCACCTAAGTCAATGAATGCACCGAAGTTAACAATCGAAGAAACGACACCGGTACGTATTTGCCCCTTCGCCAAATCGGCTAGGAAGGTTGTACGGTTAGCTGTCTGAGACTCTTCAAGCAGTGCACGACGAGATAAGACAACGTTGTTGCGGTTCTTATCTAGTTCGAGAATTTTAGCTTCGACGGTCTGGCCAAGAAACGGAGTTAGGTCACGAACTCTTCTGAGATCAATCAATGATGCGGGAAGGAAGCCACGTAGACCAATGTCAACGATAAGGCCACCTTTAACAACTTCAATCACAAGACCGTTGACGACACCGTCGGTCTCTTTGATTTTCTCAACGTCGCCCCAGGCTCGCTCGTATTGCGCGCGCTTCTTGGAAAGGATTAGACGACCTTCTTTGTCTTCTTTCTGCAAGACCAACGCTTCGATTGCATCTCCTACGGCAACAATGTCACCTGGGGCTGCATCGTGGCGAATAGAAAGCTCACGGGAAGGAATAACACCTTCGGTTTTGTAACCTACGTCGAGTAGGACCTCGTCGCGGTCAATTTTTACAACAACACCTGAAATTAGGTCACCGTCGTTGAATGATTTAAGGGTTTTTTCGATTTCTGCGAGAAGCTCTTCAGCTGTATTAATCTCGCTCTTGGCAGCCGCTGTGGCTGGTGTTGATTCGGTCATAGAGAAATGATCTCGTTCTGGTTTAACTCGGGCCAAACTTATCTTCAGCATTGAGCTGTCGAATCATCTGGCGATGGATAGGGATGTTGGCTCAAAAATGAACCTTGCCAAGTCTATAAGGCTTTTAGGGCTATAACAACAACTAGTGTGCTGCCTCATCCCAGCTCTTACCAACACCTACGCTGACTTCGAGTGGGACGTCAAGCTTGGCGGCCTGCTCCATGCCCTGGATCACCAATTCCTTTACCCGCTCAAGCTCTCCAGAAGCAACCTCAATAACCAATTCATCGTGGACTTGAAGCAAAATTCGACTTTTAACCTGGTTGGCTGTAAGAAGTTCATCGACTTTTATCATGGCCAGTTTCATAACATCAGCGGCAGTACCCTGAATTGGTGCGTTTAGCGCTGCTCTCCTAGCGTTTTCTCTGATGGTAAATATTTTTGAGTTGAGGTCGTTGAAAGGCCTTCTTCTGCCGTAAATCGTGGTGGTGAATTCGTTAAGTTTGGCGTCATCAACAACTTTGCTCAGATAAGCCCTAACTCCACCAAAGCGAGCAAAGTAATCAGCCATTAGTTGCTTGGCATCGGCATTACTGATTCTTAGTTGCTTTGCTAAGCCGTATTCGCTTAATCCATAGACCAGACCGTAGGACATGGCTTTCACTTTGCTACGCATAGCCGAAGTAACCTCTTCGGGCTTTACTCCGTAAATTCTTGCGCCAACGAATTTGTGTAGATCTTCACCGGTTTTGAAAGCTTCAATCAAACCTGGGTCTTGACTGAGGTGGGCAAGAATGCGCATCTCAATTTGCGAATAATCGGCAGTCAACAAGGTTTCAAATCCTTGGCCGACTACGAAGGCGTCACGAATCAGTCTGCCTCGTTCTGATCTAACTGGAATGTTTTGTAAATTTGGGTTCTCTGAAGATAAACGACCAGTTGAAGTTCCTGTTTGAACATAAGTGGTGTGGATACGTCCATCTGTTGAGACAGCCTTAGTAATGGTTTCAACAATTTGCCGAATTTTGGTAATTTCGCGATGTTTCAATAACTGTTCAAGGAAGGGATGACCGGTTTGTTCGAAAAGCGTGGTTAAGGCCTCGGCATTAGTTGAGAAACCTGTCTTTACTTTGCTTGTTCCCTGCATGCCGAGATCTTCAAAGAGGACCTTTTGCAATTGCTTAGGTGAGGAAAGGTTTATTTCTTGACCGATAATCTCGTAACAGCTTTTGGCAGTGCTCTCTATTTCTTTATCGAGCTGCTTAATCAACTTGGCTAAGCCTTTATCATCAACGCTTATCCCGGTATGTTCCATTTTTGCCAAAACACGAGCTGAAGGTAATTCAATCTCTTCATATACCTTCAACTGCTTTGAAGCCTTGAGAGACGACTCAAGTTTCTGATTTAGAGAAAGCATGTACCAAGCTAGAGCAGAATAATCCGGTCCAGAAGCAACAATTTCATCGTCATTAAAAGTAATTCCCAAAAATTCTTCAGTTAACCCAGTAGCACTGAAATCTCTTCGAAGCGGGTTTTCTAGATAAGCCATCAGCATCGGATCGTTTATCTCTCCTTGCAGTGCAACAGACTGTGAAATAAGCCAACGCTCTAATTGTTTGACGTCAAAAATTACCTTGCTCTGCTTGGATGAAATCAAATCAAAAAGGGAATCTTTGTATTGGGCGAGTGAAAAGTAACTTCTGAGTTTGCTATTTGCTAAAGCGATTCCAACTACCTCATCATCTGCAAATTCAGCCAGCATCGAGATTGTCTCTTTAGAGCTGATGAACTTTTTCAAAGTTGTCTCGCTTGCAGCTGTCAGTGGAGGTAAATCGATTTCGAAAGACTCGACTGCAACTACTTCAGAAACCGGATCTTCTTGGTTCTCTTGAACTGGAGCCTGGGATCTAATCACTCCTAACCCTTTGAAAACTCTTTCGAGCAGTGACCTGAAGTGCAGTTTGGCGAAAGTTTCGCGAAGTTTTGCCTCTTCAACTGGTTTCATGGCAAAATCTTCGAAGCTATAACCGATGTCCAAATCTCTAACTAAGTGATTCAGCTTGCGATTACGAACTGCTAAGGCTTGATGTTCCCGCAGAGATTCCCCGACTTTACCTGGAATTTCACTGGCGGCTTCAAGAATGCTATTCAAGTCACCGTATTGCTGTATCCATTTAGCAGCTGTTTTAGGTCCAACACCTGGAATACCAGGTAAGTTGTCGCTGGTTTCACCAACTAGTGCGGCTAGGTCAGGATACTGTTTGGCATGGATGCCATACTTCTCTAACACAGCTGCATCGTTCATTCGGGCTAAATTCATAACACCTTTAACCGGATACAAGATAGTCACATCATCTTGAATCAGTTGGAAAGTATCACGATCACCGGAAACGATTAGAACTTCAAAACCCAGCGCGGCGGCCTGATCCGCGAGGCTTGCGATGATGTCATCGGCCTCGTAATTTTCTCGAGTCAACGTCAGGATGTTCATTGACTGTAAGGCTTCAGTCAGCAATTCAGTTTGGCCAATAAACTCCGGTGGTGTTTCACCACGAGTGCCTTTGTATTCAGGATATTGCTCAGTTCTAAATGAAGCTCTAGATAGATCAAAGGCTATGGCTAGGTGGGTGGGCTTTTCATTAGCGATGATGTTTAGCATCATTGAGATGAAGCCGTGAACTGCATTCGTGTGTTGCCCGTCCGGAGTTTTGAAAGAATCTGGGCTGAGAGCATAAAAGGCTCGGAAAGCCAAAGAATGACCGTCGATTAGTAAAAGTGTAGGCTTGCCCTTAGTGGTCATGAAAGTAAGCCTAACTTGACCCGAGATGAACACTGAGCTAAGGAAAGCGTATGTCTAGCGGAATGAGTGAAGAAATCGCCATTTGGATTCAAAAACGTGGACTAGGTGAGCTAGCGGATCGAATGGGAATTCAGATTATTGAACTTAGCGCCGAAGGTGGCAAGGCAACTATGCCGGCTGAGGGTAATCGCCAGCCACTGGGTATCGTCCATGGCGGTGCGTATGTTGTCTTAGCTGAAACTTTAGGCAGCATGGCCGCAACTTTTGCTGCTGGCGAAGGTCGACATGCTGTTGGCATCGAAATAAACGCCTCACACACAAAAAGTGCTAACCAAGGTTTGATTACTGCTACGGCAAAAGCAATTAACCTGGGTAGAAACCTTGCAACACATGAAGTCACTGTCACGGATGAGAATGGTAATCGTCTCTCGACGGTAAGAATTACTAATTTCCTCAGGGATAATCGCTAGTTAAGCTGTTCAATCACTGTTTGGGCAACTTGTTTCATGCTTAGTCTTCTATCCATTGACGCTTTTTGAATCCAACGAAAAGCATCAGGTTCGTTCATCTTCATCTTCTCAATCAGCAAGGCTTTGGCACGATCGACTAACTTCCTGGTTTCCAATTTCTCATTTACATCTTCAAGCTCAGCTTCTTGGTCTTTCATGCGCTGATGTAATGAGAGAGCTATCTTCAAAGCTGGGATTAGGTTGCTTGGATTGAAGGGTTTAACCACGTAGCTGTAAACCCCAGCCGCGCTGGCCCGATCAACGAGCTCTGGGGATGAGAAGGCTGTCAGCAAGACAACTGGAATCTTGTGCTCCTGGAGCGTTTCAGCCGCCATCAAACCATCAGTGCCGGGCATCTTGATGTCCATAAGCACGAGATCTGGTGAATGCTCTAAGGCCAAATTGACTGCCTGCTCCCCATCTGCTGCCTCAGCAACACAGTTAAAGCCTGCCTCGGTCAAAGTCTGGACAATGTCCATTCTGATGATGGCTTCATCTTCGGCAACGACAACTGTTGGTTGGGGGTTCATAGGAATACCATACCTTGAGATATTCGGTTAGACTCTTTATTCGTTGCATGCCGAAGTGGCGAAATGGCAGACGCGGAGCACTCAAAATGCTTTGCTCGAAAGGGCGTGTGGGTTCGACTCCCACCTTCGGCACCAATAGACCTCAAACTTTTTGGGGTCTATTTTTTATACGCTGGCACAACACCATTTCTGGCATCGCCGACTCGGTGAACACGTAGCGAGTTAGTCGAACCAGGAATTCCTGGTGGTGTACCGGCTACTACGACTACTTCGTCCCCAACTTCAGCTATCCCCTTACCTAGAAGTATTTCGTCAACTTGCGCAACCATAGCGTCAGTGTGGGTCACTGTTTCGACTAGATGAACGTTGGCTCCCCAAACCAAAGATAGGTTGCGAAGTGTCTGCTCTTTCGGTGTGAAACCAAGAATAGGAATCTCGTGGCGTAAGCGTGAAACTCTTTTCAACGAATCTCCGCTTTCAGTGAAGACGCAGATATATTTCGATCCAAGCAGTTCTGCTATCTCAGCGGCAGCAAGAGTGACTGCTCCTCCGCGTGTGTGTGGCTTAGTTCCAAGCGGAGCTATTCTATGGATTCCATTTTCTTCAGTTGATTCGATGATGCTAGCCATAGCTTGAACAGCTTCAACTGGATACGCTCCAACCGAGGTTTCACCAGAAAGCATCAAAGCATCTGCACCATCCAGGACCGCGTTGGCACAGTCGCTTGCTTCAGCACGTGTGGGTCTGGAAGCTTCAATCATCGACTCCAACATCTGCGTTGCCACAATCACAGGTTTAGCCCATCTTCTAGATAGCTCAATCGCTCGCTTTTGCACTAGTGGAACTTGCCAGAAAGGTAACTCGACGCCCAAGTCTCCTCGAGCAACCATTACACCATCGAATGCATCAATGATTTCTTCAAGGGCATCCACCGCCTGAGGCTTTTCAACCTTAGCAATGACAGGTAGAAAACGTCCCTCCTCCTTCATGATCTCGTGCACTCGAGTAATGTCTTTAGCATTACGGACAAAAGAAAGTGCGACCATGTCTACACCAAGCTTTATGCCCCAACGTAGATCGGCTTCATCCTTCTCACTCATTGCGGGAACATTGACAGCAACGCCGGGAAGGTTAATGCCCTTGTTGTTACTTAGAGTTCCGGCTATTTCGCATACAGTTGTGACAGTAGTTTTATCTACGGCAGTTGCTCGAAGGGTGACTTTCCCATCATCTATCAGTAAAGCATCGCCAACTTCGACATCCTCTGGTAGGCCTTTAAATGTTGTTGAGCAAATCTCCTGATTACCTTCAATGTCATCAACAGTGATTTTGAAAACATCGCCCTTTTCTAACTGAATTGGACCGTTGGCGAACTTGCCCAGACGAATTTTAGGACCCTGAAGATCAATAAAAACAGCTACCGGCTTACCGACTTCGGCCGCCGCCTGTCTGACTGTGCTGTAAGTCTGCTCATGTACGTCGTAACTTCCATGGCTAAGGTTCATGCGCGCAACATCAACACCAGAGTTGATAAGTTCTTTGAGAATCTCAAGACTTGATGTGGCTGGTCCTAAGGTTGCGACTATTTTTGCTCTTCTCATTCTTTGGTTTCCAGTTCTTCTTCAGTCTCGGAGGGCTCTTCTTCTTTTTCCTGTTCCCTTACAGTTTTCTGCTTTGGCTTTTGGCGCTCTTCATATTCAGCGAGCGATCTGCCAGGAAGGTATGCGCTAACCTCCACGCCGGTGTGACGGTAACGCTGTGTGACGAATATTGCCAGCCCCA
>JBEGRI010000030.1:0-9107 GCA_041180525.1 Actinomycetota bacterium | reverse complement strand
TTCCAAGTATTTGTTGGGTGGGCAAAAATTGCATCGACTACCGCAGTGTGTTTTGGTCAATACAGATGCATCTGCAGGTGGGATATTGTAGCTACCCGACTTGCCAGTGTCAGTTCCACTGGTGGATAGTATTTGTTTTGTTTTTCGACTCGACATTGCATCACTGTTGCTAGTTTCATCGGAGGTAAGAGTTTGGCCAAGAATAAGTTTTTGGATTATCGGATTTTTCCTAAAGCCTCCCCCAATAAAACTCTGGCTGGGTTGCTAACTGGATCGCTTAGCGTGGCAGTTATGTTGCTTGTTTTAGGCCATTTCAGCCTCATTGGCTGGCTGCTTATCAGCTATTTCGCACCCGTTGGAGACTACTTAGAATCTAAGGTGAAACGGGCAGTTGGGGTCAAAGATGCTGGCAGTTGGTTGCCGGGTTTTGGTGGAGCTTTGGACCGCTTTGATTCAATGCTGGCGGTGGCCGTATTCGCAGTTTTTATCTTTTGAAAACGAACTTAAGAAAGTTCACGAAGGTTAGCTCCTTACCTATTTTCTTTATACCAAAACCTATTCTGGCTAAATATGGAAGGCTGAAATTACCTTTGAAAGCTCTATCGAAAACTAAGGCTCTAGCTACACGATCTTCGTTAGAACCCCATTTACTTCCCGAACTATCTTTAGGGTGGATGGCTAAAGTTATTGGATAAAAAACACAATTCAAATTCGCATCAAGCAAATCGCAGATAAAAATATATTCATCCCCTAAATAGGTTTTAGCAACACCGGCACCAAAGTTTTCATCAAAGAAGATTGATTTCGGTTTTATTTGCTCTAAGTCGACTATCATTTCGTAGGTAGCTGCCTTTGCGCTATTGAACTTGGTCAATTTCGTTATCTTCGTTGGATAGTTTTTTCTAAGTTGATTAGCTTCATCTTTTGTTTGGCCAAGAAGTAATGCAGTGTTATTTAGTTGCATGTATTCGATTGCTTTAGCTATGTTCACTAAGTCGAAGGTAACATCGTCATCAGCAAAAATTAAATATTTTGTTTTTGCCAACTTAATAGCTTGATTGCGTATTTTGGTAACTCCAGCACCGCTAAAACCATAGACTTCCAAGCCTTTAGGTGCAGCTGATAAATTTGGCTCACTTGCCGATCCTGATTGGACGGTAACTAGAACTTTCCAATCAGGGTGCTGATCTAAGACAGGTGGTTTGAGTTGAGCCAGCCTGCTTTCAAGAGTGCTATAGCCAAAGGTGAGTGACATCACTCTATGTCTTCTTCGTCATCTTCAACTTTGAGATGACGGTATTTGTGTGCAGCAGAACTATTGGCTTTAGCTCTAGCGAAACGCATGAGCGAACTGCTGGTTTGGGCTAGGTTAGTGTTCTGCATCCTGAAGCCTAGGAAGAGTAACACGGCATCGGTAGCGTTGATTTTATTCATGTAACTCAGAACTAGCAGTGCGGCCAGAGCTGCAATGAACGCAGCATTAGCTACTAGGGTTCCGATTTCAGCAGATTTGATTCTGGTAGAAACTTTGATCATGTTGTCGACCGGTTTTTTGAGTTTAGAAGCCAAGGTGTATTCATCTTGAGTTACAAGTTGACGTTGGAACAGTATCCGGATAACTTCCAGAGTTAAGAAAACCAAGGCTAAGTTGATAAGACCGGCCTGCCAATTCACCCAAATGAAGAACCCGGCTAGAACAAAAACTTGGGTGAAAGTGTGAACCAAGTTGTTGGTTTCAAAGCTCAGGGCCCAAACCCAAGATTCAGTGCTCTTACTTCGCCAGCCACCCCTAGCTTTCATCGCGTCATTGAAAACCGTGACACGATAGGTCTTTTGCCAGTATGTGGCTAGGTGGCTTACGGCAAAAAGCCCGAAAAATAGGGCAAAAGTCTCAATAATTTTGCCAATGTTGGACTTATCCCCGTGCAAAATTGCATGGGTAAAAATCTGGATGATAAACAACTGAGACAAAGGAACAATTGTTGCAATCATTGCCAGCAAAATAGCCCGATTACGATGTTTGCCCTTAGGGAAGAGCTTCATGAAAGTCTTTAGGATTTGAGAAATAAGTTGAATCATCTTGCTCTAGTCCAAATAACTTAGGCCGTCTTTAACGGCTAGCTCAACTTCATTTAATTTATCTTCAGTGATCTTGTAATCCGAAGTAATGTCGTCAAAATTCACTTTACTTAAATCTAAGCCAACCACCGCAGGGTTTATAGCTGTTAAACCCACGCCTTGGGCATAGTCACCGTATTTGATTCCGGTTCCGTGAACCGCATCTTCGAAACCTTCGAAAGTTATTAGAGCACAAGGTATTCCATAGGACTGGCAGGTAATAAAAATGTGCATGGCAGAAGTAATCACACGGTCATAGCAGTTCAAAGTTTGGACCAGTTCTTTTATCTGTTCGGGATGAGATATTAGAACATCAAGTTCATCCATACCTTCAGGAAGGGTTAGTGGAATTGCCTTATGCGTGAAATGTCTAACTAAAGCAACTTTTCCATTAGAGCTTCTATCCATCGGAAAAATTCTGGAGATTAATACTCCAGGGTCGCCAAAACTTTCAACCTCTGGTCCCCCAGATTCTCTTACCACTCGTGCAGTTATTGGCCCGCGGACAGAGATGTATTTCGCATTTTTAGCTAAAGAAAGATCATCCGTTGAAATGCCAGTTCCAACTACCACCGAATTTGGTTTAATGAATCGACCAATAGACCCAAGACCGATTAAGTGTTCTTTGGTGGCTAACTTTAGCGGTGACTGAAAGATGATTTTCTTTTGGGTGTAATGAGAGAAAATTAGCGGTGAAAGCCAGTCACCGAAATTACCAGGGAATGGTTTAGCCCACCAGCTGAGTAAAACAGTTTCTGGATAATCTTTACTTGAGTAGTAGAGGAAACTCTTTGAAGCGGCTATCGTATCTTTTTCGATTTGTGTGAGTAAATATTTTTCTTCAAACTGCTTGACACTGGTCATAAATTTCTCGGCATCCCCAGATTGACCAGCTGCTTGAACTTGGCTTAGCAGAGAATTACGCGCTGTGACTTCGGGGTTGGCCCTACCGGCTGTTATTACACCTGTGATACCAACGGTGTCAGCAAACTGCCGCAGTTTGTTAGCTAATTTGCGAGGTAACTTTGACTCGATCTTTTTGGCAAGGTTCAAAACTCTCTTACGAATTCCACCATTAGCGCTGTGTTGTTCCACCTTGCCCTTAAATTCGGCAACATTACCACTTGAGCCAAATTTGAAGAAAGAAGTTTTGCTGTTCTGTGAGGCAACCCCAAGCCCAACAACAGCATTGGATGGGATCATTTGGTAGGTCATGTTGTCGCAGTTGGCTCGCCAGGCTTCCTCCATGAAGTAGTCATCGGTTGCCTTGATGCTTGAGGTTTTCTCTAACTCAGCAGCATCAGCAATCATTTTTCTGGCTAAACGTGTTGTGTTTACACCCCAGAAAGAAGGTTCCCAGAACCGGCTTCGCTTCTCGTAACCTATTCCCAAAGGTGAAGAGTATCCACGTTGGAAGCCAATTATGTCGGCCGTTGAATTGGCAACATAGTCAGGCAGTTCAAGCAGAATACAGTCAACATCAACCCAGAAGACTTTTTTATCTGGATGCATCTGACAAACTTCAGCTAAGAACGGAACTTTCTTGCGACAGATATCTGCCCAGTCTTCGCCGTCTTTCTTTTCAATCTCGCGCAAAACATGTTCAATACCCAAATCGGTTAAGTTTTTTGATAAACGCTCACCGTGTGCTCGATAATAATCGTCTGCGGTATAGAACGAGCAGATAACAATGTTGTTTTGGGCCATGAAATCTAGTTCCTAAATCTCACCATTGAACTCGTGCAGCCAAGCTCTAAGCTCTGGACCGATGTCTTCGCGGTCAACCCCTAAACGTAAAGTCGCTTTAATGAAATCTAGTTTGTCTCCGGTGTCGTATCTTCTACCTTTGAAAATAACTCCAAGCACACCACCGGCACGATCCGGATTTTGAGCAGCGCTCATCAAAGCATCGGTGAGTTGAATTTCATTACCTCTACCTGGTTGAGTTTCTTCTAATATCGAGAAAATCTCGTGACGTAAAACATATCTACCGATAACTGCGTAGTTAGATGGCGCTTGATCACCCTTAGGTTTCTCAACCAATCCAGTTACTCGAACAACACCACTTTCAACATCACCTTCAACCACGGCGCAACCATAAAGATGTATTTGGCTTGGATCAACTTCCATTAGGGCAATAACGTTTTCACCAGTGCTTTCGTGAACTCCAAGCATCTTGCTCAGCAACACATCTCTTGCATCAATAACATCATCACCGAGTAAAAGTGCAAATGAATGTTCCGCTACATGTGCTTTAGCTCTTAGCACTGCATGACCTAAGCCCCTAGGGTCACCTTGGCGAACATAATGAATATTGGCAAGGTCGCTGGAAGCCATTACTGTTGCAAGGCGATCGTGGTCACCTTTTTCGGTCAGGTTTAACTCAAGCTCGGCAACACGGTCGAAATGGTTCTCTAAAGCATTTTTGTTCCGCCCAGTTACCATCAAGACATCTTGAAGCCCAGCGGTTACTGCTTCTTCAACTACATACTGGATGACAGGCTTATCAATTAGGGGAAGCATTTCTTTAGGCATCGCCTTGGTCGCTGGCAGGAAACGAGTCCCCAGACCGGCGACAGGGATAACGGCTTTAGTTACCTTGAATTCAGACATGAACTTCCTAAGAACACTTGTTCCAAGTCTAGTTTCAAGGCCTAGATAACAAGTTAGCTATAAAACCTAAGCCCCAGGAAAAATGCATGGCTGGTAAGGCTACTAAAAGAGCCAGACGAGCTTTGAGACCCAATTTTTTGTTGAAAATAGCGGCCAAAAGCACCACGCTAAAATATGCAGCAGTAGGGAGAAGCAAGACGGGCCCGAAAAAAGGGGTCAAAACAAGTGTGACTATGGTGGTGAGTACCATTACTGGCGGGACAAAGTATCGAAGGCTAGCTTTTTTAGGATTTGACCTGGTTAGGACTGCTCGCCAGGCTCCAGTATTGAAGAATTGCCTAATTAAGGCTTTAAGACTTGATCTTGGTCGATAGGTGACCTGAAGCCTTGGGTCAAACCAGACTATTTCACCAGATTCACGGATCCGAAGGTTTAGCTCCCAGTCCTGCCCGCGAATCATCTTTTCGTTGAATCCCCCCAATTTATCTAGGATTTCACGCCTGAAAACCCCTAAATATACAGAATCGCTTGGACCAGCTTGACCGCCAACGTGAAAACTACCCCCACCAAGACCTAAACGACTTCCGTATCCCCAGGCAACGGCTTGTTGAAAGGGGGTTGTTCCTTCAGCTTTCATGATGCCGCCAACATTAGCCGCACCCGTTTCGTTGAGGATTTTCAAAGAAAGACTGGTGTAATCGGGTGAAAGCTGACTATGTGCATCAACCCTTAAGATGACTTGGTTTTTTGATGCTTTTATGGCTAGATTCAGGCCTGCTGGGGTCTTTCCGGTTGGATTCTGGACTGTTTTTACTGAAAACTTGGATTTTAGGCCTTCTGCAACCTGATTTGTGTTGTCAGTGGAGGGACCAAGGGCTAAAACTACCTCAATTTGGTCTTTTCTGAGACCTTTTTGGCTAAAAATGCTAGAAACTGCTGCCGCCAGGTGTTTTTCCTCATTTAGAACGGGCATTACAAAGCTGACCGTCTCGAGCATTTGCTTGGTTGCCATGTTCCTAACCTACCTGTCCTTGAGGATCAAAAAACTCGAAGATTGGCTAAAACTCAGTTCTATTTTTGTATTTCAAATTACTGCTTAATTTAAGGTTACAGCCCTATAACTAAGGGCAAAGCCCTCTTTTCAGGCGGCTTTTGAGTGGCATACTAATACCCTAGTTTAATATTTCTAGGACTCCTGAGAGGGGAGGGCCTTGAGCACATTAAAGGCGCGAGTGCGCGGGTTAGCTTCGGTACTAACGGCCGCCACTTTAATACTTATACCGCTGCACGTTTCTGCTGCCAAGGCAGACGGAGCTTCTAGCGATACAAGTCTTAGCGTTTTTACTGTTAATGGAAATTCTGTAAGCGACAACGACGTAATTAACCTCTCCGCTGGAACAACTTCAGTAACCGTAAATGCAGAAACTAATGACCCTGATGCGTCATTGACTATCTCTGGTGGTAGCAACCTTACTGCTGGCGATAACCCTCTCACCGTTTCTGTCACGGCTGCTGATGGAGTTACTACAGAAGATCACAGCGTTACACTGCGTGTTGCCTCTTATCCTTCAGACACATCTTTGCTTTCGTTCACTGTTAATGGCAGTAGTGTGTCCAACGGGGACACTGTTAATCTTGCCGCTTACACATCTTCGGTAACAGTTGCAGTAGTTACAAATGATCCGGGTGCGAATTACTCAATTACCGGTGGAACAGGATTAACGGCTGGTGACAACTCCCTCTCAGTTTTGGTCACAGCTCAAAATGGCAGCACAAGCACTTACACAGTTAACTTGAAAGTCGCGCTCAGTTCGAATTCTGGGTTAACAAGCTTCAAAGTAAATGGCTCAACGGTGGCAAATGGGGACAGTGTAAACCTAAACCCACACACAACTTCAGTTGATGTTGATGTGACAACTTCTGACGTGAACTCAACCTACACAATTACTGGTGGGACGGGATTAACTCCTGGAAATAACAGCTTGGTTGTTAAGGTAACAGCACCAGATGGAACTTTCACAAACTACGAAGTAAATCTGAATGTTTTGCTAAGTAGCGACAACTCCCTCTCATCATTCACCGTAAACGGTGTTGATGTTGCCGCAGGTGAAACAGTAAATCTAGATCCTTATACAACATCTGTTGAAGCTGTTGCAACTGCAACTGATGTTGCAGCAGTTGCTGTAGTTACTGGTGACACTGATTTAGTTTCTGGAAGTAACACACTTACCGTTACGGTAACGGCTGAAAACGGTGATGTCCAAGAATACAATTACACACTTATCGTTGCTGCAGGTAATGACACCTCTCTAAAGACCTTCACCATCAATGGTGTTGACTTTGTGAATGCCACAAACGACCTGTTCCTAGACCCATACACCACTGCTGTAACAGTGGTTGCGGAGCCTACCGATAGCTCTGCAACCCTTGAAATTACTGGCGGTTCCGGCTTGATCACGGGTGACAACAGCTTGATTGTCACAGTCACTGCACCTAACGGAGACGTTGCAAGTTACCCAGTAAACCTAGTTGTTGCTCCTGGTGATAACACCGCATTAGATAGCTTGCAGGTCAATGACACTTTGGTTTCAAATGGCGACACTGTGGATCTTGAGCCATACACCACTTCGGTTGATGTCCTGGCAGTGACAACTGACCCTAATGCCTCTTATGAAGTTTCGGGTGAAACTGACCTAGTTGCTGGCGAGAACCTTCTAACTGTTACTGTAACCGCGGAAGATGGCGTAACTACAGACAGCTTCTTCGTAACCTTGAATGTTTTGCTAAGCACCAACACCGACCTTATTCACTTCGTGGTCAACGACACCGATGTGATGGATGGGGATCTCGTTTCACTTGACCCATATACAACAGATGTAACCGTCTATGTTGAGACTGACGACGAGAATGCAACGTTCGAGTTAACTGGCGACACCGATTTGTTGCCCGGAGAAAACACGCTAACCGTAGTAGTCACAGCAGCTGATGGAGTTACCACGGCTACTTACGAGGTGACGCTTGATGTTGCGTTGGGCAATAACACAGATTTAGCTACATTCGAAGTAAACGGTGAATCAGTTTTAGATGGCGACACCATAGAACTAGATCCATACACCACAGAAGTTGAAGTTGTAGTTCAGACGGTAGATCCGGATGCAACTTACACAATTACCGGTGACACCGATCTTGTTTCGGGTGAGAATGCTCTAATCGTTACGGTTAGGGCAGTTGATGGTTTCGCGGCAACCGATTACATCGTCAATCTAAATGTCGCAATTGGCGATAACGCAACTTTGTCTAGCTTCCAGGTAAACGGTGAGGATGTATCGGATGGAGATACGGTAGACCTAGCTCCTTACACAACCGAAGTTGAAGTAACTGCAGAGACAACTGACCCTGATGCCACATTTGTAGTCGATGGTGACACTGGCCTTGAAGCAGGTCCAAATACTTTGATAGTTACCGTTACGGCACCAGATGGCGTTTCTACAACTGACTATCAAGTTGTCTTGAATGTTCTTTACAGCACTGACACTTCGGTTAGCACACTTCAAGTCAATGGTTCAGATGTTGAAGACGGTGACAGCGTAAACCTAGATCCTTACACAACTGATGTTGAAGTAACTGTTGAAGCCACTGATGTGAACAGCACGATTGCCATCACTGGTGACACAAATCTTTCAATTGGCGATAACATCTTGACCGTTACTGTCACCGCACCTAGTGGAGACGCGCAAGAATACGTAATAAACCTCGTTGTTCCTCAGGGAGATAACACAACCCTTGCCACATTCCAGGTAAACGGGGAAGATGTCTCTGACGGCGACATCATCAACTTGGCTCCGAAAACAAGCTCAGTGGAGGTATACGTTGAAACCACCGACCCGAACGCCAGCTTTGAGATTAGCGGAGCCGAAGATCTAGGCGGTGGAACAAACGAACTAGTCGTTACTGTTACTGCCGAAAACGGTGTTGATACATCTTCATATGTAGTTGTTTTGAACGTTGAGATTTCAAACGATACATCTTTATCCGAGGTCACAATCAATGGCGAAGACGTCATGGATTCCGGTGAAATTACTGTTGAAACTGGCACCGAATCTGTAGACGTTGTTGCCGAAGCTACTGATGTGGACGCACAGGTCTTGGTTGATGGTGACACTGGATTGGTTCCTGGCGAGAATACTGTAACAGTCACGGTAACTGCTGCTGACGGCGAAACAACTCAGATTTACGAGTACACGGTCTATGTTCAGCTAAACGATGATACTAGCCTTGCTTCTTTCACTGTTGATGGTGAGGAGGTTTCTGATGGTGATGTTGTGACTGTTGATTATGATGTGACTTCTGTTGGGGTGATGGTTGAGACTTCTGAT
>JBEGRI010000029.1:0-12567 GCA_041180525.1 Actinomycetota bacterium | reverse complement strand
GTGGCTGGACGCGGGATTGAACCGCGGACCTAACGATTTTCAGTCGTTCGCTCTACCAACTGAGCTATCCAGCCTCAACCTTGAGATAAGGCTGAGCGATTATTCATCGCAGCGATCCTGACGGGACTTGAACCCGCGACCTCCGCCGTGACAGGGCGGCGCGCTAACCAACTGCGCTACAGGACCATTTAGTAACTCCACGCTTTCGTGACCCCAACGGGATTCGAACCCGTGCTACTGCCGTGAAAGGGCAGCGTCCTAGGCCTCTAAACGATGGGGCCGAAAAGCGGTGGAACCTCTTTAAGGCACCAAAGGTCAAGGTTACTTTGTTTTCGGCTCTCGGGCAACCTCGTCTTTGGCTGTTGCGATGTTAGTTTAGGTATTGGGGAAAACACTGGAGGTGAGGCGAATGAAGGCTTATCGCAAGCGCTTTTTTGGGGCTGTTCTCGTCGCCTCTTTAGTAATCGCCCCGGTAGTTCTGGAACAGGCAGAAGCTCGTAAACCTTACCCAACTGCTCAAGAGGTTGAAAATGCCAGAAAGAATGTTCGAGCCAAAAAGGCCATGATTGCTCGTATTCAGGGCATCATCCAAGACCTGACCAGCCAGCAGTGGGAACTAGAGAAGATCGCCATGGCCAAGGCGGAGAAATATAACCAGGCAAAAGATGAGGAAGACGCCGTTGCCGCCAAGGTTGAAGTCTTGAAAGACAAGGTTGCGGCAGCCACCGCTCAAGCAACCAAAGCTCAAAACCAACTAGGACAGATAGCTAGCCAGATGTGGCGTAACGGTGCTGCTGGAACTTCACTAAATCTTTTCTTGAATGCTAAGAAAGCAGGTAACCTGCTTTACCAGTTGGGTGCCCAAGAAAAGCTAGTCCAATCCAGTGATCAGATATATAAAACCGCAATTCAACAGCAAAAGTATGCTCAGGCTCTTCAAGATCAATTGAGCGTAGCTAAAAAAGATTTAGCTGTTAAAACTGCTGCTGCTCAAGATGCGCTGCGACAAGCCCAAGCTGCTGCCAATGCATTGCAAGAAAAAGTTGATGAGCAGAAAGCTCTAAACCGAACCTTCACATCGCAATTGGCAAGATTAGAAAACATTAGTCAGTCTTTGGAGGAACAACGCGTTGAAGGTTTAAGGCAAGAGTGGATTCAAAATCACGGCACCGCAAACTTTGATGCACCTAGCCTTTATGATGTTGGTCCACCAGATACCAACAAAGTTGAGATCGCAATTAACTTCGCTAAAGCCCAATTAGGTGAAAGATATGTTCTTGGTGGTATGGGTCCAAATGTTTGGGACTGCAGTGGTATTACTAAAGCTGCTTATGCAGCGGCTGGAATTTATATTGGAACCCACTCGGCAACGAACCAATTTAGAACGATGGCAGCCCAAAGAAAATTAATTCCATTGAAGGACGCTGTCCCTGGAGATTTGATGTGGTACTCGGAAGAGTTAGATAACTTTGATGGTGATAAGTATCACGTGGTTTTGTATTTAGGTAACAACATGATGTTGGAGGCGCCTAACCCACTTCGTGTCGTTCGCATTGTCCCACTAAGGCAAGGAACCCTTTTTCCTTACGCTGGTAGACCAACCGCGTAAAATGAGTGAGCAGAATCAGGTAAGACCAACTACTGAAGGCTGGCAACAGAAAAAGGATGCTCAAGGCAGACCTATTCTCGAGTTTGAAGCTAAGCCGAGAGCAAAGCAGCCACCGGTTCATTTAGTGGATCTAAGCCTTGAAGAAGCGAACGCTAGGGCCAAAGAACTCGGCATCCCCAACTTTAGGGTGAAACAACTGGCTAAGCATTACTTCAGCCATTACACCAATGACCCAGAGCAGATGACTGACCTTCCAGTCGAAGGCCGTAAAGAAATGGTGCAAGCGTTCCTGCCACCTTTACTCGCTGAGGTAAAAAGACTAAAAACTGCCAATGGCGATACCATCAAGTTCCTTTGGAGATTATTTGATGGGGCCTTGGTGGAATCTGTTTTGATGCGTTATCCAGGACGAATAACTCTTTGTGTTAGTTCTCAAGCTGGCTGTGGGATGAATTGTCCGTTTTGTGCTACTGGCCAAGCTGGCCTAACTAGGAACATGTCTGCTGCCGAGATTATTGAACAGATAGTTATGGCTAATAAAGTTATCGCAGCTGGTGAATTGGGAGGTAAGAAAGACTCTCAATATGAGGAGAGAGTTAGCAACATTGTGTTCATGGGTATGGGTGAACCCCTAGCTAATTACAACAGATTGATGCAAGCGGTGAGAACCATGGTTGCAACAGACGGTTTAGGCATGTCGGCTCGAAACATCACTGTTTCAACTGTTGGTTTAGTTCCGGCTATTTTGAAATTAGCTGAAGAAGATTTACCGGTAACTTTCGCTCTGTCGCTTCACGCTCCTGATGATCAGTTGAGAGATGAGCTGATTCCAGTTAACTCTCGTTGGAAAGTTGATGAGGCTTTAGATGCAGCGCGCAAATACTTTGAGGTAACTGGTAGGCGAGTCTCAATTGAATACGCACTTATAAAAGACATGAATGATCACAAGTGGCGAGCGGAGTTACTAGCAGAAAAATTAAATAAGCGAGGTAAAGGTTGGGTCCACGTAAACCCAATTCCTTTGAACCCCACCCCAGGTTCTATCTGGACAGCTTCAACGGCTGAAGTTACGGAAGTGTTTGTTAACACTTTGGAAAGAGCGGGCATCCCGACAACTCTTAGAGATACTAGGGGACGAGAAATAGATGGGGCTTGTGGTCAGCTGGCGGCAGCAGAATGAGTGGGATTGATCCGGCTCCAGAATCTGGTGAAAGCGATTCAAAATCTGATGCTGGTAAAGTTTTCCCGGCTGAGATTGAAACTAAAACAGATGATGCGCTAGAAGTAATCGAGAATCAGAACGCTGTTAACAGTAAAAGCAAAATCAATTTACTGCAGGTCTTTGGTGAGATCTTTCTCACTTTAGGTTTAATTCTTGCCTTGTTTGTTGGATATAAAGCAGTCATTCAAGATTCAGTTGTGAGTAATGAACAACAAGAACTGGCTACTACTTATAAGAGCAAGCCAAGTAGGTTCAAAGAGTTCAGCGATGTAAAGAAGCAGGGAGATGTTTTTGCACAGCTTTACATACCGCGTTTCGGCGACAACTGGACACGTCTGGTTGGTGAGGGAACTAGATGGCACCCAACTCTCAACACGATAGGTGTCGGACACTACTTAGGATCTGCTTGGCCCGGCCGTGTCGGAAATTTCGCAGTCGCGGCGCACCGAGGTGGCTTTGGCGGAGCTTTCAAAGAAATCCATCGTTTAGTTGAAGGCGACAAGGTTTATGTCAGAACCAAAGATTATTGGTTTGTTTACAAATTTCTTCAATCTAAAATTGTCGATCCAACCGAAATTCAACTTGTTGGGGCTAAGCCAGGTGGAAGATACATGACTATGACCAGCTGTACACCCATTTTTGTTAACACCCAACGCTATATCGTTTGGCTGGAACTGCTATCCACATCAAAGAAGGCTCCAGCTGGATTGAAGATTCACGGAGGTGACTGATGTATTCATGGCTGTGGTCGGTATTACCTGGCAGGTGGCATATCAAGGCTTTGATTTGTCTTGGGATGCTCTTACTCTTTTTAGCTTTTTGTTATTTTTGGTTTTTCCCTTGGCTAGATTCTGTTTTATTCTCTGAAAACACTAACCCTATTCAGTAAAGCCCCCCTTGACTAAATATAGGTATTTCTGTAGATTAGTCACATGGAAACTATTCCTCTTGAATTTGGTTTAGATACTTTTGGCGACATGACCAAAGATGAAAATGATCAATTGCTTCCAGCTGGACAAGTGCTACGAGATGTAATCGCTCAGGGAGTTTTAGCTGATGAACTGGGTATCGATCACTTCAGCATCGGTGAGCATCATCGTGACGACTATGCAGTTTCTGCTCCCGATACAGTCCTTGCCGGTCTTGCCACCGTTACATCAAAAATCAGACTAGGCACAGCAGTCACAGTTCTCTCAAGCGAAGATCCAGTTCGGGTTTATCAGCGGTTTGCAACTATTCAAGGCTTATCTAAAGGCAGGGCAGAGATTACTGCTGGCAGAGGATCCTTCACGGAAAGTTTTCCGTTATTTGGATTCAATCTTGCTGATTACGAAAAGCTTTTCGAAGAGAGACTAGAGCTGCTTGCAGAACTTTTGAAAGAGGGCCCTGTTACTTTCCAAGGCGAAACTAGAGCTAGCCTGACTAATCAAGAGGTCTATCCAAAAACTGAAACACCTATTCCGCTTAGGGTAGGTGTCGGTGGCTCTCCCCACTCAGTGATTAGAGCAGCCAAACACGGTGCTTCATTAGCACTGGCTATTATTGGTGGTCACAGCTCAAGATTTGCCCCTTACGCAGGGCTATTTAGAGAGTCTTTGATGCGTTTCAATAAGCCGCAAACTTCAATCAGCATTCACTCGCCTGGACACATCTCAGATTCAACTGAGCAAGCAATGGCTGAGCTATGGCCCTGTTATCAGGCGGCTTTCGGCCGTATCGGCAGAGAAAGAGGCTGGGGACCAATGGGCTATGAACACTTTGCCAACGAGGTTCACAACGGCTCTTTATATGTCGGTGACCCTGAAACTGTCGCAGCCAAGATAATTGAGACTTTGAAAGTAACCGGAGCAAACAGGTTTGACCTGAAGTTCTCCAATGGGCCAATGAGCCAGAAATTACTGTTGAAATCCATTGAGCTTTATGGAACTAAAGTCATTCCAATGATTAAAGCTGAACTTGGAAACGAAATAGAAATTACCTATTAAAAGTAAGAAGTGGGGCCTGCCGAAGCAGACCCCACCACTTATAGCTATTTAGTGACCCTCTTGAGCCGCAAAGTTCTTGTCGTCTTCTGCCGACTTGATTCTTGCGATGCTGAAAATGATCAGACCGAATAGACACTTAGCTAGGATGTCAGCGATGGTGTAACCAACTTCGCGCATTACGACGTCCTGAGCTGAAGGTACTGGGTTTCCCATAGCCAAGATGAAGGTGATTGGGTAGACACCCCATGTTGCTAGAAGCAACAAGCGTAGACCTGAGAACAATCTACGGACCTTGTCAGACTGTGAAGAGAGGCTCTTTGACAACTCAACCCATAGTACATACAAGATGTATAGGAATGGGATGGTTGATAGAGCTCCCCAGATGCCTGCGCCTGTAGAAGTTGTTGCGTCGATGCCTAGGATGTTCATCTTTAGGTCTCCTGGGTAACCCAGAATAATCATCAAAGCTGCAGCAGGGACAAGTCTCTTCAACAGTGAAGACTGCTTGTCGCGAGCTAGGCCTAGAACAGCAACTAACTCCACTAGAAGTAGTGGAACGGTTAGGAACCAGTCAACGTAGCGGTAGCCCACGTTGTAGTGAGCGAATGCCTGAACGATACCTGGAACGTCACCTTCGTGCATGCCTCCGTAAGCTGCGTGGAAGCTGTCAAACATTCTGAAGTAGTGGTAAGCAGCGATTGAAGTTACAGTTGCTGAAACCATTACAGCCAGACGGTACTTTGGTAAAACGCGATCTCTTGCTACCCACAAGAAAATCGAAGTGAACAGCATGCTAGCGATACCTAGTGAAAGCATGTTGTACACAATGCCGAACTCAACGTTCGTCATTACATCAGATAGGATGTTGTCCATTTCTGTATTGCCTTTCCATATTTATGTAGGTCGGGCAACCAGTTGAGCGCCCGACTTTGGGACTGCTTCTTAAGGTTACCTTCTATTACAGACCTAAACGGGCATTAAAGGGGGTTCATTTAACCTAGTAAAAACTTGGATTTAGGCCCTGTGAAGCTTGGTTTTGATTGAAGAAGAGCTCAAAACAATGGCTAAAACCACGAAAAAGGCCGAAATTACGCCAATCCAGGTCAGTTGGGTGCCAATCCCATACTGAGGATCAATAAACCAGTATGGCCACCAGCCCGTTACTAGTCCTCTAATTATGGAAAAACCTAACCAAGCCAAGGGATAAACCAAAACCCAGAATGATTGGCGTAGCTTTACTCGGAATTGGGTGTTGGTTAACAACCATTCTAGGAAGATGATGATTGGCATGTATGTGTGCATAATCAGATTTGGGATAACTGGCCAGTCATAGCCGATGTCCCTAGGGTCTGGGTCGGCGTTGGCTAGAAGTGCGTTATAGATAACTCCAACGATTACCATAGAGCAGGCCATAGTAAGTCTGGCGATGCTTAGCCATTTGCCTTCCGGAACATTCTTGAATGCATTTAGGGCTGCAAGAACTAGGACGACACCGCTTAGAAGGCAGGATGTGATGGTGAAGTATGAGAAGTACTCACCTGGCCGGAAAACGTTGTGAGAGATGCGATCCGAGACCTGCCAGTAAACAGAACCAAATAGCGCCAAGGCCATGACTAGGCGAATACTTCCTAAAGCTAACTTGCTGTTATCTATCATTGGTTCAGCCTATTGAGTACATTTGGCTAAAACCGAGATAGAAATCTCGGTTGTAGTGAAAGTGTTATATAGTGTCTGCATGCTAAAAGTCCTGATAACTGGCTTTGAACCTTTCAATAAAGCCCGATTGAATCCAAGCGAACAGATAGTTCTGAACTTGGGTAAGGATGATGTTCCTGGTGCTCAGATTATTGCCAAAGTGTTACCAGTCGGATACAGCGAGTCAGCAGATGAACTTATCAAGCTAGTTGAAGAACATAAACCAGATGCAGTGATTAGTTTCGGGCAAGCTGAAGGTAGGACTGCAATCACTCCTGAGCGCTTTGCAGTAAACATGGATGATGCTTCAATTGCCGATAACTTCGGGTCACTAAGAACCGATCAGATAATTGAATCTGGAGCACCGCTAGCTTTTCAGACGACATTACCTATCAAAGAGATAGTTGCTGCAATCAAAGCAGAGGGCGTTGCCGCATCGGTTTCACTTACTGCAGGAACTTTTGTATGCAATCACATCTTTTATGTGATGCAAAACAAACTTGCTGCAACCAATGTGATCAGTGGGTTTGTCCATGTGCCACTTATGAGTGAACAACAAGAGGACTTTCCAGGTTTATTCACCATGCCTTTAGAGCAAATGGTGTTGGCAGCTAGAACTATTGTTTCAGTTCTTGTATCGCACGCTTCCGACTAGGCAGCAATGCCCAGATGATTGAAGCCGCGTCAATAAACTCCTGCGTGATGGCTGCTTCGTTGGCATTCAAATAACCAAAAGCAGATGCCAACATCGCTATTACCGCCAAACCCATACCAATACTGCTTGCCTGCAATGCTCTAGAGCGAGCCAGTTTTGAAATGCTTATGGCATCTACTAATCGCCTGATCGAATCTTCAACGATCACTACCTTGGCTGCTTCACTAGCGGCTGTACTGCCTCTTGCCCCCATGGCAACACCAACATCCGCCTTGGCAAGTGCTGGAGCATCATTGATACCATCACCGACCACAACAACTGCTCCTGATGATGCTTTCAACTCAGTTTCTAAGATGTCTAGTTTTTGGGTTGGTGAGCATTCTGCAAAGAACTCTGTTATACCAAGCTCTCCGGCAATATTTTCAACAGTTTGTTTTCTGTCTCCCGAGACAAGTAAAACTCTCTTCACGCCAAGCTGACGCAGCTCAGTGACAGTGCTCACAGATTCTTTTCTAAGGGGATCTTCTAGACCAACAAACCCAACAATTTTGTCATCTACTCTGATTTCAATCAAAAGCGCTGTAGTTAGATTCATCCAAGCCGGCATTGGCAGTGCTGGTTGTCCAACCGAAACATTAAACCCAGCAACATTACCTGCAAGGCCATGACCATGTGTTTCAACAACATCTTTGGCAAAATCCAAATTTAGTTTTTTTGATTTGGCTAAGCCAACCAAAGATTTGGCAACAATATTCGAGCTTTGCTGTTCTAATGAAGCCGCTAAAGTCAACACTTTATCAACGTCGGTACCAGGCAAAAAGACCATGTCTGTGATCTGAGGACCACCTTCAGTCAATGTTCCTGTCTTATCTAGCAAGACAACTTCGGTTTGAGCTAATCTCTCTAAAGCCTCACCTTGTTTGATTATCACTCCACGTTGAGCAGCTCTAGAAATACCACTCACTATGGCAACGGGGACAGCAAGGATAAGCGGGCAAGGCGTGGCTGAAACTATTACAGCAACTGCTTGTTTCAAATCTCCAGTAAATAGGTAGGTTGCTATCGACATCAGAATTGCCAGTGGAACAAAACGAGCAGCCCAAACGTTTGCCAGACGAACACCTTTAGAAGCTTGACTTTTAGCTTGAGAAACCAACCTAATCAAGTTGGCATATGTTGATTCTTCTGCATCGGCGGTAGTTCGCAGAATTACATTGCCACCAACATTTAAAACACCACTTAATACCTTGCTGTTTGCTTCACGCCAGACCGGCAAAGATTCACCAGTTAGTGCTGATTCATCGAATAAGCCTTCGGTTTCCACCAAACCATCAAAGGGGACAACCTCACCAGCTTTAACCAACACTCTGGAGTTGACCATAACTGCTTTAATCTCAACATCTTCGATTTGATCATTAGATGAAACTAGGTGAGCATACTGTGGTGCCCTGGCAAGTAAAGCATCTAATTGTTTACTTGATTGGCCTTCAGCCCAGTTCTCTAAAGCTTGTCCAGTTGAAAGCATCAAGGCGATGATGCTGGCGGCTAACCACTCGTTTGTTAAAGTGGTCGCCAAAATGGAGATTAGAGCTAAAACATCGCTGCCTAATTCTTTGCGGTTCAGCGCTAGGTATAGCCAACGAGCGCTAAAGAATAAACCAATGGCGGCACCAATACCCCAAGCAAAAGTAGCTAAAAGTGGCTGATTATTGAAATCTAAGAGCAAACCAGTGATAACGCTCAAAACTGAGACTAAGACGAATAGGTATTTGCTCACAGTTTCATTGTCCCACCACCAACATAAACTTGTTAGACATGGAAACAGAAACTAATCAACCCACAATCACATTCTTAGGCGCCGCAGGAACTGTAACCGGTTCAAGGTTTTTGCTCAGCTGTGGTGAGGTTAGAGTCATGGTGGACTGTGGTCTGTTTCAAGGCTTGAAAGAATTAAGACTTAAAAATTGGGATCCATTGGAAGTTGATCCAGCTTCCATCGATGCTGTTGTCCTAACTCATGCCCACTTAGACCATTGTGGTTATGTTCCAAAACTGGTTCGCGAAGGATTCAGAGGAAAAATATATGCCACTGACTACACAGCTAAGTTAGCGGAAGTCATTTTGCTTGATTCAGCGCGAATACAAACTGAAGATGCGAAGTGGGCGCAGAAAAAAGGTTTTAGTAAACATAATCCAGCGAAACCACTATATGACGAAAACGATGCGGCTAAAGCGCTTAAGCTTTTTTCAGCTGAACAGTTTAATCAGAGAATTCAAGTAGCTAAGGAAACTTATGTCACTTTTAGACCGTCTGGGCACATCCTTGGTGCTGCGGTTGTTGAGGTTGAGTTCTTCGGTAAGCGATTAGTTTTCTCTGGTGATTTGGGTAGAGATCACCATCCGTTATTAGTTAACCCAACTAAGTTTGCTTCCGGATCACTAGACGCGGTACTGACCGAATCCACCTACGGTGATCGTGAACACGTTGCGCCAACAACTGATTTTCAAACAGCCATCAACGACACAGTCGCTAAAGGTGGTTCAGTACTAATACCAGCTTTTGCTGTTGATAGAACTGAAGTTATTTTGATGAAGTTACGAGAACTAATGGACAAAGGAGATATTCCTAAAGTCCCCATCTATGTCGACTCACCAATGGCTTTGAAGGCTTTGGACTTCTATCGTGAAGCCATTAAAAACAATTCCCCAGAGATAAGAGCTGATGTTATTGACAAGTGGCAGGGTTTAGACCCTTTTGACCCTGGAACACTAGTCGAACTGCATACTGTTGAACAATCAAAGACCATCAACGACCCATCACATAGCTGCATAATCATTTCTGCTTCAGGTATGGCCACCGGTGGTCGGGTGGTGCATCACCTAAGGCTTATGCTACCCAACCCGAAACACACTGTCTTATTGGTTGGCTACCAAGCGATAGGGACAAGGGGAAGATCTCTGATTGATGGAGCTCAGCAGGTCAAGATGCACGGCGAATATGTTCCGGTCAGGGCAAGGGTTGAACAGATTGAAGAGTTTTCGGTTCATGCGGATTCCAATGAACTTATTGCTTGGCTAAGTTCCGCTTCAATTGAACCTAAGCAGGTTTTTGTTGTCCACGGGGAAGCCGGGGTGGCCGAGAGTTTCGCTGATTTAGTGGTTAGCAAACTCGGCTGGAAGGCTAGGGCCCCCAAAGATGGTGAAAGTGCAGTCATTTAGCCTGCTCTGCTCCTAGGCTTTATTTGCAATCAACGAAAGAAAGTTATGCGAGCTCTTCTAAAAGCAGACCGAGGCCCTGGGCTTCAAATGGTCGAAGTTCCTGAACCTGAGGTTGGCGACAACGATGTCAAAATCCGGGTGCTTAGAACTGGAATATGTGGAACAGATTTACACATCGAAAGTTGGGATAACTGGGCTGCCGAAACCCTAAAGCCGCCAATTATTCCAGGACATGAATTTTTTGGTGAAGTAGTTCAGATTGGTAGCCGCGTTCACGAAGTTGCAGTAGGAGCATTTGTCTCTGGCGAGGGACACATCGTTTGCGGAATATGTCGTAACTGTCGAGCTGGTAGACGACAGATGTGTATTAGAACTTTTGGTTTAGGTGTGAATCGTGATGGAGCGTTTGCTGAATACATTGTCATACCAGAATCAAATGTTTGGGTTCATCACGACAAAATAGATCCGGATTTGGGAGCTATTTTTGATCCGTTCGGTAACGCAGTACACACTGCTATGGCTTTTAGTTTGATTGGCGAAGATGTTCTTATTTCAGGTGCAGGACCGATTGGTCTAATGTCGGTTGCTGTTGCCAGACATATCGGCGCACGATACATCGTTATCACCGACGTCTCTGAACCAAGACTTGAGCTTGCAAGAAAAATGGGAGCAGATATTGCTCTTAATGTTTCTAAGCATCGGATAGCCGAATCACAAGTTAGCTTAGGTATGCGTGAAGGATTCGATGTTGGTTTTGAAATGTCCGGACATAAGTCTGCCCTTCCAGAAATGATTGACAACCTCACTCACGGTGGTCGCGTTGCCATGCTCGGTCTACCGAGCGAACCTATAGATATCGATTGGTCCAAAGTTGTCACACACATGCTCACCCTGAAAGGCATATATGGCAGGGAGATGTTTGAGACCTGGACTGCAATGAGTTCAATGCTGAAATCATCCGAAATTCTTCGAGAGCGAATCTCGTCAGTTATTACTAATCGTCTACCAGCTAAGAGTTGGCAAGAGGGTTTTGAAATAGCCAGAGCAGCTACCGGTGGAAAGGTTGTCTTGGATTGGACCCAGCTTTAAATGTTTGATCAATTACAAAAACAACTGGCTGAAAATTTAGAAGAAATCAGGGCAGCTGGGCTTTATAAGCAGGAACGGGTAATCGATTCAGCTCAACAGTCACACATCAACTCAGCACACAGGGACTTGCTGAACTTTTGTGCTAACAACTACCTCGGTTTAGCCAATGATCCACGAGTTATCAAAGCTGCCAGAGAAATCCTTGACGAGCGTGGTTTTGGGGTAGCTTCAGTCAGGTTTATCTGTGGAACACAGGACATTCATAAGGAACTGGAAAAAGAGGTTTCCGATTTTCTAGCTACCGAAGACACCATCCTTTTTAGTTCATGTTTTGATGCTAACGGGGGTGTTTTTGAGGCTTTATTCAATGATCAGGACGCCATTATTAGCGATGAATTGAACCACGCCAGCATCATCGATGGCATTCGATTATCTAAAGCAGCTAGATACAGATATCTAAACAGAGACATGGCCGATCTGGAGCGTTGTCTAAAGGAATCACAGTCTGCACGTAATCGGATTATTGTCACTGATGGCATTTTCAGCATGGATGGTTATCTTGCTCCGCTCAAAGAAATCTGCGACCTAGCCGAAAAATACAATGCAATAGTTATGGTCGATGATTCCCACGCAGTAGGGCTGATGGGCACTAAAGGCGGGGGGACACCTCAGCATGCGGGTGTTTCGGATCGGGTTGACATCTATACCGGAACTTTCGGTAAGGCTTTAGGTGGCGCTGCGGGAGGTTATGTTTCTGGGCGTAAAGAGATTATTGAGTTTCTAAGACAGAAGGCTAGACCATATCTTTTCAGCAATTCTTTAGCTCCAGCGATTGTTGCTGGTTCTTTGGCTGCAATCAGGATTGCTAAAAGCGATGAGGGTGTTCAGTTGAGAAATAAGTTGCATCAAAATGCTAAACATTTTAGAAGCAGCATGGCTGAAGCTGGTTTTGATCTGCTTGAAGGGGAACACCCAATCATCCCGGTCATGTTTGGTGACGCTGTGCTTGCTGCCAAAATTGCTGATGAGATGTTTGCTAACGGCGTTTACGTCACTGCTTTTAGTTTTCCGGTAGTGCCCAGAGGCAAAGCAA
>JBEGRI010000028.1:0-9218 GCA_041180525.1 Actinomycetota bacterium | reverse complement strand
AGCATCTTCCTTATTTAGATGGCATCGTTCACGCTATTGCTTTTGCACCTGGCACCGCTCTGGGTGGAAACTTCCTTTCAACAGAGTGGCCAGATGTTGCAACTGCAGTTCAGGTATCGGCATATTCTTTGAAATCGATCACCATGGCAGCAAAACCGCTACTCAGACCGGGATCATCGGTTGCTGGTTTAACTTTCGATGCAAGCGTCTCCTGGCCGGTCTATGACTGGATGGGGGTTGCCAAGGCAGCATTCGAATCAACTTCACGTTACTTAGCAAGATACCTTGGCAAAGACGGTATCCGAGTCAACTTAATCTCTGCTGGCCCACTTCGGACTCCAGCTGGTAAGAGCATTCCTGGTTTTTCTGACATGGAAGACATTTGGGTTACCAGAGCACCTTTGCATTGGGAACTAGGCGACACTGAACCTGCTGCTAAAGGAATTATTGCTTTGCTAAGTGATTGGTTCCCTGCAACAACAGGTGAAATCATTCACGTTGACGGTGGATTACATTCAACTGGTCACTAAAAACCAAGCAGCGCAATAACATCGGTGAGATTTCCTGAGTCAATCAGGATATCCGCTTTAGCTCTAACTCTTGGTTTTGCACCAAAGCCAATGCTTAGTCCAGCTACCTGCATCATGTCCAAATCATTTGCGCCATCACCGATGGCGATAGTTGATTTTAGATCCAGTCCTAAATAATCAGACCACTCTTTTAATGCTGTCGCCTTCGCCGGTTTATCAATTATTGGTGGAATGACTTCACCGGATAACTTACCAGCTAAAACTTCTAACTGATTCGCCCGATAGAAATCCAACGACAATTGCTTGGCCAATGGCTCAAGTATTTCTTCGAACCCACCAGAAACCGCTGCGACCTTTCCATTGTGCTGGTGAACATAGTCAATTAGCTCTTTTGCCCCTGGAGTTATTTGGATAATTTCCAAGGCTTTAGCAATGATCGAAACTGGCATTCCTTTGAGAGTTTCAACTCTGGCCCGAAGACTGCCAGCAAAATCTAGTTCACCGGACATAGCTCGCTCGGTTACTTTGGCAACCTCTTGCTCCTTGCCAGCAAAACTTGCCAGCACTTCGATTACCTCCTGTTTTATTAAAGTTGAGTCAACATCCAAGACGACCAAAATGCTAGCTGGGGAGTTCATACAAAGACTTTATTGCCTTTAGCTTAAAGAGTGTCTTATTCAAGGCGAGGAAGGCTAGTCAAATAGGCTTAATTCGTATGAAGCAGATAGTGAACCTTGAAAATCTTTCTCTCGTTCGAGATGGCCGAGAGATTCTCAGCCAGATTAACTTCAACGTAAACGACAACGAACGATGGGTGATTGTTGGCCCAAATGGCGCTGGCAAAACTACCTTGCTCAAAATTTTGGCAGCACAACTGCAACCAAGCTCAGGCCAAGCTCAGATTCTCGGGGAAACTTTAGGTGAAATTAATGTTTTTGAACTTAGAACCAGAGTTGGTTTTGCCTCAAGTGCAATAGCTAGTCGAATACCCAATTCTGAATTGGTGCTAGATGCAGTAATGACTGCAAGTTATGCAATAACTGGCAGAGCTAAAGAAATGTATGAGGATGTTGACCAGCGCAGGGCAAAGCGCGTTTTGGCTGAATGGGACCTAGCCGAATATGCAAACCGGCCTTTTGGAACGCTAAGTGATGGTGAGAAAAAACGTACCCAAATTGCCCGAGCCGTTATGCCAGATCCGGAACTACTGCTACTTGATGAACCAGTTGCCTCACTAGACATCGGGTCTAGAGAAGCAACTATCAAAATTCTTGGCAACTACGCATCTCATCCAAAAGCTCCAGCCATCATCATGGTGACCCATCACCTCGAAGAGATACCAGCTGGGTTCACTCATGCCTTGGTTTTAGCCAACGGTAGGGTAGCTGCCAGCGGTTCGATTAATCAGACTTTGACAACCGAAGTGCTTTCTAAGGCTTACGGCATAGAGCTGGAAGTAGCTTTGCTGGGCGGCAGATTCACGGTACGGGCTAAGTAGGGCTTTATTTAGCGCGAACACTCTGGTATAGTTCTAATTCGGTGTTCCAAAACACCAAATACCCAACGAATTGAGAGAAATAAGTCATGAAGGCTGACATTCACCCAAAGTATGAAGCAGTGGTTTTTCGCGATCTAGCTTCAGGAGTTGCGTTCCTTACCCGCTCAACCGTTACCTCTTCTAAAACCATTGAGTGGGAAGATGGAAACACTTACCCAGTTTTCGATGTTGAAATCAGTTCAGCTTCGCACCCGTTCTACACCGGTAAGCAAAGAATTCTTGACTCTGCTGGTCGTGTTGAGAAGTTCAATGCTCGATACAAGAAGTTCGGTGCTAAAGAGTAATAACTTTATAAAGAAATGGACCCAACAGGGTCCATTTTTTGTTTTAAGCCTGTTTAACTGGCCAACCAAAAGTTGGCTTGTAATTTGGATACTCTTGTTTGCGCCAAGCGGCATAACTTTCCTCAATCTCGTCAGCCCATTTAGCCTGAAGATCATGTAGTTCTTGCAATGATTCCGGAAAAGCAACTACTGGCTTTTCCAATGCTTTGTAATATCTGAGGATTGCGTAACCGACGTGACCTGCAGCTATTGCATCATCAGCAGCGGTATGAGCATTGAGCAGTGGAACGTTGTATCGTTCGGCAACTGAAACTAGGGTTCGCTTACCCTTACGGTATTTATCAATAGTTTTATCTATAACTAGCGGGTCGATTACATAACCAAATTTAACCGGAGTTATCCCATAGCGCAGTGCCTCATAATGCAGAATCGTAAAGTCGTAAGCCGCGTTGTAGGCCAATACTGGAAGACCTTGATCAAAGTAACCCTGGATAAGCTCGACAATCTCTCTAACACCGCTAGCGGCATCCTGAGCATGAGCAACATCTTTATCGAAAATCTTGTGAACAGCAGAGGATTCTGGAGGGATTGGGACTCCTGGGTTAATCAACCAATCTTTCCCGCCAGGTTCAACCTGACCGGTTGAATCAACTAGATGAAGTGCTGCTGTGACAATTCGTGATTTGTCGTGAATCAGACCTGTCGTTTCGGTATCAAATACGGCTATTTTATTTAGCCAAGAAGGTAACTCTAATTTGCTTTCATGTTCATTCACGCTTTTAGACTAGTTGCCCGCCCCGACATTACGGGGCAACCGCCTTAGAATTGCTTTTGACGCTAAAGGTGGGAGGTGAATAATGGCCAACGCAGCACAACTTCAAAATCTTGCTCAAAAAAGAGCTATCAAGAAACAGGTCCTAATTGCAGGAATCAGCACTGACTACTGGTTCTATCCAGCTAGCAATAATGCAAAAAACGCTAAAAACATACTTTTGGTGCACGGCTACCGTGGTGATCACCATGGCTTAGAGTCCTTCGCTGGGGGACTAGAGGAGTTCAATATTTATGCTCCAGACCTTCCTGGCTTTGGAAGTTCCAAACCCTTGGCAACCGAACACAACTTGGAGAACTACGTTTTATGGTTAGCCTCCTTTGTAAAGGCTGTCGGGCTTGAAGGCTCAATCGCGATAGGACATTCTTTTGGAACTTTGATTATTGCCTCAGTCCAATCAAAAGAAGCACTCTTTTCAAAACTTATCTGCATAAACCCGGTAGCTGGGGGTATTACAAAGGGGCTTTCTAGGCTGCTTATGCAGTTTGTGAAGCTCTACTACTTTGCTGCTCATAAGTTGCCGGAGAAGCTTGGCATGAAAATGGTCACCAGTTTTCTTCTCGTCGATTCGATGTCGGCATACACCACGAAATCGAAAGATAAGGCGCTTAGGAAGTGGGTGAAAGGTCAACATCGTATGCATTTCAACTCCTTTGCAAACTCTCATGTTGTCTGGGAAGCATACATAGCCTCTGTTTCACATGTAATACACCCTTTCATGAGAGAGATTAACGTTCCAGTCTTATTTATCGCTGCTGAATTAGACGAAGTTACTCCTGTGGAAGAAGTTGTTAAGTTAGCCAAATCTTTGCCACAGGCCCAAATGCAAGTTGTCTCTAATTGTGGACATCTAGTGCATTATGAAGCTGCTCAGCAAACAGTTGATTGGATCAGGGAATTTGTAGGGCAGACAAACTAATGGAAGCGCTTTATTTTGATGCGAGATTCATTCGTTTAGACCACCACGATGGGATAAGCAGATTCAGCACCGAGCTAATTGCTGCTGTTTCTAAAACTGAAAAAGTGATAGCAATTATCTGTGATCTAAAGCAGCTTGAATTCCTTCCCAAAGGAATTGAACATGTTCAACTAAATAAACCTGAAGCATTAAGTGAATTTTTTATCGCTCGTAAGCTAAATAAATTAGGGGCCAAATACGTTTACTCACCAATGCAGATCATGGGTAGCTGGGGGAGGAAATACAAGCTTGTATTGACGTTACATGACTTGATTTACTATCGTCACCGTAAACCACCTACGGACTTATCCTGGTTGATTCGAGTAATCTGGCGTCTTTACCACCTAAGTTACTTTCCCCAGCGCTTGTTACTCAATCGAGCCGATGCAATAGTAACCGTTTCAGAAACAACAAAAGCTCTGATGCTAAAACACCACTTGACTAAAAGACCCATTCAGGTCGTTTATAACTCTGCAGGTAAAGCAATAAAGCAAGCACGAACATTCAATAACTCAAAAGACCTTTTATACATAGGTTCTTTCATGCCCTATAAAAATGTTGAGAATTTGATCATTGGTACTGCTCAAACGAAAGGCTTCACTTTGCACCTTTTGAGCAAAATTACTGAACAGCGAAAGGCTGAGCTAGTCGAATTGGCTCAAGTTTATGAAACTAAGGTTGTCTTTCACCAAGGAGTTAGTGACGAAGAATATGAAAAACTTTTATCTGAATGCTTTGCACTAGTCACAGCTAGCAAAGATGAAGGTTTCGGCATTCCACTTGTTGAAGCTATGAGCCATGGAACTCCAGTAGTTGTTTCTGATCTAGATATTTTTATGGAAGTTGCCGGCAAAGCTGGGCATTACTTTAATCCGAATTCTCCGGCAAGCTTTGCCAAACAGATTGACTTTCTCAGCAATAAAAGTAAGTGGGAGTCTTGCTCGAAACAGAGCTTGGCTCAAGCAAAGATGTTTGATTGGGATAAGTCCGCCACTGCTTTGATAGAAACTTTCAACTCGCTAAAGAATTAGGGTTGTAATCTATTACCTGCCATAGGCCATCTAAATGCATTAACCTAGACAAGGATACGTTTCCAAGGCGATCATTAGCTCCCGGATACTTCTTATCTGAAGCCAGACGTAACACTGTTCTAATATATGCTCCGTGAGTAACAGCCAGGATGCGCTTACCGTCATAATGGGTGCTCGCTAGGGAGAGTAGTGATCTTGCTCGAACTGTAAGTTGTTCGACAGTCTCGAGGCCTGGTATTTGTTGACCGCTCTCGTATATCTTTCGCCATTCTGGATGAGAGAGACCTTCACCCTCCCCAAAGGAGCGTTCAACCAGATCAGGGACCAACACAACTTCTAAACCAGTTTGCTCAGCAATAATCTCAGCGGTAACCTTTGCCCGCATCAATGGTGAGCTAAGAATAATATCCCAGTCTGAGCGATGTATTTTGCTGGCGGCGACTCTCGCTTGAGCGATACCTGTTTCATTCAGTTCGATGTCGCTGGTGCCCTGCAACCTAAGTTCGACGTTCCAATCAGTTTGGCCGTGTCTTAGTAATCCAAGAATTGTTTCAGTCAAATTCACCTAAGTACTAATAGATACGATCTGAGCAAGAAGTCTCATGCGGCAGCAAAGGTCTCACGGTGATTTTCCAAACCGTGCCTTGGCTTATCCATCTTGAATTTTCATTGAGTTTAGGAACTAGTTCGGTGAACTTCTTATTTTCAACCGAAGTCATCTCACGACAGCCGAACTCCCTGTTTAGAGTAGAGCCAAACCACACTCTAGTATTACTTTTGGTTACTTGGCTAGCTGGTCTAGCTAGATAAATCCATCTTGTTGGCTTCCAGGTAATTGGCTTAGATTTAGTCCGATAGAAATTTGAGTTGAATGATGCGACTTGGTCAATAAATGCGGACGCAGCGTTTCTCGCAGTTCTTATGGGCTGAGGAAGATTATGGTCTGCCACACTAGTCAGGGCGTAAATGCTTACAGTTGTTCTCTTAGCTGCTCGGCTTACCTGGCTCACTACGGTAGTTGAATTCATGTCCGTAATCATTGGTTGACCCCAGTCAAACTCAGGATCATCAAGGTTAGTGCGTTGCACTCCAGCTAGCACTCTGGCAACCGCGGCCAGTTCAGTTTTTTGTAAAAAACTTGAGACCACAGGCCCTGGATAAACCTGTGTTCGAATGGGTAGCTGAGCAATTGTAAGCCCGTCACTATAGACAACTACTGAAGGCGTTCTCTGAAAAGCCCACTCTTCGGGGGTAAAACCACCTGAGGATTCTGCCAGCATTGCCACATACCTATCGGCTGCCGGAGAGCTAGAAGGTTGAACGGAGCAAACGAGGAATACAAGTGACAAAAGAAAGAAGATTTTACTTTTCAAGCAAACCCCTTTCATGGTTACAGCAAGTGTCCGAAAGGGGACTTGAACCCCTACCCTCGTAAATTGAGGACTAGCACCTCAAGCTAGCGCGTCTACCATTCCGCCACCCGGACGTTAGGGTGTCTAGATAAATTTTACTACCAAAGTGAAGAACTTGAATTTACACATTTTCTTCTAATACAGGAGTAGTTTTGCTTTATGGCAAACAGTGATGCTCGCATAGCCCTTAGAAACTTCGTCGCAGCTTTAGAAAGACATTTCGAAGCGACAGCCACTGGTAGAGGTAGCGACGATCCCGCCGTAATCTCTGCCTATGAACATCTAAAGTCAGCTTTCCTCGACTATGAAGAAGCTCTTACGGACCAATATGGTGAGTATTTACCGATGGAGCTAGTTGAGGAAGATGAAGACTGGACATGACAGTTTTTCAAGCAATAATCCTGGGGATTATCCAAGGTTTTACTGAGTTCCTTCCCGTATCATCAAGTGCCCACGTTCAAATAGCTACTGAGCTTTTTGGAATAAAGGGCCTCTCAGACAAAAACTCAGCGACCACAGCTTTTATTGCAACAATCCAATTAGGTACTGAGGCAGCGGTCTTGATTTACTTTGCCAAAGACATATTGCGGCTAATAAAGGCTTTCTTCAAAGGGTTATTTCAGCCGGCAAACCGAAGCCAGGATTTCAAACTTGCAGTGTTCGTGCTAATTGCCTCTATACCGGTTGGTTTAGCTGGATTACTGTTCCGAAACTTCTTTCAAGAAACGGTGAGAACTCTCTGGGTAGTTGCTTTCACAATGATCATTTTTGCTGTGGTGCTGTACATCGCGGATAGATATTCGCTGAAAGGCAAAAGTATTAAAGAGATGGATTTGAGGTCCTCACTTATCTTTGGTTTTGGCCAGATGCTTGCCTTATTCCCAGGAGTTTCCAGATCTGGTGCCAGCATCTCTTTTGGTTTATTTGCTGGTTTCAATCGAGCCACAGCAGCTAGGTTCTCTTTTTTGATTGGTATCCCTGCAGTTTTGGCAAGCGGGCTGATTGAATTCAAAGACAGTTACGCAAATTTGGATACAAGCCAACTAACTGGAACACTGCTTGCTACTGCGACATCGTTTGTAGTTGGCTATCTTGTGATAGCTGGGTTATTAAAATACCTCAACAAAGGTTCGTTCCTGCCATTTGTGATTTGGCGCTTAATAGTAGGTGTAGCACTGATTTACCTGCTCAGCGCTGGTTTGATTAGCGCTTAGCTCTCATCTTTCTTTTCGTCAGTCTCGTTTTGTCGCAAGAATCGTTCAAACTCTTTAGCCAGAGCATCGGTGTTCATTTCCTCAGCCTCAGATTCGTCTCTAGCTTTCTCTAGACCTTCGATGTAATTTTTTAGATCTTCATCGCCTTCAATGAAGTCATCAACGGATCTTTCCCATTCGAAGGCAGCATCACTAATTTCGGTGTGATCGACAGTGAAACCCAAAAATATCTCTAGCTCGGTGACCAAAGCTAAAGCCGCTTTCGGCGAAGGCATCGATGCGACATAATGTGGCACCTGAGCCCAGATTGCAATAGTGGGTAGTCCAGCCTTCTCTAAAGCATCACCTAGAACAGATAGAAAACCAGAACGACCATCGTAATTGCTTCGTTCAATACCGTAGGCATTTCTAACCGAGTTGGTCTGCGAGTTCTTGGCTATCTTAATTGGCCGGTTGTGTGGAGCTTCGGCAGGAATTGAGCCGAGCATGATCACCGATGTGATGTCGTAGGATTCAACAATTTCACGTATTTCATCACGCAAATATGGCCACTTCAAAGCAGGTTCCTGACCTATCAAAAGAAAAAGTTCCAGGTTACTACTAGCTGAAACCGATCTGTTTGGTCCCCAGAGCTCGATGCTTGGCCAAATAAATTCTCGGTCACCATGCTCATCCAACGTGATGATGGGGCGTTGGCGAAGATAATCGAAATATTCTGGATCATCGATAGTTTCCAGGAGAGTGCAATTAAGTTTGTCTTTAATGTATCCCGCTGAGGCTGTTGCACCAGCGGCAGCATCGGTCCAACCATCCAAAGCAATGATTAGGACTCGACCCTTAAATAGGTTGGTGTTTTCGTTCAAAAAATGGCACTTTCAATCGTTATCAGGAAGTATGTCGCTAAACCCATTCTAAAGAATAGACTTTGGGCATAATGTTCTCACGCCAAGCTAAATTCGCCGTGCTATTTGACCTGGATGGCACTCTCGTCGATTCAAAGCCTTATTGGATGCAAAGCGAGGTTGAGTTAGCCCAAGCACATAATGGGCAATGGACAGAGGAAGATGGGCTTGAAGTTGTTGGCATGAGCCTAGGGGAGTCCTCAGAGCTTATGAAAGCGAAAATAGGCATAAATCTAGATCCTCAGGAGATTGTAGATCGTCTGACAAACAGTGTTCAAAACAAATTAGCTGAAGCCGTGCCATGGCGTCCAGGGGCTAAAGAGCTTTTACTTGACCTTAGGCGAAACAAAGTTAAGACTGCGCTGGTAACAATGTCGCTTCGGCGCATGGCCCAACAGGTTGTTGACACCATTGATTTCGATGCATTTGATGTCATAGTTGCAGGAGATGATGTTAAAAATGGCAAACCACATCCAGAGGCTTTCCTCACCGCAGCT
>JBEGRI010000027.1:0-9458 GCA_041180525.1 Actinomycetota bacterium | reverse complement strand
TGTGACTTGCTAAACCATACTGTGGATATTTTGTACCAAGTTCAACCATAATCCGATCGCGTGTGACTTTTGCAATAATCGAGGCGGCGCTTATGCAGTTGGCAACCTGATCGCCTTTCCAAATTGCTAACGAAGGTGCCGTAATTCCGTTGATGGCATAGCCATCGGTTAAAACATAAGCTGGTTTTACTGATAATCCTTCAACTGCGCGGCGCATCCCATCTAAATTTGCCGCATGAACTCCCCGCTCGTCGATTTCACTCGGCGCCACTTGGATTACCGAAATTGCTTCTGATTGTTCATAAATAATTGGAAAAAGTTCTTCCCGCTTTTTTTCACTTAATTCTTTGGAATCACGCAATTCAGAAATTTCATTTCGCAAAATTACTGCCGCAATAACTAATGGTCCAGCACATGCGCCGCGGCCAGCTTCATCAACACCTGCAATTGGCGTTAAGCCGGCTGCGATTAATTTATCTTCAACGTGTGCCATCGATGCCTGGCGTTAATTTGGCATGATTAAACGGCCAAATTACGGCAACCACACGACCGGTAATTTCTTTGATTGGAACCATGCCGTTATTGACATCATCTTGGTGATATCGAGAATCTGCACTTGCAGCGCGATGATCGCCCATTACCCAAACTTTTCCATCAGGAACCGTGACGTTAAATTTCGTCTCGCTCGGTTTATTTCCAGCAAAAATATATGGCTCGGTTGTCTCTTTGCCGTTAACAAGTAATGCACCCGATTTTGCGCAACATTCGACTTTGTCGCCCGGTACTCCGATAACACGTTTAACTAAATGCTGATCGTTATCTGGTGAGGACAACCCTGTAATCTCTAGCAGCCACTGACTTATTTGCTGCAGAGGATGGCCCGGTTCGGTTTTAGCTGGAACGCCCAACCAACCACCGGGATCTTTGAAAACTACTACATCACCACGCTGAAGTGGAATTACGTTTGGAACTAGTTCATTTACGATGATGCGGTCATTGATCTGCAAGGTTTCCAACATGGAACCAGAAGGTATATAAAAGCTCCTGAGCAGGAAGGTCTTGATGATAAAAGAAATGGCTAAAGCTGAAACGATAATAGTTGCGGTATCAATCAGCAGGGCTAGAAAAGAGTTTTTCTTTTTCAATGCACGCATTTTTAGCCGAAGAGCCTTTAGTGGACCTCTAGGTGCGCGCTCTATCTTTTCTTTTTTTGCCATGTCTTTAGGCTAAACCTTTTGCCTGTTAGAAGGCTGAAAGATCTTACTCTTGACCTTGGTTGTCGCGCTTCTCGCGTATCTTGGCTTTCTTACCTCTTAGATCGCGCAAGTAGTAAAGCTTGGCTCTACGAACCTGACCCTTAGAGACCAGCTCAATCTTGTCGATAACTGGAGAGTGGATTGGGAAGGTACGCTCAACTCCGACCTGGAAAGAAATCTTACGAACAGTGAAAGTTTCACGAACCCCAGCACCAGAGCGGCGAATGACGATACCTTGAAAAACCTGGACACGGCTACGGTTACCTTCAATGATGTTTACGTGAACCTTAACGGTGTCACCAACGCGAAATTCTGGTATGTCTGATTTGAGGCTTGATTTGTCGACTGAATCTAGAGTCTGCATTTTGTGTTTCTCTCTGTCTTGCACACAGGTCAATAACGGTTAGTAGTTTGGTATTTTTACCTAAAGCTCCCCTGTGGCAGAGCATTACTTTTTTAGGCAACCTCACTATTTTGCCATAAAAGCGTGGCCAAAAGCAAAGCTAATCTAGTAAATCTGGCCTAACCTGCTTGGTTCGCTCCAAAGCCTGCTCTTTACGCCACTTAGCAATTTCTGCATGATTGCCATTTCTAAGCACTTCAGGCACCTCAAGATCTCGCCAAATAGCAGGTTTGGTATAGCTCGGGTATTCAAGTAACCCTTGGCTGTGTGATTCCTCAACTAAAGACTCGGCATTGCCGATAACTCCAGGAATCAACCTGGCGATGGCTTCAATCATGGCTAAAGCCGCTACCTCCCCACCGTTGAGCACATAGTCACCAAGGCTTATTACTCTCAATTGAGCTTTGTCTTTAGCCCAATCAAAAACTCTCTGGTCTATTCCCTCATACCTACCACAAGTAAAAACTATGTGTTCAGCGCTGGCTAATTCTCTGGCGGTGTCCTGTTTGAATAATTCTCCTGCCGGGCTTGGCACAACCAGAATTGTTGAGCCATCGGGGTTGAGCGTCGCATCTAAAGCTTCACCCCAAGGTTCCGGTTTCATTAGCATGCCAGCCCCACCACCGTAAGGGGAATCATCAACGGTTTTGTGTTTGTCGTGAGTGTAATCACGAAGATTTATCGCTTCAAATTCGATGACATGATTCTCTTTAGCTTTACCGATCAGAGAAATATCTAGAACTTCAAAGAACTCCGGAAAGATAGTTATCGCTTGAATTCTCATTCTTCAATTTCCTCAAATAATCCAAGCGGAGGGGTAATCAACACTGTTCCAGATTCAAGGTTAACTTCAGGCACAATTGCCTTGACAAAAGGAACCATTACTTCAGCGCCATTGAAGTCAACTACCAAAAGATCTTGGGCTGGTAGATGTTCGACTCTTGCCACTGAACCTATTTCATTACCGTCACGGATTACCTTCAAACCAACCAGCTGTTGGTCATACCAGGCATCTGGTTCTTGCGGTTTAGCGCTCAAATCTTCTTCAACTAAAAGAATCGCTTTGATCAGGCTCTCAGCTTTAGTGCGGTCTTCAATACCTTCTAGAAAAATGACCGGCTGAGCGTTATACCAACGCAGTTCTTTGACCGTAACGCTTTGGCCAAACCATGGTGAATCTTCAGGGACTTGCAGAGAGTATTTAGCACCTGGAACAAATCGTTCATCAGGCACATCAGTGTATAACTCTAATTTGATAGCGCCTTTGAGGCCGTGGGCCTTAAGTAAGCGACCAACCCTAAGGCTGGTCTTATTAGAAGTCACCGTCGATGACATCAACGCGAACTTTCTTACCATCGGCAAGTGCGTTGATGACGGTGCGTAGCGCTTTTGCAGTGCGGCCTTTGCGCCCGATGACACGACCTAGATCATCCGGGTGAACGTGAATCTCTAGAAGTTCACCACGAGTGGTTGCCCTTGCGGTAACCGTGGCGTCTTCAGGATGATCAACAATACCCTTGACTAGATGTTCGAGCGCAGCAGCCAACACGATTTAAGCCTGTTCCTTGTCTTCTTCAGCAGCTGGAGTCTCTTCAGCTCCGGCAGCTTCCTCTGCAGCTTCAGCAACAACCTCGGCAACTGCCTCTTCTGCTACGACCTCAGCAGCAGCTTCAACAATTTCCTCTAGTGCTTGCTCCGTAGCGGCAGCTTCAACAACTGCTTCAACTACTTCTTCCGCAACTGCATCTGCTTCTTTCTTCAAAACAATTTCTTCACGAGGCTTTAGCACTGTCGCCTTCTTGGTGTCGGCTACGAAAGCATCTTTAGCAACCTGTGGCTTAACAGTGTTCTTTGCACTAGCGTCACCTTTTGACTTTTGGTAGTCGCCAGTTAGCTTTAGCAACGCAGCTACCTGATCGGTTGGCTGAGCGCCAACACCTAGCCAGTAAAGTGCACGTTCAGAGTTAACTTCGATGATTGATGGTTCAGTGGTTGGTACATAACGACCGATCTCCTCGATGACTCGACCATTACGCTTGGTGCGTGAATCGGCTACGACGATACGGTAGTGAGGCGTCTTAAGTTTTCCTAGACGCTTTAGGCGGATTTTTACAGCCACAATGCTCCTGTTAGTTGTTATTTGGGGCGAACTATCAACCGGGAGCGTGGGGGCACACTCGGCTTTTGCTCAAATGGGGTTACCTATTGGGTTTGGTTAGAGGGTCAAACCGCAGGCAACCTCTCTATTCTGCCAGTAAAAGAGGGTTCTGGGCAACATAAATCTCTTCTGGGATGGGTGCTTTCAAAGCAACCCACCGGAGGCGAGCTTAGGTGCACCAAAGCCAATTTCTTTTTATCTTACAATGTATGATGATTTTGAGTGTTTTGGTTGTTTATATTTGAGTCTATTTTGGGTGGTTATGATGTCTTCTCTCAGAAACCGCTCTAATCGCCTTAAGCCCAAATCCAAAGTCGCTCCGCTTTCCTTTCTAACAGCTTTAGTCCTGCTAGTCTTGCCTACCCTGACACCAATTGCACAAGCGACAGGCCCACAACCAACTGTAGGGATGTATTTAGATCAGCCTTTCGTCCAGGGTTCGTATGTGGCTGAAGACTATCCCTCAGATTCTGCGGTAACGACATTTAATAATCAAAACTATGGAGATGCATGCCAATTCGCAGGTGGCACGCTCGAACCGCTTTATGCAGAGTCTGCTGACTGTCATGTGCAGACAATCATTCACTATGGAGGTGCTAGTACCACATCCAGTACGCCGGTTGCCGGCCAGTATCCGAGTGCGCTCAAATACGGACAGGTGGGAAACGGAGGCGCATCAATAGTTTTTGACACTCCACAAACTTATTTTGGTCTTTGGTGGTCAGCTGGATCTGTCGGTAATGAAATTCAGTTATTTGATGGGACGGATCTGGTGGCCAATACTTCTGCAAACGATGTTGCTGCCACACTTTATAGTACTTCGACCATAACATCACTAAACGGAGACGACTATGCCACGAGGTTATACATCGGTAACCCGGTAGATTGGTATACGGTTGGGACGCCGACAGACTTTTCTGACCAAGATTCCTCTAATTCCTACCAAAGTCACTACACCTTAGCTCAAGAACCTTTCGTATTCATTCACTTTATTGCTGAGAATGGGGTTACCTTCGACAGAGTGAATTTAATCGCACCTGGCAATGGCTTTGAGTTTGATAATTTCACCGTATCCGACTCGACAAACATTAGAAGTGCGGGACTACCAAACCGATTAGTGTTGCAGCGACAAATTTATCAACCAACCTATGTCGATTTCGACGCAAATGGAGGTACCGGTGCAGTGCCCCGACAATACTCACTTGACAATCAGTCAGGTTATTTACAATCAAGTTGCTTGAACTACTACGACCCAAATCTCTGTATTAATACGCCAAACAACTCTTACGCTACTTCCCTGACATCTTGGAATACTTCGCCAGATGGTAGTGGCACAAGTTACGAGCTGGGCTCACTTTATCCTTTCACTGAGAGCACCACCCTCTATGCCCAATGGAAAACAGATTTTTACTTCTATAACCTCACCAATCCAGATGCAAATGGATCCAATGCTTGGGATTATGTTGACTGGGACTCGGCGACTGGGTCAACTGCATATAACTTTGCTAACTTTACTCTTCCCTCGCCAGTTCGGGCAGGTTATTACTTGGAAGGCTGGTACGGATACGATTCAAGTTACACAAATCTTGTAAGAATCGGTGGACCTGGCCAAGTTTATTCTTCGGCAACATACACAACTTGGGATAACAATATATTTGGTAGATGGCTTGAAGGCACACCCCCTACAACTCTTGATGCAGCAACCCCCGATTTACTGCTCGTGTATCCTAATGCGACAACGGTAACTCTTCCGAACCTTCCTTTGATAGGAGATGTCGAGGCTTCAGTTTGCCTGATTGAGTCAGACTCTTCAGGAAATGAAATTTCTAGCAACTTACAATTTGCTAGCCTCTCCACTGCCACCAGTGGTTTCACTACAAGTTTTGATATCTCAGCACAGAGTGCTCTGGTTTCCAACAACTCCAGGTATCTACGCGTCACCATCGCCCCAGCGAGTGATACTACTTGTTCTACCGGTCAGCAACACGTCATTGAGTTGAGGCCTGCAGGGGCAACATTGACTCAAATTATTCCACTGAGCCTAACCGATCGCTGAGAAATCGAAGTCAAAAAGGTTTTTTATATTCCGAAAGCTGACCCTGTGTCTTTGGGTTTATTTAAGGTCAAACCAGCTTCTTCAGCGGCACGCTTAGCCGGATTTCCCGACTTAGATTTTTTCTTAGACTTTGCCTGTTGAGGTCTACTCACCGGCATAGTTGGCATGCCTGGTAAACCAGGATTGCCTCCTTTAGCCATGGTCTTCATCATTTTAGCTGCCTGTTCAAATCTGTTTACCAAAGAGTTGACATCCGTAACTGTCATTCCAGAACCCTTGGCGATACGCAGTCTTCTTGAACCGTTGAGGATCTTTGGATCTTTCCGTTCAGCCGGAGTCATCGACTGAATGATGGCTTCGGTGCGAGTAATTTCACGCTCATCGAAGTTATCTAATTGACCCTTAAGTTTGTTTGCACCTGGCATCATACCCAAGAGGTTCTTAATGGAACCCATCTTTTTCAGTTGGTTCATCTGGTCAAGGAAATCTTCTAGTGTGAAAGAATCTTTAGCAATCTTTTCGGCTAAAACTGCCGCTTCTTTTTCGTCGAAAGCTTTTTGTGATTGCTCTATGAGAGTGAGAATGTCACCCATGTCAAGAATTCTTGAAGCCATGCGATCCGGATAGAACGGTTCAAACGCATCTAGGGCTTCACCGGTTGAGGCAAAGATGATTGGCATACCGGTTACTTGGGCAACTGATAAAGCTGCACCACCTCTAGCATCACCATCAAGTTTGGTTAGAACTACACCGGTAATTCCAACACCTTCGGAGAAAGCTTTAGCGACATTGACTGCATCTTGACCAATCATTGAATCAATCACAAACAGAGTCTCGTCAGGTTCAACTGCCTTTGAGATATCCCTAGCTTGCTTCATAAGTTCTTCATCGATACCAAGGCGACCAGCGGTATCAACAATCACTACAGAGAACTGTTTGCGCTGTGCTTGCTTGAGGCCATCTTTAGCCACCGAGACTGGATTACCAACACCGTTGCCAGGTTCTGGAGCAAAGACAGTAACGCCAGCTCTTTCACCAACTACCTGTAACTGGTTGACAGCGTTAGGTCTTTGTAGATCGGCTGCAACCAGCAAAGGAGTTTGCCCTTGGTCTTTTAGCCATTTCGCTAGCTTTCCGGCCAGTGTAGTTTTACCTGAACCTTGCAAACCAGCAAGCATGATTACTGTTGGCGGATTCTTGGCAAACTGTAATGGTCTTTGCTTGCCACCAAGAATTGCAACTAATTCCTCTTGAACAATGTGAACCACCTGTTGGGCTGGGTTCAAAGCTTTTGAAACTTCATCACCCAAGGCTCGTTCACGAATTGCAGCAATAAAGGCCTTAACTACCTCTAAGGCAACGTCAGCTTCAAGTAATGCTCTGCGGATTTCTCTAAGAGTGCTGTCAATATCGGCAGCACTGAGCTTTCCTTTAGAACGAAGGTTCCTAAAGGTTTCGGCTAGCCGATCAGAGAGATTACCAAACACTAGTTATCTCCTAGCAATCCTGAAACAAACTCCTTGGCATCGAAAAAGCCAAAGTCGTCAATGCCTTCACCAAAACCTACCAACTTCACGGGAATATCTAACTCATTTTGAATGGCATAGACAATTCCGCCTTTAGCACTGCCATCCATTTTAGTTAGCACCAGTCCTGTTACATTAACCACCTCAGTGAAAGCTTTAGCCTGAGCTAGAGCATTTTGACCGGTGGTTGCATCAAGGACAAGTAAAACCTCATTGACCTGCAGTTTCTTTTCAATAATTCTTCTAATCTTGGCTAACTCATCCATCAGCCCAGCCTTATTTTGAAGTCTTCCAGCGGTATCAATCAGAACAATGTCACTGGAATCGTTTATTGCCTGCTCAATGCTTTCAAAGGCAACAGCTGCTGGATCTTGACCTTCGGTCTTAGGGCCAATTACTTGAGCACCTGCTCTTTCCCCCCAAGTACGAAGTTGATCAACTGCAGCTGCTCTAAAGGTGTCAGCAGCACCTAGAGTAATCTTTGCTCCACCTAGGCCAAGATAGTTGGCTAATTTACCGATAGTTGTTGTCTTACCGACGCCGTTGACACCTACCACCAGAATTACGTAAGGCTGAACTTCACTATCAAGGTTTAGCTCAACATCCGAGCGGGTTAACCCCTCAAAGAGAATTTCGCTGAGAATTTGTTTTAGTTCTTCGCTAGAAGATGCTGAAGCGGCCTTTGCTCTCTGCTGTAATTGTTTGATGATTTCGGCAGATGAATCAAACCCGAAATCAGCTTGAAGCAAGGTGTCTTCAAGTGTTGTTAAATCTTCTAGATCAAACTTTGTTCTGCTGAATACAGCTTTAAGATCTTTACCGAAACTGCGCTTAGGTAGGCTAACTGCCTCGAGTGCTTCTGGCTTATCCTTTGACTTTTTTCGCCAAAGCATTATTACTCTGCTTCTTCAATTCGCTGACCGACAACAGCAGTAACACCATCCAGCATTGAGACACCGTATAAGGCATCGGCAATTTCCATGGTTCTCTTCTGGTGGGTGACGATAACCAACTGTGAAGATTGCTTCAAATCAGTAAAGATGTTTAGCAATCTACCTAGGTTGGCATCATCCAGGGCTGCTTCAACCTCGTCAAGGACATAGAAGGGCGAAGGGCGAGCCTTGAAGATAGCAAAAAGCAAAGCCAAGGCTGCTAATGATCTTTCACCACCGGAAAGCAAACTTAGTCTCTCGATTCGTTTACCAACTGGCTTGACGTTCACTTCAATACCGGTAGTTAGCAAGTTGTCATGGTCAGTCAGGTAAATAGAACCAGTTCCGCCAGGGAATAAGACTGGAAATACCTGCTCAAAGGCTTTCTTGGTGTCTTCAAAAGCCTCTTCAAAGATGGTTTGCATCTTCTCGTCTAGTTCACGAATAATCTGAATTAGATCTGCTCTGGTCTTAGTCAGGTCCGCTAATTGCTCACTAAGGAATTTATGTCTTTGCTCTAAGGCGGCAAACTCTTCTAGAGCCAGTGGGTTTACCTTGCCAAGCCTTTCAAGAAGTCGTTCGGCTTCATGCAGGCGCTTCTGCTGTTCGGCACGGTCAAAAACTTTAGGTGATTCAGGGTTATCTGGGTCTGGAATTAACTGCTCAGGACCATACTCATCTACCAAAGCTTGCTGATCTAAACCTAAATCTTCATAAGCTTTGGCAACCAGGTTAGCTAGGTTGAGACGTTTCTCATGGTTAGCCATTTCAATGTCGTGAACTGATTGAGTTAGCTGACCTAATCTGGTTTGAATAGTTGAAGTCTCTCCGCGCAGTCTGACTAATTCTTCGTTTTGATTCTTACGCGCACTTTCCAATTCGGCCAAAGTAGTTTTGGCAACCAAAGCAGAAGCTTGGATAGTTTCGATGATTGTTGGTAACACTTCGATAGTGTTTTTCGCTGAAGCCAACTGTTGCTTACGCAGCGCTGCTTGTTCTTTCAGTTGCTCGATAGCAATCAGAGCATCAGAAATCTGCTTTCTAATTCCTTGAGCACGATCTGATTCGACTCTAAGTCTTTCAGTTGCCGAGCCTAACTCAACTCGAATATCTAGTTCAGCCGCTCT
>JBEGRI010000026.1:0-10082 GCA_041180525.1 Actinomycetota bacterium | reverse complement strand
GTCTTACCGACGACTCTAAGTAATACACCGATACCTACTAGAGAGGTGAGGGCAACAATTATTGGTGTGCTGAAGTTAACTGAGAGAGTTGTAAATGCATAAAGTGGCAAGATAGTTAAGTTAATGATTGGCACCAAGATATTTTGTAATTTCTCAGTGTATTTACTTGGCACCAATAAACCTAAAAGAGCACTGCCGGTGACCATTAGAGCGATGAAAACATCGGTTTGTAATGCAACTGCAATAACTATGACAGCGAGAAGATCATCAATAATGGCAAAAGCTAATAAAAACTGCTTGCTACCTTTAGGCATTCTGGAACCAAATAAAGCAAAAACAGCCAAGGCAAAAGTGATGTCCGTTGCCATTGGTATTGCCCAACCATTATTTGCAACGGTATCTGATTTAGTAACTATGAAATAAAGCAACGCTGGTATTGCTGCACCAAGTAGTGCAGCCAAAAAAGGTATTAGCAGTGCTTTTCTTTGAACAAAAACACCGTGAGTTAATTCGTTTTTAAGTTCTAATCCAATCACAAAAAAGAATAATGCTAACGCTAATTCAGCAAAATGATGTATTCCTTCAGTTGACTCGGCAAATCCCTGCACCGAATTGGCAAGCACCAGACCTGAAATACCAGCAAGTAGCATCAAAAGCGCGGCGTTGCGATCAGATCTAAGCAGCTGCAGCATGAGATAAGCCTATAAGCATTAGGTAGGCTTATCTGGTGGCGGACGAACGCAAAGATAGACCCTGGTTGGTCAATTACTTTGGCTCATCGCTAATCTGGGGTTCATCGTTTCTGTTTATAGCTTTCGCTAATCACACACTGCCACCTATTGGCGTTGCTTTCTGGAGATGCTTTTTTGGAGCATTAACTTTACTCAGCATAATTTTGATAAGAAAGCTTGAGTTTAAGCGCGACTGGAAACTACTCGGACTTGCTTTCATTGTGGGTACGTTCAACACAGCACTGCCTTTTACTCTCTTTGCTTTTGGTGAGCACCATGTCTCCTCAGCTTTTGCTGGTATGGCTAACGCAATAACCCCTATCGCAACGGTCATCGCCTTACTTACTGTCTTTAGATCTGAGAAGGTTACCAAAAATCAAATAATTGGACTGCTTGTCGGTGTAATTGGAGCAATCACTTTAGTTGGGGCTTGGAATGGTCTAACTACGGATTATTGGCCTGCAGTCGTTGCAGTTCTATTAGCTGGAACCTGTTATGGCTTTGGTGGACCTTTCATTCGCAAATTCATTACACCTTTGGGTCACCCACCGGAAGTTGCTGCCTTTGGTCAAATTGCTGGTGCGACACTAATACTTGCACCTATTTATTTCACCCAACCACTACTAATCGGTGAAATAAACACCATGTCGATTGTTGCAATCCTGGTGCTAGGAATATTCGGCACCGGTATCGCATACACCCTTTACTACCCTCTCCTGAAACAGGTTGGTTCTGCGATAAGTTCCAGTGTTTCACTCCTCATTCCTCTTATTGCGGTTAGCTTAGGTGTCATAGTGCTCAACGAACAGTTGAAGTGGTATGAGCCAGTTGGTGGTTTGATTATTCTGTTCGGTGCTGCGATAGCTCAAGGTGTGTTTAGAAGACGCAAGTCTCTAGCAATGTAATTAGCGAATAGCAACTTTTAGTTCTGCATAAGCACCAACAGGAACTACGGGTGACTTAGGTTTAATTGGATCTATAAGTTTGAAGTCAGTTCCAAGTTCAGGTCGAGGATCTTTTTCACCTTTATTCGGCCAAAAGGAACAAGCCCATTCCGCTTGAGCGGCGATAGACAAAGATGGGTTAACGCCTGGGTTGGCTGATAGCGCCGCTCCATCAAGGATATGTAATCCTGGTTGACCATAAACCCTAAGGTATCCATCTAGAACACCATGCTTCGCTGATTCTGCTATTACAGCGCCACCTAGAAAGTGTGCTGTCATAGGAATGCCAAATGGTTCTGTAATGACAGCCCCTGGAGTCCCATCAAACTGCTTTGCTAAAACTTTAGCTAATTCATGACCTTGAGGAACCCAAGCAGGATTGCGCTCACCATGGCCTTGCTTACTGGAAACTTTTCTACCAAGTAAACCTCTTTTTAGATAAGTAATTAACGAGTTATCTCTAGCTTGCATGACTAAAAGAATTAGAGTTCTTTCCGGCCAGGATCTAAGTGAATACATGCTCGGTAGTCTGAAGAAATTCTTTATTGTTGCAAATAGTAACCAGAATGGATTAGGGGTTTGACCTTTAGGTCCTGAAGCCATCACCGACTCCATGATTCCCATAAAACCAGAACCCCTACCGTATCTAACTGGCTCAACGTGGGTATGTTCATCAGGGAAAACAGAGGATGTAATTGCTGAACCCGAAGAGAAATCAATTTTCTTATTCTTAGCGACAACACCTAGAAGTGACTCACTGTTGGTTCTGGATAGATGGCCTAACTTGTCGCTGACACCTTTGAGATTGCCGTTAGCCCTGGTTTTGTGTAATAGTTTGGCGGTTCCTAAGGCTCCAGCAGCAACAATAACTTGATCTGCGCTAAAGCTCTGAGTCTTCTTCCAGCCAGAGCTAGCTCTGGTAAGCACCTGAAAGCCATCCGGATTATCAACTATGTCGGTAACGGTTGTTTTTGCCAAAACTTCCGCCCCCGCTTTTTCTGCTAAATAGAGATAGTTCTTAACTAAAGTGTTTTTAGCTCCATGACGACAACCAGTCATACATTCACCACAATTAATGCATCCGGTTCGCTCTGGCCCTACCCCACCAAAATACGGATCGCTAACAGTTTTACCTGGCTCACCAAAGTAAATACCTAATGGAGCCATTTGGAAGGTGTCACCGTAACCAAGTTTGGATGCTGCTTTTTTTAGTTCTATGTCACTAGGCGATAAGAACGGGTTAGTTTCAACACCTAGCATCTTCTCTGCTTGGGCATAGTAAGGTGCTAAAACTTTCTCCCAATCACAGATATTTGCCCAAGTTCCGCTTTTATAGAAGGAGGTTGGTGGTCTGTATAGGGTGTTGGCATAAACCAATGAACCGCCACCAACACCAGCACCGCTCATAACCATTACGTTGCGTAATAAATCAATTCTTTGAATACCGTTAAGACCTAATCTTGGGAAGTATAGAAACTTGGATAACTTCCAAGAGTTTTTAGCAAACTCATCGTCTTTGAATCTGCGACCGGCTTCAATGACTAAAACCTTATATCCTTTTTCAGTTAGACGCAGTGCTGCTATCGAACCACCAAAACCGGATCCGATTATTACAACGTCAAAATGTTTAGTCTTCATACTGAGTCCATGAGGTTACCAACTTGAAACCCATCTTCTCATAAAGTCTGAGCGCACCAGATTCATTACCAGTATCAACACCTAGCTCAGCAGAATGAAAACCTCTATCGGCGAAAAGCTTTAGCGCTTTAGCTAGAAGATACTGGCCATAGCCTTTGCCCTGAAAAGCATAGGCAACTCCAAGATTCTGAACATAGCCAATACCTTCATGAGCTGCCTGGTCATTTATCCAGATGTATCCTGCTGGAAGATTGTTTTCAAAAAGAACTAGAACAATTGCTTTAGCCATCATCGGGTCTCTGCGCATGATTTCAACGAAAGACTCAAACGGCCTTGGCTTAAAGCCAAAGTGTTTACTAAAAGCATCAAGACGTAGATCATGCCAAATCTTCATTTCCGATTCATCAAAGATGTCAATTTGTTTATAGCTAACTCCGGCCGGAAGCTCAGGTTCGATAGCCTCGGTAATTACACTTCTAAGAGTGTTGAAATAGCGGTTTACCTTAAAGCCTTGGCTTAGTAGCACTTGGTGAAAGTATTCATCAGCTGAATTGCAACTTGTCCAAAAAGACCAGCCATCAGCAAACTCTTTAGCCTGATCTCTGAAGAAAGTTAGCACCTCATCGAGCTTCTTAACTCCAGGCCTAATCGAGATATCTGCTTGAAACCGCTTGGCATTACTACTTGGATTCAAGTTACCAACGGCAAAAGGAACTGAATCCTCAGATTCGCCTAGCAACCAAGCTGTATAGGGCTCTGGGTATCCCTGAATGAAATCAATCGCCCAGTCCTCGTTATTAGTTCCTGCTTCTGGAGCAACACTAAGTTGATGTGAATTAAATATGTCGAGAACTAACTCAACATCATCATTGGTAGCTCTCCTAGCAAACATTAGGGATGTCTTAGCGGACTTGCAGGTAGGCGTTCTTGGGCTACCCACTTCTCTTGATAACCAGCGGCTGAACTCATCAGATCTAAGAAAGGCTTAGCATCAAACTCTTCAGGTCCCATGACTCCAACCCCCTCCCAAATACCTTGAGAGATTAGTTCAAGTGCTATCACTGGATTGAAAGCAGTCTGAGCAACCACTGCTTGGGCTTCAATCTTGGCCATGGTTTCGGCATTATCAGCAACGTGATACAAATAGGTTGCTCTAGGTGTTCCATCTTTAGATTTTCCAGTAACCAAAGTCCCCGCACAAGTTTTACCAGTCATCCTAGATCCAATGGTTGCTGGGTCTGGCAAAACTGAAACAACAACGTCACGAGGTGAAACCTCAACCGGACCCTGGCTTGATCTAACTTTGACTGGTTTAGTTGCACCTAAACCTAAGCGATGCAAAGTTTTTAGAACACCAATGAAGTCTGAACCTAAACCGTATTTGAAGCTAACTCGACCAACTTTCATAGTCCTTGGTAGCATGCTGATTTCTTCGTGCTCAACATTCACACACTCAACCGCACCGATACCCTCAGGAAACTCAAAGATCTCTGGTTCACTAAAAGGTGCTGTTGTGAACCAACCTTTCTTCTTTTCAAATAAGGTCGGTGGATTCAAACATTCTTCAATCGTGGTCCAGATTGAGAATGATGGTGCAAATATTTCTTCACCGGCATCATTCTTGACAACAAGGTTTCCACCATCCTTAACTGAAATCTCATCAATCTCAGAAAACAAATGATCGGCAGCGTATTTAGCAAAAATGTTGCTAAGTCCAGGTTCAACACCAATACCAACTAGAGCTAATTTTCCAGCTCGCTGCCATTGGTCGTTCAACGCATACTGACCATCACCGAGCTTGATACCAGTTTTATGATAAGGATCATGCTCATGCGGTTCTGAAAGACTTAGAGCCATGTCTAGATAATTAGCCCCAGCGGTATAGCAAGCAGCAAAGATGGTTGGCACGAACTTGGGTTCAACAGCGTTGATGACATAGTCAGTGTTGGTCTGCTTAATTAGCTCTGCAATAGCCGCGGCATTAGAGGCATCTATCTTGGCTGAGGAGAACTTGGCTGCAACTAGCTCTCCGTATTTATTTTCAATCCAAGCAATAGTTCGATCTGCACGTGATTGGTCATAGTCGCTGACCACCATGTGTTCAAAAAACCCTCTACTTGCTGCTATTTTGGCAACCGCGTCGCCAACACCACCTGCGCCAATTAGAAGTATGCGCATACTTTCACAACCCAAATAAACTCAAACCACCTCGCTTGGTGGGCTATAAAGAGCCTACTAAATCTCCCTCTCAAACTTTCTTAGTCTGATTCAGAACGCACCGTTCCAGGTATCTCAGACTTAAGAAAGGTACTAGCTGGAACTTACTTTCTTAAGGAATGAAAGGAATGTGTTTGTCAACAGGTTCACCCGTTGGCCTGCCATGCTTGTCTGTCCAAGTTTTATGACAGACCCAACCTAAAGGAGACCAACTGAAATCTTTAGTAACTTCTGAATCTTGTTCTGCAGTTGGTGTTGCGTTGCAAACGCTCCAAGCTCTGTTATCTATTGCTTTGTAAGAGATAAAGATAGCTGGCAATACCATCCCTACGACTACTAACAGGATCGCGACTTTGCCTCGTTGTATTTTCATGATTTCCCTTCTGAACAAATCTTATTTGATATATAACAAATAAAGCAACTTTTTAGATAGTATTTGTTCATGACCAAAAAAGAACCTGTAAGAGTAACCACACCAACCCTCAAAGTTGCCGCCTATTTGAATGAGCTCAGAGGTGCATCCACCTGGGGACTACAGATTTGTGCTCAAACTGGTCTTGGTTCTGGCTCTGTTTATTCAGTGCTCGACCGGTTCGAAAGTTACGGTTGGGTTGAATCTTTCTGGGAAGAAGACAATAGCCGCCGAGGAGCTAGAAGAAGACTATACAAAGTGACAACGTTAGGAAAAAGTTCTTTGAAACAGCTATTTGCAGAGCAAGTTGCCGCAACCAGTCCAATTCGTAATCTAAAGAAAGCACAGGCCTAAAGATGAACCCAAGCGAAACTCAACTAAAGCTTGTAAGCATAGGGCTAAACAAATCAAGGACTCAGAGAATACTTGAGGAATATAGGAACGATGCGCCAATGGATCCAAACGCCGGAAGGACTGCTGTGTACAGGATTCTCAAGAGCTACTTCTGGGTCAGCAACCTAAGTGCTCCCCTCATCTTTCTTATTGGAACTGTCGGCCTGATACTGACACTTAAATTCCATTGGCTCTGGGCAGCCTGCCTACTGCTAGTTTCTCTGTTTACAACTCAACGTGCATCCGAAGAATCCACTTCATTCAGAACATTTAAGATCTACAAATTATCGGTAGGAGCAGTAGTTCTGATTACCTGCTATTACTGTTTGATGTTTGATAACGCCGGTAACTGGGGGCGGATGCACAACCTTGATTACTTTCTTGGCAGCAAGATTTACTACGTTGGCGGAACTATCGCCCTCGTTGCTCTGATTGCTATTACTCTTGATTTCCTGAAGGGCAGAGAGAGGCTAATCCAGGTACAACGCTTTCTGTTTGTGATCTGCACGGTTGGACTTTACCTAAGCAGTAATGACATTGCGCCATACCCTTATGGACATGGCTTCTTAATCCAGCTATCTATAACTGCATTTATATTTGCTATTTCTCTAATAAAAAGAAAACCCGTCTTAGCGAACTAAGACGGGTAAATCTTTACTGGGAAGAGATTACTTTAGGGTAACCTTTGCACCAGCTGCCTCTAGAGCAGCCTTAGCCTTCTCAGCGGTCTCCTTGTTAGCGCCCTCTAGAACGGTTGATGGAGCACCGTCAACGACGGCCTTTGCTTCACCTAGACCGAGGTTAGTTAGAGCACGAACCTCCTTGATGACCTGGATCTTCTGGTCGCCAGCAGATTCAAGAACGACGTCGAAAGAGTCCTTCTCTTCTGCAGCTTCAGCAGCGCCACCACCAGCTGCAGGTGCAGCAGCGACAGCAACTGGAGCAGCGGCGGTAACTTCGAAGACATCTTCGAACTTCTTAACGAACTCTGAAAGCTCGATTAGTGAAAGCTCCTTGAAGGCTTCGATTAGCTCGTCTGTAGTCAGCTTTGCCATTTGTTTCTCCTAATGTTTGTTGTAAGGCTTGGATCTTTATTTGGTTTATGCGGCTTCTTGCTTTTGACGCAGAGCGTCGACTGCGCGAGCAGTCTGGGCAAGAGGTGCTTGGAACATGTATGCAGCACCGAATAGCGAAGCCTTGAAAGCACTTGCGGCCTTGGCCAGCAATACTTCACGGGTTTCGAGATCGGCGAGCTTGGTAACCTCTGCAGGTGTTAGAGCGGCTCCATCGAAGTAACCAGCCTTAACGACCAACAGTGGGTTTGCCTTAGCAAATTCACGCAAAGCTTTCGCTACGGTGACAACGTCACCGGAAACGAATGCAACTGCGCTAGGACCTGCGAAGTGACCCTCGAAAGCGTCAACTCCAGCATTCTTAGCTGCAATTGTTAGCAAGGTGTTTTTGGCTACGGCGTAAGTTGCATCATTACTAATTGCACGGCGAAGTTCTTTCAGCTGTGAAACAGTAAGTCCGCGATACTCGGTGAGCAGAACAGCCTTAGAGGACTGGAATAGACCAGTTAACTCTGCGACTGAGGCTTGCTTGTCCGCCATGGCGCTCCTTATTTCTGTGATGCCGGTAGCCCTAGGGATCTCAAACAAAAAAGCCCTGGCGCAAATGACCAGAGCTAGAAAAATCTAATTCAGTTCACCTGCGCAGGATGCCGCTTTGAAAGCGAACCTTAGTCAACACAGGCTAAAATCCTTGATAAATCAATGATTTTTGACCTGCGCCGAAACCGGCGGTCTTTGGCTACTAAAAGTTTAGCCTGAAAGGCTAACTACCTGCAACCCCCAGAATTAGTGGCTTTCCAGCCAATCAAATAGGTTATCGGACTGACAAAGGTGAACTGGTAATTCCTGAAAGGGTCGTTGTTCGCCCCGTTCAAGCTTCACGTATTGAGCCCAGGCGATGTAATCCGCAACTTGTCCGTTGAAGTCTTTGTGAACGTTATGAAAAAACACATAATAGAAACCTTCCCGTTGCGAAAAGATACCTTTTAAACGAGAGAGAAAGGCAGATTGCTCTCGAACTCGCAATACCCTGTCAAAAACCAAAACTACTCGCTCTGAGCCAGATTCTACTTTTTGAATTTGAGCCCAATTCGCAATTGCTAAACCAAAGGACCCATATGCACTGCTCTCAAATGGTTCAGATAATCTGTCATCATCTTTACTCAACCAAAATGTTTGACCTGAATAAACTGGCAAGTCGCCTAAAATTGCGAAAAATCTGTTTCTAACTATCTGCACGTCTTCTGATGCGTGGAAATTTGGAACATTTATACCTGCAGCTAATAACTCATACTTTAGGTTGCCAATTAGCTTCAAAATAGTAGCTGGATCTTGCGTGCTGACTGCCGACATGACAAGATGTTTGGTACCAGAGCTTGCAAAATCCAAATTTCCAGATTCATCTAGATATATGAAGAGTGTTTTATTGGGCATCTAAATCTCCTTAGTGCCCTGCGATGTAAAGTCTAGAGTTCTATTTGCTCATAAAAAAAGTTATCCAGAGTGCTTGATTAATTTCTGAGATTAATTTATATTTTCCTTAAAGGTCCCTCCCTGTTGATACGAGCTCAAGGAGTCTCTCATTAGGTAGGTGGGGAGGTCACAGTTCCAAACAGATTCCTCCGGAAGTAATTACCCCGGAGGAATCTGCGTTTAAGAATACGTTCTAGATTTCACCTTTATCTAAACCAGCTAAAACCTGATTAGCTCTTACCTTTAGTTCAGGTAAATCACTCAATCTCTTTAGACCATTAACTTGTTGACTCATCCGGTGATTCTTGATGAACTCTTCTTTGTGTCTGTCTAAGAAATCCCAATACAAAGTAGTGAAAGGGCAGGCATTATCACCAACTCTAAGCTTTGGATCGTAAACACACCCTTTACAAAACTCAGTCATCCTGGAGATGTATGCACCACCAGCAGCATAAGGCTTAGTCATCATGATGCCAGAATCAGCATGAACTCCCATACCGATCACGTTAGGCACCATTACCCACTCACTGGCATCAATGAACTGTTCTCTCATCCAATCCAAGAACTGCTGAGGATTGGTTCCAGTTATCAAAGCTAAATTGCTGAGGATCATCAGCCTTGGTATGTGATGCACCCAAGCTCTATCTTCAACATCTTTGACAACACTGCCAACACAGTTCATCTTGGTTTTAGTTGAATCTGTAAAGACTGGCAGTAATTCTCGTTTAGCTTTCAAACCATTTTTGTTTCTATAGTCCTCGCCTAAAAACCAATACATGCCATTGACGTATTCTCGCCAGCCAATAACCTGTCTGACAAAGGCTTCAACCGATTGGATTCTGGCTTTACCGTTTTCATAAGCCTTCACTGCAGCAGCAACGACTTCTTTAGGGTCTAGTAACCCGTTGTTTAGGTAAGGGCTAAGCAGAGAATGATGTAATGCCCAGTTATCTTTAGCAACAGCATCCTCATAAGGCCCAAAGCCATCTAGGTGATTTTCTATGAAGTTCCTCAATTGAGCTAAAGCGCCTTTTCTGGTGGTTGCCCAGGTTTTGGTGGGCTCCATCTTCAGTTCTTTAGCAACAGCCAGATCTATCTCATCTCGTTCATGCCAGAGATATTTAGGCCAGGTGTAATTCTTAGGTGGTGGTAAACGGTTATCAGCGTCAAAGTTCCACTGACCACCAACCGGTTTAGAGCC
>JBEGRI010000025.1:0-10480 GCA_041180525.1 Actinomycetota bacterium | reverse complement strand
GCCACTCGTAGAAAGGTCTTCTTCGCTCAGTTGACATCAGGAAGTATGAAACCAAGCCCTTAAATATCGCTATCTCCGCTTGAACCTCATTTGGAACTATCACATCCGCAGCAAAGCGACCAAAGCTCGAATCCGGATTAGCTTGGAATGTTGCGTCGGTGGTTCTAGAAACAAAACTGCCTATCACGCTTGAAGTTAGATTCTTAAGCTGACCTGCTTGATTAGGTGTTCCCTGCCAATTAGTTAGCCAGAATTGGTTAGCTTGCAACCTGTCCATACGACTACCATTCCATCTTTCAATTTCAGCGACTATTTCGTTTTCGTTAGAACTTAGTTCGGCAAGGTTCAAAAATCCTTCAACAACAGCATCTTCAAAGTCGTGCACTGAGTAGGCAACGTCGTCACTGAAATCCATAATCTGTGCTTCAAAACACTTCACTCCGATTGGAGCATCGTGTCTGATCCAATCAAAGACCGGATAGTCGTCTTGATAGACACCGAATTTAAGTGATCGATCTGCACCAGAATCGGCTACCGCATTCTCCCTGGTCCAAGGATATTTGCAACAAGCATCCAATGTAGCCCTAGTGAGATTCAACCCGAAGGCAATGCCTTCGGTTGAATAAACTTTCTGCTCAATGCGGGTAAGTATTCTTAGTGTCTGAGCGTTACCCTCAAAGCCACCGAAATCGAAAGCCCAATCGTTTAAAGCTTTCTCACCGTTATGACCAAAAGGTGGATGACCGAGATCGTGAGCTAAACACGCTGAATCAACAACATCGGGATCTATCCCAAACTCAACTGCCATCTCGCGGCCAACCTGAGCAACTTCCAAAGAGTGGGTCAACCTAGTTCTAGCAAAATCCCCTGAACCGGGTTGCAATACCTGGGTTTTAGCTCCGAGTCGCCTCAGCGCTGAAGAGTGAGTAACTCTTGCCCTATCTCTAGCAAATTCGGTGCGAGCAGCTCTACCGGTTCCAACTTCCTTTAGTAACCGTTCACGATCTTGATCTAGATAGTTGTGGGTCATCCGCCCGACACTCCTAGCTCAGCCTCGTTCAACATTCTTCTCTGATCACCTTCAAGTTCTCGTGAGTTAAGCCAATTCTCTGGCAAAGCACAGACTTTTGCTCCACCTAGGCGACCTCGAGGCCCTTCAGCAAGTTCGCCTGGGTAAGGTGCATCGACATCCAAGGTACCAAGTATGTCATCCATTTGGCTCAAGGATTCAACTTGTGCAAGGCTTGCCCTGAATTCCCCGCCCACCGGATAGCCCTTGAAGTACCAAGCAACGTGCTTTCTAATGTCACGACAAGCTCGTTCCTCGGATTCAAAGAATTCAACTAAAAGCAAGGTGTGCTTCTTGAAATAAGCCGCAACCTCGCCAAGAGTAGGTTGCACTGGGTCTATCGCCTTATCTGAGTTTGGATCCAATTCGTATTCTTCAAAAGCTTTCTGCAAATCTGCAAATAACCAAGGTCTACCAAGGCAACCCCTACCAACGACAACCCCATTACAACCAGTCTGCCGCATCATTCTGATTGCATCTGCAGCCGACCAGATATCTCCATTGCCGAGCACCTGCACGTCTCTAAGCGAATCTTTTAGCTCATAGATAGCATTCCAGTCTGCCTGACCTGAGTAATACTCTGCTGCAGTTCTACCGTGCAGCGCTACTGCAGCAACACCAGCATCAGCTGCTGACTTGCCAGCTTCCAAGAAAGTTAGGTGGTTGCTGTCAATACCCTTACGCATCTTGACGGTAACTGGAATATCTCCCGCAGCCTTTACAGCTGCATGAACTATCGCGCTAAATAAGTCTTGTTTATACGGAAGAGCCGCTCCACCGCCTTTACGAGTGACCTTAGGAACAGGACAACCAAAGTTTAGGTCAATGTGATCTGCCCTATTCTCGGCAACCAACATGGTGACTGCTTCAGAAATCGTCTTAGGGTCCACTCCATATAACTGAACAGACCTAATCTTTTCGGATTCATGGTGACCGATAAGTCTCATCGATTCTTCGGTTCGCTCAACTAGGGCCCTAGATGTGACCATTTCTGAAACATACAAGCCCCCACCAAATTCCTGGCAAAGCCTTCTAAACGCGGTGTTGGTGATGCCCGCCATTGGCGCAAGGATTACCGGCGTCTTGATAGCTATGGAACCGTAGTTAAGCAAAGTTACCTCTAGGAGACTAGTTTTGCAGCGAGGTAGGATTTCAAATTATCCAAAGACACACGCTCTTGACTCATGGTGTCTCTTTCACGAACGGTAACTGCCTGATCCTGCAGGGAATCGAAGTCAACTGTCACACAAAACGGTGTTCCAATTTCATCTTGGCGACGGTATCTTCTACCGATAGCACCAGAATCATCAAAGTCAATATTCCATTCCTTGCGCAGAGACTGTGCCAAATTACGAGCCACTGGTGAAAGTTCTTCGTTTCTAGATAATGGCAATACAGCTACCTTGACAGGCGCTAGTCGATAGTTCAGACGCAACACGGTTCTAACATCAACTCCACCTTTAGTGTTCGGGGCTTCATCTTCGGCATATGCATCAACTAGGAAAGCCATCAACGATCTGGTTAGACCAGCGGCTGGTTCAATCACGTAAGGAGTCCATCGTTCGGACTTAGCTTGATCAAAATAACTTAAATCGACGCCAGATTCTTTAGAGTGCGTTGACAGATCAAAATCAGTTCGGTTAGCAATACCTTCCAGCTCACCGAATTCGCTGCCAGGAAAACCAAAACGATATTCGATATCTACCGTACGTTTTGAATAGTGTGAAAGCTTTTCCTTTGGATGTTCAAATAAGCGAAGATTATCTGGATTTATTCCTAGCCCCACATACCAATCAAAACGCTCTTTGATCCAATAATCATGCCAAGTTTCATCAGTGCCAGGTTCAACAAAGAACTCCATCTCCATTTGTTCGAACTCTCTGGTACGGAAGATGAAGTTACCTGGTGTTATCTCGTTTCTAAAAGATTTACCAATCTGACCGATACCAAAAGGTGGCTTCATCCGAGCCGCACCTAGCACGTTGGCGAAGTTCACAAAGATTCCTTGAGCTGTTTCTGGTCGCAGGTAATGTAATCCTGATTCATCTTCAATTGGCCCCAAATAAGTTTTCAGTAAACCATTGAACATTCTTGGCTCGGTCCAAGACTCTTTGGTTCCACAATTAGGGCAAGCTATCTCATTTATCGAGGCTGGGGCTCTGCCCTTTTTCTCTTCAAAAGCTTCCTCTAGGTGGTCTGCTCTAAAGCGCTTGTGACAGGAAGTGCACTCAATCAAAGGGTCAACGAACTCTTTAACGTGACCTGAAGCCTCCCAAACTTTACGTGGCAAGATAACCGAAGAATCAAGACCTACGATATCTTCACGTGAGTTGACCACTGCCTGCCACCAGGCTCGCTTGATGTTTTCCTTGAGTTCAACACCTAAAGGTCCGTAGTCCCAGGCTGATCGTGTTCCACCGTATATTTCACCGGCTGGAAAGACGAAACCTCTGCGCTTAGCCAGAGATATAACTGAATCTAATTTGGATGGGGCTGCCATTTTGCTCCCTTGGTTAGGCACCGTTGGATGCGGTGCTTCGAACCTCTAGTTTACTTGCCCTTAGGCTTATCCACCGCTTTCCCAAAGCGTCTATTTCGCTTGGAATAAAGTTCTATGGCTTTCCAAAGCGATTCTCGGTTGAAATCGGGCCATAACTCATCCATGAAGACAAATTCAGCATAAGCCGATTGCCAAAGCAAAAAATTACTTATTCTTTGTTCCCCGCTAGTTCGAATAAACAAATCAACATCCGGTAAATCTTTAGTCAGCAAATACCTTTGCATGGTCTTCTCTGTGATCTTGCCTCGGAGCTTACCTGATCGAACATCCTGGTTCATTTGTTCAATTGCATCCAGGATCTCTGTCCTTGAACCATAGTTCACACACATTGTAAAGATGAGGCCAGTGTTCTTCTTGGTCAATTTTTCAGCCTTTTGCAACTCATCGATAACGCTTGGCCAAAGCTTAGGTCTTCTACCAGCCCAACGTATTTTCACATTCCATTTATGCAACTCATCACGACGTCGAGTTAGCACTTCGCGGTTGTAATTCATTAGAAACTTTACTTCTTCAGGAGATCGCTTCCAGTTCTCAGTGGAGAAAGCGAAGACTGTTAGATATTTAACTCCAGCGGTAATCGCACCTTCGATAACATCCATAAGTGCAGCTTCGCCTGCTCGGTGACCTTCAACTCTGGTTAGCCCTCTGGCGTTAGCCCAACGTCCGTTTCCATCCATGACAATTGCGATATGCGTTGGAACGTTACCGGTAAATTTTGGTTTTTTCACGCCCGCTCCAAATGACTTAAGGATTTAATGCCTTTATCGATGTGCCATTGCGCATAGGCGCTAACAACACCATTAGCAGCTAGTTTAACCTGTGTGCTTGCCTGACTAACAATCTGCCATTCACCAGCAAGTAATGCTCCCAATAGCAAGGTAGTTTCTTTACCTACTAAAGCCGCTCCAGGGTTTATACAACGATCACATAAAACACCGCCAGTTTGAACATAGAACGCTGAGTGTGGGCCTGGTTCCTGACAAGCAGTGCAGTCCATGAAGTTAGGTGCCCAACCGGCAATTGCTAAAGCTCGAAGTAAGTAGCTATTCAAAATCTGAGTTGCTTCATGCTCTTGATTAGCAAGTGAACGTAATGCTCCAACTAAGAGTAAATACTGACTTGTAGCCGGCTGATCATCTGTCAGTTTCAAAGCAGTTTCGCAGATTACATTTGCAACAGTAAATGCTTCATAGTTCTCGGTTATCTCAGCACCATAAGAAGCAAGCATTTCAACTTGAGTAACCGTATCTAGGTTTCTACCCTCATAGCACTGAACATCAACAGCCATGAACGGCTCAAGCCTTGCCCCGACTTTTGAGGAAGTTCTCCTGACCCCTTTGGCTACCGCTCTAACTTGGCCGTGATAGCGAGTTAGCATCGTCACAATCCGGTCGGCTTCGCCTAGCTTATGTGTTCTTAACACAACGGCTTCATCACGGTAGGTTGGCATGTGTTAAGTATCCCCGCTAAATCCCCCGAGTTATCGGAACTAGAGCCCTAAACGGCCTAGTTGTTTAGGGTCCTGCTGCCAAGAAGGGGCAACCTTGACATGAATTTTAAGCATTACTTTCCTACCAAGTAGTGCCTCAATCTCTTTTCTAGCCTCAGAGCCAATCTGCTTGAGCCTAGCCCCACCTTTACCGATGACTATTGGCTTTTGGCTGTCTCTTTCAACGAAGAGATTGGCATGAATGTCATAAATGTCAGAGTTCTCGCGAGGCCCATGTTCGTCGATAGTCACAGCCAGAGAGTGAGGTAGTTCGTCCCGAGACTCTTCCAAGGCTGCTTCTCTAATTAGTTCGCAAATTCTAGCTTCAATGCTCTCTTCAGTTTTCTGATCCATTGGATACAAAGGCATAGATACAGGTAGCAATTCACCTAGAACCTTTTTTAGCTCTTCTAGCTGTTCTCCAGTAATCGCAGATACAGGAACTATTGCTTCCCAATTTCGTAATTGATTCACCGCTAGCAACTGGGCAGCCAAAGCCTCTCGGGAAACTTTCTCACATTTAGTCACCAAGGCGACCAGCTTAGCCTTAGGATAACGTTCCAAAGCGCTATTGATGAATGCATCGCCTGGCCCGAGTTTCTCATCGGCGGGAATACAAAAGCCAATCACATCAACTTCGGAGAGGGTATTCTCAACCACATCGTTTAGTCGTTGACCCAACAAAGTTCTAGGGCGATGAATTCCCGGTGTATCAACTATTACTAGCTGTGCATTATCAGTGTTGCAAATACCTCTGATCGCTTTTCGAGTGGTCTGTGGCTTAGCCGAAGTAATCGCTATCTTTTCACCAACCAAAGCATTAGTTAGCGTTGATTTACCAACATTGGGTCTCCCAACAAAAGTGATAAACCCAGCGCGAAACTCACTCATTCTTCTTCAACTTCTAAAGCTGCTCTGGCAGCAATCAGTTCATCGCTCATCTTGACTAGAGCAGTGATAACCCTCTTACGTCTACCTTCAACTCGATCAACCTTGATAATCAACCCAGAAAACTCAATCTGATCATTTCGCGCCGGTAATCTGCCTAACTCTTTAGCCAAGAGACCACCAACGCTATCAACGTCCTCATCTTCAAGTTCTAGTTCGAATCGCTCACCAAGCTCATCAAGGGCCAGTCTGGTGCTAACCCTGCTCCAACCATCTTCTAATTCGGTTATCTCAGGATTATCCGTGTCATATTCATCGCTTATGTTTCCGACGATCTCTTCGATTACATCTTCCATGGTTACCAAACCGGCAACACCGCCATATTCATCAACAATAATGGTGATGTGAATCGCAGAGCTTTGCATTCTTTGTAAAAGGTCGTCAACTGGCAGGCTCTCAGGAATAAAGCTTGCTTCCCGAGCTATGTCCTTTGCGGTTACCTTGGCTGCCCTAACTGGATCTTCATGCAGCAACCTGGAGACATCTTTGATGTATAGCACTCCCTTGACATCATCTAGATTCTTACCAATCACTGGTAACCGAGAGTATCCATACCTTAGAAATACAGTCATCGCATCTTGCAAATTATCTTCGCTGGCGATAGTGACCATGTCTAGCCTTGGCACCATAATCTCTCTGGCCACGGTCTCACCTAGTTCTTCAACCGATTCAATAAGCTCTTGTTCATATTCTTCGGTTGAATCGGTTGGCAAAGAGAGTGGTGTGAAAAATAAATTAATAGATTTAATTAGTGGCTTCAACCAACTCACCATACGATTGGCAAAGACAGATTTACCAACATTCTTAGCTAAGAGCTGCATCAGTAGAATCAGGCCAATAGTTAACAACATCGATAAGGTGATTACCAGCCAGATATGTAACTCAGCAGTAACGAACATCAGGCTCAGAATCACCGCATAGATAGCAACCAGGAGCAGCTTTGTAAAAGATATACCTTCGGTGGGTCGCTCATCCTCATCGTTTAGTTTGATTACAGCTTCAGCCAGCCCCAGCACCACCGCAAAAGCCGCTAATAAAAATACAACGGCAAAGCCTAAAGCAATCATGCCTGATCCTTATCCATGTATTCAGCGACAATCTCTTCCTGAAGTGCAAACATCTCAATTTCATCTTCTTTCTCGGCGTGATCGTATCCGAGTAAATGCAAGATGGAGTGAGCTATCAGAATCAGAATTTCTTTTAGCTCTGAATGTCCTCGCTCAGCCGCTTGTTTTTTAGCTACCTGAGGACACAAGACAATCAAGCCCAAATGTCCAGCTGGAGTGAGCGAATTAGGTTTACCAGGCCGCAGCGAATCTATTGGCTGCGATAAAACATCGGTTGGTCCTGATTCTTGCAACCAATCCAAGTGATACTGCTCCATGACATCTTCATTGACCAACAGGATTTCAAGCTCAGCTCTTGCATCGATGTGCATCTTTTCGAGCGCATATTCGGCTAAAGAAAGGATCTTATCTAGCGGAGCGTTTACCCCTGATTCGTTTTCAATTTCGATATTCATCGCTTAGCCTTAGCGCTGGCTTTAGCCTCAAATTTGGCATAGGCGTCAACTATCCGACCAACCAGAGTGTGCCTGACAACATCGCTGGAGTCTAGATAACAGAACTTGAGATCATCAACCTTAGGAAGAATTTGCGATGCAACATTCAACCCAGATTTACCACCAGGTAAGTCAATCTGGGTAACATCGCCGGTGACTACCATCTTGGAATTGAAGCCTAAACGTGTAAGAAACATCTTCATCTGCTCTGGGGTGGTGTTTTGCGCCTCATCCAGGATGATAAAGGAATCATTGAGTGTTCTACCGCGCATGTATGCAAGCGGTGCAACTTCTATAGTTCCAGTCGTCATCAATTTAGGTATGGCATCGGGATCTAGCATTTCGTGCAAGGCGTCAAATAATGGTCGCAGGTAAGGGTCAATTTTGTCGGTCAAACTTCCAGGCAAAAAGCCTAAGCGCTCTCCCGCTTCAACTGCGGGACGAGTCAAGATGATTCTGGAAACCTCTTTGCGCTGTAATGCTTGAACAGCCTTAGCCATCGCCAAGTATGTTTTACCGGTTCCAGCTGGGCCGATACCAAACACAATAGTGTTCTGATCTATGGCATCAACGTAGTTTTTTTGGTTTATGGTTTTTGCTCTAATGCTCTTGCCTCTGGAAGACAAAATGCTTTGGGATAACAATTGTGCTGGTGATTGATCTTGTTGAATCATTTTTGCCGAGACAGCAATGTCAACAGCGTTAACGCTATGTCCAGAATTAATCAGCGAAATAGTCTCATCAATCAGTCGTTTAGCTGCGAAACATGAAGCTTCCGGTCCGCTAAGTGATACTTCATTACCTCTTACCAAAACAGTTACCTCTGGGTAAGCAGCTTCAATAGATTTCAACAACTTATCTTCAGTGCCAAAAAGTTTTACAAGTTCAACACCAACAATTGGGAAATCTAATCTGGTTTCTTTTAGATTCTCTTTAGCCACTAGTTGCTACCTGAGATCGAAGTGATGTGTGCGTGGGCATGAAAAACTGTCTGACCTGCTTCTGCTCCTGTGTTGAAAGTCAACCTAAATGAAGCTAGTTGCTTATCTCTGACAACCTTCACTGCTAATTGCATTAGGTCAGCTAAGACCGCAGGGTTCTTTTCGGTTAAATCGGCAACATCGCTGTAATGCTCTTTGGGAATTACCAGTAAGTGAACTGGCTTTTTAGGGCTGATGTCTCTAATGACAACCGCATGTTCAGATTCAGCGACAAAATCGGTGGTGATAGCACCTGAGGTGATCTTGCAGAAAATGCAATCCAATGAAACTCCTTTACCGGATAAGTCTATTCTCGCTTTTACCTCAAGGTAAGGGCAGCAAGCGCCGCAGGCCCTGCGGTTGAGGTGCGAAGAATGCCCTTGCCGAGATTAATCTTCATGGCGGCTTCAAATAGTTCTAGTTCCTGAGGGCTGATTCCGCCTTCAGGGCCGACGACTATGGCCACTCTGCCTTCCTTTGGCAGCTTTACAGCATCCAAGGAAGCTGTTCCAGTTGGGTCTAAGACTAAAACCAAATCAAAAGAACTAAAGGCTTTAGCCAGCTCTTTGCTGCTAACTGGTGCATGAACAATTGGAATAAAGGTTCGAAGCGATTGCTTAGCGGCTTCGGTGACTATCTGTTGCCAACGCTCTCTACCGGAATCAACCTTCCTGCCTTGCCACGTTGAAACACTTCTATCTGCAGACCAAGGGATGACTTCAAAGACACCGAGTTCTGTTGCTGCTTGAATAGCCAGCTCATCTCGATCGCCTTTGGCCAGAGCTTGGACTAAAACAAAACTAAGCGCTGGTGGTTCTTCTTGAACTGTTTCTGTTACAGAAATCACTAGCTCTTGCTTAGTTAGTTCTTTAACGTTTCCTCGAATCAGCAAACCACTACCATTTGTTACAGCAATCGCTTCACCAATACGCATTCGTCTAACCGAGATGGCATGTTTAGCCTCTAAACCGCTAAGCAGAATCTCTGAGGAAAGAGCTAAATCTTGCTTTACGAATAAGGGTTCAACCATTATCTTCTACGACCTCTGCCGAAGAAAGACTGTGTTCGCTTAGCTAATTGAGCTTGATCTGATTTTCTAAGTTCAGCTAATTTCTTGAAAAGTTCTTTTTCTTTTGAGTCGACTCTATTAGGAGTGAGCACCTTTAGTTGAACAAGTAAATCGCCACGACCTGACGACCTTAGATGTTTGATGCCTTTAGCTTTCAAGCTGATAACTTCACCACTTTGCGCACCTGGTTTAATCTCAATGTCCTGCTCACCATCAAAAGTCTTTATTTTCACTATGCTGCCTAGAACTGCATCATGTAGCGGAACTTCTAAAACAGCAACTAAGTCATCACCATCACGCTCGTAGAACTCATCTGGAATAACCGAAATCTCAACGTATATATCTCCCTGCGGGCCGCCAGCAAAACCAACTTCACCTTGACCGGACAGTTGCAATCTCAAACCGTGTTCGACACCTGCAGGAATGTCCAAATCTAGTGTTCTAGTTGCTCGTGTTCTACCCTGTCCACGACAATCAAGGCAAGGATCAGAGATTACTTGACCGTAGCCACGACAAGCATTACACGGGGCGCTGGTAACCATGTTGCCAAGCAAAGATCTAACTTGTCTTGAAATGCTGCCGCTACCACCACAAATGTCACAGCGCACTGGTGAACTTCCTGGACGACAGGTCGTTCCCTTACAGGTATTACAAACCACTGCAGTATCAATCTCTAGCTGTTTGTTCACACCAAAGACCACCTCAGCCATGCTCAGCTCAACTCTGATAAGCGCATCTTGACCTCGCTCTGCCATCTGTCTAGGACCTCTGGAGCCACCGCCAAAGAAGTTCTCAAAAATGTCT
>JBEGRI010000024.1:0-10454 GCA_041180525.1 Actinomycetota bacterium | reverse complement strand
CTTGTTGCATCAAGTTCAATCACTGGTACCGGCTTAGGTAAACGCATGGCGATTTTCTCAGTAATCGGCAACATTCTTCCGTAGGAAGAAAGAATAATTTCAGCACCTTGTTCTTGTGCCAGTTTCGCAACTGAGAAAGCAATCGATGCCTCAGTCAAAACTCCGGTAATAAGAATCTTCTTGCCCTCTAAAATGCCCATAATCTTCTCTCTGTTTTATTTGGCCAAAGGATATTCTGCCAGCATTTCTGGCTCTAATGGCCCATTCCCATGCCGCCATCCACCGGTATAACTGCCCCTGAGATGTATGCTGCATCGTCACTAGCCAGAAAGAGCGCCACCTTGGCTACTTCCTCCGGAGAAGCAAAACGTCCAGCTGGAATCCGCTTTTTGTAATCGGCTTGCAAATCTTCTGACAGGGCTGCCGTCATGTCGGTGTCGATGAAACCAGGGGCTAGAACATTGGCTGTAATCCCCCGACCACCTAGTTCCCTTGTTAGTGACCTAGCTAAGCCAATCAGCCCACTTTTTGATGAAGAATAATTTACTTGCCCTGGACTACCTAAAAGGGCAACCACTGAACCAATCAAGATAACTCTGCCGAATTTAGCCTTAATCATTCCCATGGTTGCTCTTTTTACTACCCTGAAGGCCCCAGTCAAGTTGGTGTTGATTACCTCTTCAAACTCTTCATCGGTCATTCTCATCAGCAGAGTGTCTTTGGTGATTCCAGCATTGGCGATCAAAATCTCTACTGGACCAATAGCTGACTCAATTTCCTTAAAGGCAGCATCTAATGAAGCGCTATCGGTCATGTCAGCCTTGACGATGACTGCTCCTTCGGGGCCATCACCATTTCTGGAGGTAACGGCAACTTTGTAGCCAGCAGCTATGAAAACCTCTGCGATAGACTTACCTATACCGCGATTGCCACCGGTAACTAAAACTGTTCTAGACATCATCACGCCTTAAAGCTTGAGAATAAAGGAATAGCTCAAGTCTATTACCAGGGTTCATAATGGCGGATTATCTTGGAGGTATAGATGACACAGCGTCAGTCGGTAACCTCTATTGAGGTTTCTCCTGAGCAGGAGCGCAAATCCCGTTTCCTCAAATACACGATTGCCATGATTGTCAGGGTTATCTGCATAGTTTTGGCAGTTTTATTACCACTTGGATGGTTTACCGTTATTTTCGGCATCGGCGCAATTTTCTTACCCTACTTCGCGGTGATTGTTGCCAACACTGCCTCGGCTAACCAAACAGACAAGACTGCTAAAGCACAGGCTCCAACTCTAAGCATTAGCGCTGATGCTTTCAGAGTTAAAGATTCGAATGAATCGTAATTCAATGACCTATCGCTGGGGATCATGGATTCTCACAGGTTTGATATTCGCAGCTGCTTGTTGGTTTCTTTCACAGTGGCAGTTTGCTAGAGCCGACCAAGTTCATAAAAACAATTTGCTGGTGGCTAAAAACTATGACGCCGTGCCTGTCCCAATTGAAGCTTTAATAAAACCAACTGACAGCTGGAACCCAGATCTTGAGTATCGAGTGGTATCAGTTTCAGGAAATTACCTTCCAAAAACAACGCTGTTGGTAAGAAACAGACCACTAGATGGTAATCCAGGTTTCCTTCAATTAGTCTGCTTCAAGACTGACTCAGGTAACTACTTATGGATTGAGCGAGGCTGGCTAGCTTCAGGAGCTAAAAAAGAACTACCGGATTCAATCCCGCAGGTTGATGGTAAGTCAAGAAAACTTGTCTTGCACCTTCGTAAAGGCGAAAAAGATAACGGGCTAAGCGCGCCCATTGGTCAACTTTCTAACATCAACTTGCTTTTAGCTGGTAAAGATTTGCCTGTTACCAAAACATACCTGCAAGCCTATGCTCGTCTAAAAACAGAAACGCCTGAGCTCAGTCGTGGATTAGCTCTTGGTAAACCTGAATTATCCGAGGGTAACCATCTAAGTTATGCATTCCAGTGGATCATTTTTGGATTAATGGCTTTAGGTGCGGTTGGTTGGAACATCAGTCAAGATCGCAGAATTCGAGCTGGTCAGCCGATTCGTAAGTTAAAAATCCTAAATCGTGACAAAGATGCCGAGATCGAAGATCAAATACTGGACGAGAAGGACTAGTTAGCTAAGCCTAAGAAAGGGTAATTAGTTCTCGGTATTCCTCGTTCCAAAGATCTTCTTGACCATCTGGCATAACTAAAACTCTTTCAGGATTCAAGGCATCAACTGCCCCAACATCGTGAGATACCAAAACGATTGCTCCGCTGAAAGTAGCGAGAGCCTTAAGTATTTCTTCGCGACTTGCCGGATCTAGGTTATTTGTTGGTTCGTCAAGCAACAGCACGTTAGCTCTGGATACAACTAAACAAGCCAATGCCAATCTGGTCTTCTCCCCTCCAGAAAGAACCTGCGCCGGTTTGTTGACATCATCGCCGCTAAAAAGAAATGATCCAAGAACTTTTCTGGCATCAGTTTCACTTAGCTCCGGAGCATTTGCCATCATGTTTTCAAGAACAGTGTTGGTGATTTTCAACGTTTCGTGTTCTTGAGCGTAGTAACCAACCTTAAGGCCGTGGCCTGGATCGATTTGGCCAGTATCCGGCTTTTCAACTCCAGCTAAAATTCTCAGCAAGGTAGTTTTGCCAGCACCATTGAGCCCGATTATGACAACTTTCGAACCTCGATCAACGGCTAGGTCAACTGCGGTGAAGACTTCTAGCGACCCATAGTTTTTGCTGAGATTATGTGCAAACAATGGAGTCTTACCGCAACTTTGCGGCTCTGGAAATCTTATATTGGCGACCTTGTCTTTTTCTCTAACTTCTTCAAGCGAACTTAATAACCTTTCAGCTCGCCTTGCCATCTGCTGAGCCGCTGCCGCCTTATTGGCTTTCGCTCCAAAGCGAGCGGCCTGAATTTGCAAAGTAGCGGCTTTACGTTCCTTAGTCGCGCGTTCGCGCTTACGTCTTTCTTCATCAGCTTCGCGTTGCTTCAGATAATTTTTCCAACTCATGTTGTAAATATCGATTACCGCACGATTAGCATCTAGATAGAAAACGCGGTTTACCGTCTCTTCAACGATGTTCAAGTCGTGGCTTATGACTATCAAACCACCGGTGTAATTTTTCAAGAACTCACGAAGCCAGATAATACTGTCCGCATCTAAGTGGTTGGTGGGTTCATCTAGAATCATGGTTTGCGCATTGGAGAAAAGAATTCTGGCTAATTCAATTCTTCTCCTCTGGCCTCCAGAAAGCGTACCTAGTTCTTGATTGAGAACATTTGGTTTCAACCCCAAATTTCCTGCAATGCTTGCAGCAAGTGCCTCAGCTGCGTAACCACCATTGGCCTCAAACTGTGCTTCAAGTCTGGAATAGCGCGACATGGCTTTGTCATAAACCGCTTCGTCGATGGAGGCCATATCCAGTCGAGTTTGTTCCATCGCATTTAGGATTTCACCCAAGCCTCTTGCATTCAGGATGCGATCTTTAGCCAGTTCACTTGGGTTACCCGTTCTTGGGTCTTGTGGCAAATAACCTATTTCACCGATAGATTCAATCGTTCCTGAAGAGGGTTGAAAATCTCCAGCTATTACTCTGGTGAGGGTTGTTTTACCAGCGCCATTTCTACCAACCAGTCCAACCTTGTCCCCTTTAGCGACCTGAAAGTTCACTGCAGACATTAGAACTTTAGGACCTATGGTTATCTCTAGGTCGCGAACTATGATCATCTAGATGTTGAAACCGATGGCTCGCATTTGATCTCTGCCATCCTCAGTGATTCGCTCTGGCCCCCAAGGCGGCATCCAAACCCAGTTAATTCTGAAAGCATCAACTACATTCTCTAAAGCCATGGCAGTTTGCTCTTCTAAGACATCGGTGAGTGGGCAACCTGCTGAGGTGAGTGTCATATGAATAAGTAACGAAGAATCTTCAGCTTGTTTGAGATCATAGATAAGTCCGAGATCTACTATGTTCACCCCGATTTCAGGGTCGATCACTTCCTTTAGTGCTTCAAGCACTTGGTCGTATTTCTCAGCGGGTAAATCTAATTCAGACAATTATTGGGCCTTAACGTATCGATCGTAGCCTTCAGCCTCCAGGCGTTCGGCGAGCTCCGGTCCACCTTCTTCCGCTACCTTACCGGCTACGAAAACGTGAACAAAATCAGGTTTGATGTATTTCAAGATACGGGTGTAGTGAGTGATCAAAAGTACTCCAAGCCCACCAGCTTGATGGGCTCGATTAACGCCTTCGGAAACAATCTTTAAGGCATCAACATCAAGACCTGAATCAGTCTCGTCCAAAACAGCGAACTTTGGTCTTAGCAACTCCATCTGAAGAATTTCGTGACGTTTCTTCTCACCACCTGAGAAGCCCTCATTGACGTTACGTTCAGCAAACGCTGGATCCATTTTTAACGATTCCATCGCAGTCTTCACGTCTTTGATCCAGTCGCGGATTTGAGGAGCTTCACCGTCAATAGCAGTCTTAGCTGTTCTTAGGAAGTTTGCAACTGAAACACCTGGGATTTCAACTGGATACTGCATGGCTAGGAAAAGTCCGGCCCTTGCTCGCTCATCAACACTCATGGCTAAAACATCTTCGCCATCGAGCAGAATTTCACCTTTGGTCACCGTGTATTTCGGATGACCGGCGATTGAATATGCCAATGTCGACTTTCCCGAACCGTTAGGACCCATGATGGCGTGAATTTCACCTGAGTTGATAGTCAGGTTGACTCCCCTGAGAATTTCCTTGGTTCCCTGGTCAGTTTCAACTGTGACCCAAAGGTCTTTGATTACTAGCTTGGTCAATTAGTTTCCTTCTGCTTCATACTCTAAAAACAACTCATCATTTTCTACTAAAACCTCATAAACAGAAACTGGTTCATATGCTGGAAGTGAGAGAGGTTTACCTGTCTCTAAAGAAAACTTTGCTCCATGAGCCCAGCACTCGATGGTTTCGTTATCTACGAAGCCTTCACTGAGTGAAATTTCACCGTGGGAGCATTTGTCATCTAACGCGTGAAACTTTCCATCTGGAGTGTGAACGATAGCAAAAGCGTGATCGCCGATTTTGATTCTGATGGCTCTGCCTGGCTTAATCTCAGACACATTACAAATTCTGATTGCCATTACTTATCTCCCAGTTTCGTTTCTAACACTTGACTTAATTCAGCTACAAGAGAGTCAATCTTGGTTCGCTGGATGAGTTCCATTAGGAAACCGAGAACTACTAGACGTCTAGCATCAAGTTCTGGGATACCTCTAGCTTCTAAATAGAAAAGTTGTTCATCATCAAATCTTCCTGAAGCACTAGCATGCCCTGCCCCCTGAATCTCACCAGTTTCAATCTCTAGGTTAGGAACTGAATCAGCTCTAGCCCCATCGGTTAACAAAAGATTGCGGTTCAATTCGTATGTGTCGGTGCCTTCAGCAATTTTTCGGATTAGAACATCGCCAATCCAGACGGTGTGAGCTTTCTCGCCGAGCAAAGCACCTTTATAAGTGACTCTAGATTTGCAGTTGGCTGCAGCATGATCGACGAATGGCCTGTTTTCGATGTGTTGCCCTGCGCTTGCGAAGTAAACTCCGTTCAGTTCAACTTCTGAGCCTGGCTCAGCGAAGGTGACTACTGGGGTAACTCGCACTAAATCCCCACCAAAGCTTAAAACACTGTGAGATAGGTGGGCATTGCGACCAAGCTTGGCAAAATGGGCCGAGATGTGACTGGATCCAGCAGCCCAGTTTTGTAATGACACAAAATTCAATTTCGCTTCATCTTCAAGCAGAATCTCAATGTTTTCACCTAGGACACCAAAACCTTCATGCCTAACAAGCAGGGTTGCCTCGGTGAATTTCTTAGCAACTAGGAAAATATGCAAGGCACTCGGATCTTTATCTCCGGTGATAGTTATTACCACTGGTTCACTCTGCGATTCATTGATTTCAACTAAAAGAGTTGAGCTTGCATTGGTCCATGCTGCTGCCGAAACTTTATCCTCTGGAGTGCCAACCGAGCCGACAATTGCTTCGGTTGATGCTATCCAGCTAAAGCTAACTCCAGGGACTTGCTGGTAGCTTACCTGGTCAGGATACTCTGCAAGAACATCGGCATCTAGACCGGCAATCTTGCTTAGATCGACATAGCGCCAAAGATCTTGCAAGTTTGACAGTGTTTGGAAATCAGCTACCGAGGTTGATTTTGGTCTGGCAGTTCTAATCTGAATTGGAACTAACCCATGGCTGTGTTCAGTAAGTCCGTGCTGAGTCATTAACCTACAGCACCTTCCATTTGCAGTTCAATCAACTTATTTAGTTCAAGAGCATATTCCATAGGTAGTTCTTTAGAAATTGGTTCAATGAATCCGCGAACAATCATTGCCATAGCTTCATCTTCTGCTAGACCTCTGGACTGAAGATAGAAAAGTTGTTCGTCGCTAACTCTGGAGACAGTTGCCTCGTGCCCCATAGATACATCATCTTCACGAACATCAACAGCTGGGTAAGTATCGCTTCTAGAAATAGTGTCAATCAGCAAGGCATCGCATCGAACAGTGTTTGCCGAATGGTGAGCCCCAGGATTGACTCGGATCTCACCACGGTAACTCGTCCTACCGCCTGCTCTGGCAATCGATTTAGAAACGATTGATGAAGAAGTGTGTGGTGCAAGGTGGATCATCTTTGCGCCTGCGTCTTGGTGCTGACCCTCACCAGCAAAAGCAACCGATAAGGTTTCTCCCCTGGCGTATTCACCAGCAAGAATCACGGCAGGATACTTCATGGTTACTTTGGACCCAATGTTCCCATCAATCCATTCCATAGTGGCACCTTCGTGCGCTATAGCTCGCTTGGTGACTAGGTTATAGACGTTATTTGACCAGTTCTGAATGGTTGTATAGCGTACCCTGGCGTTTTTCTTAACTATGATTTCAACCACCGCAGAGTGAAGCGAATCGCTCTTATAGATTGGTGCGGTACAACCTTCGATGTAATGAACGTAAGAACCTTCATCGGCGATGATAAGTGTTCTCTCGAATTGTCCCATGTTTTCAGTGTTGATTCTGAAGTAAGCCTGCAGTGGTATCTCAACATGAACACCCTTTGGAACATACACGAATGACCCACCGGACCAAACTGCGGTATTCAGCGCCGCAAACTTGTTATCTCCTGCAGGAATAACAGTTCCGAAATACTCTTGGAAAATCTCTGGATGTTCCTTCAAGGCTGTATCGGTGTCAAGGAAGATTACTCCTTGACGCTCTAACTCTTCATTGATTTGGTGGTAAACAACCTCAGATTCATACTGAGCCGCAACACCAGCGACTAGTCTTTGACGTTCTGCCTCAGGAATACCTAGCTTTTCGTAAGTGTTCTTAATCTCCTCTGGTAATTCTTCCCAAGAGTTGGCCTGCTTCTCCGTTGATCGAACAAAGTATTTGATGTTATCGAAGTCAATTCCCGATAGATCTGAACCCCAAGATGGCATAGGTTTTTTCTCAAAGTAAGAAAACCCTTTTAGTCTTCTCTCCAGCATCCAATCGGGCTCTCCCTTTTTGGCTGAAATGTCTTGGACTACCTCTTCGTTGATGCCGCGTCTAGCACTAGCTCCTGCTTCGTCTTTGTCTGACCAGCCGAATTCGTAGACGCCAAGCGTATCTAGGTCATCTGGCGTGACTTTGGATTCAGACAAGACTTACCTCTTTCTAGGGCATAACTAACCTAAATGGTTGTTTTGCGGGTTACTTCGCGACAACGCGGTTTCTTCAGGTTCATCGCAGGTAATCTAAGTTTATCGAAACGTTACAGAAAAGTAACCCCAGCAGACTAGAAAGGCATGTTTTGAAGGACTTCCTAGTAGGTAGGAACAGAATCAGGTTTTATGGCTGGGCTTCACTGGTCACCCAAATTTTGATTGTTGTTACCGGAGGCGCTGTTCGACTAACTGGATCGGGGTTGGGTTGCCCTACGTGGCCAGAATGCAAACCAGGTTCCTTGGTTAATGTTCCTGAACTGGGCATTCACGGCTTTATTGAATTTGCCAACCGTTTGTTGACTTTTGTCTTACTTATTGTTGCCATTCTCACTTTTGTCACCGTTTTACTTCTAGACAAAGTGGAAAGAAAAGGTAAGTTTTGGACTTCGTTGGCTCTTGGGTTAGGCATTTTTGCCCAAGCAGTTATCGGCGGTATAACCGTTCTAACTGGGTTGAACTCCTGGGTCGTTGGAGCTCATTTCGTCGTTTCTGCTGTCCTAATTGTTATCGCCACGATTCTGCTTTGGCACTGCTATGCAACTAAAACTGTTGCAACAAGCGGATTGACAAGGCTTGCTTCGCTAGCACTTTTTCCTGTTGGGATGGTTTCGATCGTGCTCGGAGTGATTGTTACTGGAGCTGGACCGCATGCTGGGGATAGCAACACTCCGAGAAATGGTTTAGACATCGACATTCTTGCCCACCTGCACTCCTACCCCGGCTATCTAATGTTGATACTGGTTGTGCTGCAAATTATTTTGCTAAAGCGTAACCAGATGAGAATTAGAACCAGCATTTTCTTGTTAATTACTTTGATCTTCCAAGCCCTCATCGGTATAACTCAAACACGTCTTGGATTACCAATTGAATTAGTGGCATTACATATGTTTGGCGCTGCGGTGCTGTGCAGTTTGATTACGTGGCAGCAGTTGTATCGAGGTATCTGGAGGTCAGCTAATGCCTAGTGTCTTTTTGTTTACCAGAGATCTACGCTTAGCCGACAACGAGGCTCTAAATTACGCGATTGAGTCTGCTAAGAAATCAGAGCAAGCAGACGTATACGCTTGCTATGGATTTAATGCTGCAACATTTGAATTCCTTGAGGGAATCAGGCAACACTCTTTAGTAGAAGGATTAAGAGCTCTAGATAAGAGCATTTCTGGGAACCTAAATGTGATCCTTGGTACTAGCACTGGGGAGATTGCCAAAGCAATTGTCGGACTTTGCCAGAAAATTTCAGTATCGGAAGTTGTAAGCATGCAGTCTTTTGATCCTGAGGGTATTCGTTATCAAAATGGTTTAGCTAAAGAACTAAATGCAAATGGAATTACTTTGAAGTTAGTGGGCTCTGCTTACGCTGTGAAACCCGGAACCGTAGTGAAACCTGACGGTGGCAACTATCGCGTTTATACCCCATTTTTCAAGGCATGGAATGTAATTTCCGATAACAAACCTTTGAAGTTACCAACATCCGGTTACAGCTGGGCGAAATCGAAAATTGCCAAGCCAATACCTAAACCAACCAAAGAATCCCCAATTAGTGTGATTGCGGGTGAAGCCTTTGCTCTCAGAACTCTTGCCAGATTCAAAAAGCGAGCTTTGGCTGAATACGATGAAGAAAGAAATCGTGCCGACATTAGTGGAACCTCTCATCTTTCGCATGCATTAACGTTCGGAGAAATTCATCCAAGAACTATTCTGGAAGGCTTAGACCAATCCCCAGCTCAAATTGTCTTCCGCAAAGAAATCGCTTGGCGCGAGTTTTACGCCGATGTTCTCCATCACTATCCACACACATTAACTGATTACTATGAACCAAAGTTTAAAAAGCTTCGTTATGACACTGGTAAGCAAGCTAAAGCCAGATTTGATGCGTGGTGTCAGGGCAAGACTGGCTACCCGATGGTTGATGCTGGGATGCGCCAGTTACTAACTGAAGGTTGGATGCATAATCGAGTTCGCATGATAGTGGCCTCTTTCTTGGTCAAAGACCTGCATCTGGAATGGACTTGGGGTGCAGCTCACTTTGAGGCATTGCTCAGTGATTACGATCCAGCATCCAACACTCATGGCTGGCAGTGGACTGCAGGCTGTGGTACGGATGCATCGCCTTATTACCGTATCTTCAACCCAATCCTGCAAGGTTTAAAGTTCGATCCAAATGGTGATTATGTCCGCAAATATATTCCGGAACTAAGACACATCCCTGGTGCCCAAGTGCATGAGCCTTGGAATTTACTAGACGGCTTTAGCCAGGGTTATCCAGCGCCGATTGTTGATCACAACACCGAGCGCAATGAGTCTCTGGCAAGGTTAGAAGCACTAAAGCATTTAGATTAGTTTGATGTATAGCAACGGGTCTATGCCGACTGCAATAAAAAGCAAAGTTAGATAACTAATTGAAATCTTGAATAGTCGCATCGGATTCTCAACAGCATTTCGTTTGGCTTGATTATGAATTAGATGAGCTTCATAGATAAACCAGGCAGCTCCTAAAATGGCAACAATGGTGTAAACCAAACCCATTGCTGCTATTGGAATGAGCAACAAAGTAAAGAACACCATTACGTAGCTATATAAAACTATTTGTCTTCCAACCGATATCGGATCGCTGACAACTGGCAACATTGGGATACCGGCTGCTTGATAGTCCTCTTTGTATTTCATCGAAAGCGGC
>JBEGRI010000023.1:0-10659 GCA_041180525.1 Actinomycetota bacterium | reverse complement strand
ATCTTCACTCATGCCTTGGAATTCAGCAGGGTAATCTAACGCTCCAGCACCGATGATGCAGCCCTGACCTTTGGTAAGTCTTGGCACAGAGTGAACAGTTCCAATCCCACCTGGATTAGTCAGCGATGCTGTAGTGCCAGCAAAATCTTCTGCGGTTAGTTGGTTATCTCTTGCTCGCTTAACTAAATCTTCATAGGCAGCAAGATATTCGGCGAAGTTAAGTCGCTGGGCTTTTTTAATGTTTGGAACAAGTAGTGCTCTAGTTCCATCAGGCTTAGGAATATCAATCGCCAAACCAAAATTGATGTTGGCAGGTGTTACTGCTGCGGGTTTACCATCAACTTCCTCATAGTAAACATTTTGTGAAGGGAATTCTTTTAACGCACGGATGATGGCATAACCGATGATGTGTGTGAAGGAGACTTTACCGCCACGAGTTCTAGCTAGGTGTGAGTTGATCACTATACGGTTATCGATTAAAAGCTTTGCCGGTATTGCCCTAACACTGGTGGCAGTTGGAATAGTAAGTGAAGCATCCATATTGCTAGCTAAGGTCTTAGCCATGCCTTTAAGAATGGTTACTTGATTTTCTGTCGCTTCTTCGGGTTGGCTTGAAGTTTGAACTGGTTGGGCAGGTATTGGAGTTGGCTGTGGTTCAACCTTTGTAGTTTTAGCCACCAAGGGAACCGAACCAGTGTTGGTGGTAGGGCTTGGGGCTTGGGTTACTGTTGGGACACTCTGACCCTTATTTTGGTGGTAACGCTCCAGGATTGGTAGCCACTCTTTATCGACAGAATCAGGGTTTGCTAGCCATTGCGCATACATTTCTTCAACTAGCCACTGATTTGCGCCAAATTCTTGATCTGATTGTTGGTTGTCGCTGGACAACTGGTCACCTCATACTTATCGCTTAAATACCGCTGATTAAGCCTACCTGCTAATAAGCGGTCATAGGTTTTCCCCAGAAAATAGGCGGATTTAACCATTCGGGTATGCTTAAGAATTGTTATGGATTCTGACCATCCCGACCCGAAGGCCTTAAAGCGATGAACGAATGGTTCTTGCTGGCCTTAGCCATCTTGCTTACCCTCGGAACAGGTATCTTTGTGGCAAGCGAGTTCTCCATGATTAATCTGGAGAGAACGGAGCTCGAGGCTAGATCGCAACGTGGCGAGCGAGGTCTAACCGCAAGTATTCGGGCTCTAAAGCGAACCAGCACCCATCTTTCTTCGGCCCAGTTGGGCATTACTCTAACCACCATGCTCACCGGTTTCTTAGCCGAACCCTCGCTGGCTAAACTGCTAGAACCTCAGTTAGGTGTTTTAGGTCTCAGTTCAAAAGCTACTCATGGAGCAGCGCTGACCATCTCGCTGATTTTGGCTACCATTTTCTCAACTTTGATTGGTGAGTTAATCCCCAAGAAGTTAGCCCTAACTATTCCACTGAAGGTCAATAAGGCAGTGGTGGGTATCCAGTTGGCTTTCAGTTGGGTTTTTGGCTGGTTGGTGTGGGCTCTTAACAGAACCGGTAATGCAATCGTTCGAGCCATAGGTATTGAGCCTAAAGAGGAGTTATCCTCATCTAGAACTGCAGATGAGCTAAGTTCATTAGTTCAACGTTCAGCAAGTTTAGGTGCGATGGAGCAGCGCCATGCTGATCTAATTACTAAGACTTTAGCTTTATCGCAATTGGTTGCCTCCGATGTTATGACTCCCAGGACTAGATTGACTTCATTAGATGCCCAGTCAACGGTGCAGGACATTATTGAGTTATCTGATAAGTCTGGTTTTTCTAGGTTCCCAGTATTTGATGGTTCAAATGATGACATTTCAGGTATTGTTCACGTCAAGTTAGCTGCATCTGTTCCAAGGGAAAAGCGTGCTTTAGTTCCAGTAACCGCTTTGATGAGTGAACCATATCGAGTTCCAGAAACAATTTCGTTAGAGAAACTAATGGGCGTTCTAAGATCTCATGGATTGCAGTTAGCTGTAGTGGTCGATGAATACGGTGGCACAGCTGGAATTGTTACCTTAGAGGATTTAGTTGAAGAGCTAGTTGGTGAACTGGGTGATGAACACGATAGAGCCAAACTAGATATTCGTTCTGGTAAAGATAAATCGGTTAGCTTTCCAGGCATGTTCCGTCCAGACGAGTTGCAAGAGAAGCTGGCAATCCAGGTTCCAGAGGATGGTAACTATGAAACGGTTGCAGGTTTCATGATGGCTAAGTTAGGTAAGGTTGCTGAAGTTGGCGACGAGGTTGCCATTGATTCTGGAGTTCTCAAAGTTGAGCGTATGGATGGTCGCAGGGTTGATCGAATAAAGTTCATTCCAAATGAGGTGGGCCAAAAAGATGAATAGCTCACTTTTAGGTTTACTTGCCCTGCTTGGCCTACTAATTGTTAACGGTTTCTTTGTCGCGGCAGAGTTCGCACTTATTTCAGCTAGAAGAGCGCAGATTGAGCCTAGAGCGGAAGCCGGTTCTAAGCCAGCCAAACTGACTATTAAGGCCATGGAGAATGTCAGTTTGATTTTGGCTACCTGCCAACTGGGTGTGACGATTTCTGGTCTGTTAATTCTTCTGGTTGCTGAACCTGCACTGCATGATCTTTTACATGATCCCCTAAAAGCTCTGGGGCTATCAGAGAATGTGACCACGGCAGTTGCCTTCGCGGTTGCACTTGTTTTGGTATCTTTCCTGCACGTTTTGATAGGTGAGATGGTTCCGAAGAACATATCATTCTCAATCCCAGAACGATCTGCCCTAGTTTTGGGACCTATTGTCTATGCTTTAGCGCTAATCCTGAAGCCTGTAGTGGTTTCCTTAAACGCCATTGCTAACTTCTCGCTGCGTTTATTTGGCATTAAGCCTAAAAATGAAGCTAACTCGGCATACACCATTGAACAGGTTGAAGATATTGTTTCTCATTCGACTAGAGAAGGTGTATTAAGTGACGCTACCGGAGCTATCAGTAATACTTTTGAATTCACCGATAAGCAAGTTCAAGACATTCTGGTTCCAGTAAGTAAGTTGGTTACAGTAAATCTTGGTGTTACCCCTAGAGAAATTGAAAACCTAGTTGCTAAACACGGTTTCTCTAGATATATCGTGCTAGATGATGCTGGCGAGCTGGAAGGATATCTGCATCTAAAAGATGTCATCGGCGAAAGTGAATCAGATGAACCGGTGGAAAGAAAACTAATTAGAAGAGTCAAATCTATTGGTGGGTCAGTTGAACTGGAAGATGCTTTAGCTCAGATGCAGCGTGATCATCAACACCTGGCAGCAAGCTACGACACGAATGGGTCACTACTTGGATTACTCTTCCTTGAAGACATTTTGGAAGAATTAGTAGGGGATATCCAAGATGCAACTAGAAGAGACTAGCTAGGGTATTTTCCACGCAGATATTGATTCGGCCAGTAATCAACTTCAACACCCAATTCGTGGGCGGCACGCAACGGCCAGTATGGATCACGCAGCGACAATCTGGCAATCATAATTACATCAATGTCTGTTGTGTTTAGAATGTGTTCCGCCTGTTCTGCTTCAGTAATCAAACCAACAGCAGATACCGGTGCTTGAGTTGCTTGAGATAGCTGCTCAGATAAAGGAACCTGGTAACCAGGACCTAGCGGTATCTTCACACCGGTGATCAGCCCACCACTTGAAATATCAAATAAATCTGCACCAGCTTCGTGACACCATCTTGCTACCTCGGCACAAGCTTCAACCGTAAAACCTTCAGGATGATAATCAGTGGCAGAGAAGCGAACCAATAAAGGTATTTCTTCGCCGATGGCTTTACGTATTCCAGTTACTATTTCAACTAAGAAACGTGCTCGGTTTTCTGCCGAACCTCCATATTCATCATCTCTCTGGTTGGTAAGCGGAGATAAAAATTGGTGGACTAGATAGCCGTGTGCCGCATGAATTTCAATCAGATTAAAACCAGCAGCAACTGACCTCTTTGCTGCATCAACCCACTGTTGAATCAGCTCGGTTATTTCGGCTATCGATAATTGGTGCGGGGTGTTGTATTCGGGAAATGGTTCACTAGTTGCCGAAACCGGTTGCCAGCCACCTTGAGACTCTGATTGAGCGCCATCTCCAGACCAAGATCGGTAAATACTTGCTTTTCTACCAGCATGGGCAAGTTGAATACCTGAAACAGCGCCATGTTCGCGAATGAAGGCATTAATTGGTTTCCAGGCTTCAACTTGTTCATCATTCCAAATGCCTGCATCCCAAGCACTAATACGCCCATCGGGTCTAATTGCAGTTGCCTCGGCAATAACTACTCCAGCACCACCGATAGCTCTGGAACCTAGATGAACTAGGTGCCAGTTGGTTGGAACACCGTCTTGGTCTTCGCAGGAATACTGACACATCGGGGCGATCCAGATGCGATTGCGAGCAGTAACGGAGCGTATTTTCAAAGGTTCAAAGAGCTTAGCCATACCTTAAAGCCTATTTGCTCCTAGACTTGCTCAAGAGGGAAAAACGGGAGATAACTTGCTAATCGATAAAGTTCTGAAACTTAGGCAAAACTTTTGGTTCATCTTACTTATCGCCCTAATTTCCCAACTAACTTTGATCGCCCTGGGCACTGCCAGTGGTGATCCACTCGGAGATGTTCGATACACCTACGATGCCTGGATTCAAAACATGGCTCAGGGCACGTATCTACTGGGCCTTACTGACCCTTGGGTGTACCCGTTCATCGCTCAGGTTCCGCTTTGGTTAGCTGACCTACTAAACCCAGCAGATTATATGACGGGTTGGCTAATTCTGGTCGTGAACCTAAACATGCTGATGATTGCATACTTACTCGGTTGGGGCTATCGCACCGACAGATATAAAGGTGCTTGGTTTTTGCTTGGCTGTATTTTTCTTTGTGGTCCGGTAGCCATAGGCCGGTTAGAGGTGTTTTCACTTTTATTGACTGTTTTAGGTGTTATTGCTTTTCTGGATAATCGCGAATACCGAGCATTGCACCTATTCAACTTTGCAACTTGGATTAAAGTCTCACCTTTAGCAGCACTAGCTTCATTATTTGTTGTCAGTAATTCTAAAAAGAAGTTGCTATTGCATTTTGTGGCAGCAACAGTTTTGATTTTGTTAGTTGGTTTTGCTCTCAAAGGAACACTTTCCAATATGTTTAGCTTCATTGGAATGCAATCGGGTAGGGGCGTTCAAGTTGAATCAAGTATTGCTATCATCTGGCTAGTTCAGATTCTGTTTCAAATACCTGGTTCAAAAATTTATTACGACAACCAAATTCTTACCTTTCAAGTTTCCGGCTTCGGTGTGACAGAGATCTCCAACATCATGACCTTGGTTCAATTTGGCGCATTGGCGATAACTATTTTTCTGGGCTTTAGAGCCAAGAAAAACAGCACTGATAAAAACACTTTGTTCGGATGGATATTCTTGACTGCGACTTTAGACCTTTTAGTTTTCAATAAGGTGGGATCGCCTCAGTATGAACTTTGGATTGTCGGTGCTGCGATTGTTGGTGTTTTAGCGAACCTAGCCCACTGGCGTTTAGTTACCTGGATAACCCTGATTACTTCCGGTTTATCTTGGCTTATTTTCCCAATTTTCTATGGCGATTTACTTGATGGCAAACCACTCGGGGTTGCTCTGCTAATAACCAGAAACCTAGGTGTGATCGCCCTCTTGGTCTATGCCAATATTCAGCTAACCAAGTTAGGTAGCAAACCTAAATTAGCGGACAGCAGCAAAGCCTAGTTCAAGGTCAGCAATAATATCTTCAATGCTCTCAAGTCCTATCGAGAGTCTGATTAGCCCAGGTGTGATACCGGCATTCAGTTGCTGTTCTGGCGGTAATTGCGAATGAGTAGTACTGGCTGGGTGGATAATCAAAGATCTGACATCGCCGATGTTAGCCACGTGCTTGAACAGTTTCACTGATTCGACGAACTTCTCACCAGCTGTGACGCCACCTTTGATTTCAAAAGACATCACCGCACCGCAACCCTGAGGTGAATACTTCTTTGCTGCCTCATGCTGTGGGGAACTTGGCAAAGTCGCGTAGTTCACGTATTCAACCTGTGGGTGAGCTTCCAACCATTGAGCCACTTTCAAGGCGTTTTGGTTGTGTCTGTCCATGCGAACACTCAAAGTAGTTAAACCTTGCAAGATTTCAAACGCACTGGCTGGGGAAAGAGATGATCCCATGTCGCGAAGCAGTTGAACACGTGCCTTGATGATGTATGCAAGGTCGTCACCAATGTCTTTGCTGTATACGATGCCGTTGTATGCCGAATCTGGTTCGGTGAAACCTGGGAACTTATCCGATTTCGACCACTTGAACTTACCGCCATCAACGATAGCTCCAGCGATGACAGTGCCATGACCTGACATGAATTTAGTTGCACTGTGAATGACAATATCTGCACCGTGCTCTAGTGGGCGAAGTAAATAAGGTGTTGCCACGGTGTTATCGATAATCAGTGGCAGTCCGTGGCGATGGGCAACAGCGGCAACCCCTTCAATATCTAAAACAGCTACCTTTGGGTTGTTGATGCTCTCTCCATACAAAACTTTAGTGTTAGGCCTTATCGCTGCTTCCCATTCGGCTAAATCATCTTGGTTTTGAATGAAAGTAGTTTCGATTCCTAACTTTGGCAAAGTGTTTTTCAACAGCGAGAAAGTTCCACCATAAACCTTGTTTGAGGCAACCACGTGATCTCCAGCTGAGACTAAGTTCAAAATTGCGTAGGTTTCTGCAGCCTGGCCGGATGAAACTAATAGTGCTCCTGTGCCACCTTCCAAGGCTGCGATTCTCGCTTCGGCGTAACCAACAGTTGGGTTGTCCATGCGGGTATAGATGTTGCCGATTTCTTTAATAGCGAAAAGGTTTCTGGCATGTTCAGATGACTTAAAGAGATAGGCAGAAGTGTTATAGATCGGTGGAACAACAGCACCAGTCGTTGGATCTGTTTGATAGCCTGCGTGTATTTGTTTGGTTTCAAAACCCCATCTAGCGCTATCGTTCATTTTCGTTGACTCCCTCTAATAAAAGTTTTACCGAGATAAGACTAGACAGGGTTAGCTAGGTATCAGCGCAAATTGCCGAAAATGTTAGCTCAAAGCGTCAAAAGCTAGGGCAGCAAGCAGGGCAGCCCCGTCAGCCATGACGTCTTCGTTGTATTTAGCCTTATTTGAGTGATTAGACTCCCTTTCCTCAGGCTTGAGGCCTGGATAGGCAGCACCTAGGAAAATGAAGGCACCTGGGATTTCTTCAAGAATTGAGGCATAGTCCTCACCACCAGGGATAGGTTGAGGCATAGTGACGTATCTTGAGGCACCAAACATTTCCTTGGTGATAGCTTCAACGCGGTCAACTGGCTCATGGTGGTTGATGAGCACCTTGGTTGCAGGGGAGAACTCGACTTCAGCAGTAAGCCCCATCGCCTTGGCAAAACCTTTGATGAATTCGGGTAAAGCTGAGCGAGTTTGCTCGTAGCCTTTTTTGGAGAAAGATCTTACGGTTGCTCCGAAGCTGACTTCTTCGGGAATGATGTTGGTGGTGTGATCGTTGCCTGCCTTAATCCAACCGACGTTCACAACAATCGGATCTAGGGCATCAAAGTTTTTAGCGATGTATGACTGGAGCGCACTGAGAATCTCTACCATGCCAGTAATTGGATCGTTAGCGGTCCAAGGCATTGAACCGTGACCACCTCTGCCTTTGATGGTAACAAACATGTCACCAGCTGAAGCCATCATGGTGTCTTTCTTTGACATAAAGATGCCTGGTTCAGGTAAAGAGAATACGTGTAAACCGTAGGCAGCAATAGGTTTCTCACCAGAGACCATGTGCATGTTTTGAGCCAGCATCTTGCCAGCACCGTCATGTCCTTCTTCACCAGGTTGGAAGAACATTAGAACATTTCCGTTTAGCTTGTCTTTGTTTTCTGCAACTATGTGCGCTGCTCCAATACCCATGGCCATGTGAAGGTCATGTCCACAGGCATGCATGTATCCGTTGGTTGAAGCAAAATCTAAACCAGTATCTTCTTCAACAGCTAGCGCATCCATGTCTGCTCTTAGTAAGACTGTTGGACCAGGTTTGGCACCTTTGATAAGAATGGAGGCTGCAGAAATATCTTTACCAAGGGTAACTTCACCAAGATGGCCAACTTCACGGAGAATAATCTCCAAGGTTTTGGGAAGGTTTAGAGCAAACTCAGGAGTTTGATGGAGTTCTCTGCGTACGCGAACCATTTCGCTTTGTTTTGCTTGAGCTTGCTTAATTAGATCCTGGTAATCCATTTCTAGCCTTTCTTAGTCAGTGTCTCTATATTGGCACTTAAAGAGACCTAGCATTTACTTATGTTCTTTCAGCAGATGCACCCAACCTGGCAAGCCTGGCTTGCCGAGTATGAACCTGCTCTGCAAGAGCTTGAGGCTAAAACCTCATCCTCGCTTCCCTCGGCTGAACTGGTGATGCGAGCCTTTAGCCAAGACCCTAAAGCCATAAGAGTAGTGATTTTAGGTCAAGACCCTTACCCAAACCCAGGGGTGGCAACTGGATTTGCTTTTGCCATTGAAACAGGTACTAAAAAACCTAGGTCATTGATAAATATCGAAAAAGAACTAGCCGATGATCTAAACACAGTTTTGCCGGCCAGTTTTGATTTAGCAGATTGGGCTAAGCGAGGAGTTCTTTTACTCAATACAACTTTGACCACCCTGCCTAATCAGCCCGGTTCGCATAGCAAACTGGGCTGGGAGAAATTCACCAAAGCAGCCTTAGTCAAATTAGCTTCAGAGCAACAAGTGATTGTCTTGGCTTGGGGGAATCCAGCTCGTGAGTTAGCTAGTGAGTTGCCTAGGGCAGTTGTAATTGAATCAGCTCATCCTTCACCGCTTTCTGCCTCCAGAGGCTTTTTTGGCTCAAAGCCCTTTAGTCGAGCAAATTCGGCTTTGGAAATCCTAGGTCTTGAGCCGATAACTTGGCTTTAGTGATGTGGAATACTTCAGCAATTTGTCAGAAAAGGACCCTAGGGTTAAAGCATGTATTTTAGAAAAGTTTTAGTTCCGGTTGTTCTATTGCTAACCGTAATGACTTCAATCTTTTCTCTCAATATGTTTAATCATCAGGCACAGGTTTTTAGCGATAAGAATTATTCTGACCAGAAAGTTGTTGGTCTGGTCATTCAATATAAAGCTGGGGTTGCAACACACGACTACTTAGGAAATCAAGTTGCCATAGACCTACCTGATAATCAGCTCTTGCCTGGAGTTGATATTGGTAATGGCGTCTGGAGCGCTAAGTTCAAAAAAACTTTAACCGAAGATCAGGCTTTGTTGATAGCTAACCAGCTCCGGTCAGATTCACGAATTGAAGCTGTCTACCTTGACCACCTGATTTCTAAAGCAAGACTTGGTTTATCAGCACCTAAGTTTGGTGTCCTAAAGGCAAGCACTGCCCCGACAGGTTTAAGTGTCTCTGATGCTTGGAATTCTGATACGCCAGATAGCCCGGCTGTAACGCTAAGTTGGCGATCCCCAACTAAGTTAAATGGAGGAATCATCTGGGGCTATCGCGTTTCAAGGTTTGATTCAAAGGCAAATACTTGGCTGAATATCATCTCGAACACTTATAGTTCAACAACTTCAGTAACTGTTCGGACCAACCTAACTGCTGGAATCCGCTATTCATTTAAAGTTGCAGCGCTTACCAAATCAACAGATGGAAGATATTTTGCAATCAGCGCTTTTACCTCTTCAGCAAGTGTGATTCCAAGCGGTCTACCGCAAGCGCCGAATTTGACCACAGCGGACATAATTACCTCTACCTCGCCAGTGGTCCGTTGGTCTAGACAGACCATCGTTGAACGTGGTGGTTTGCCGGTAAGTTATTCAGTTTTGGCTACAGCAAGTGACGGCTCGACGGCTGGCTGCAATACAGTTGGGACTTCCTGTTCGTTGAGCGGGTTACAGGCTGGGAAGAATTATTCAGTGGTTGCAACCGCTACTAACTCAAGAGGAAGTTCGAGTACGCAAGTTTTGCAAGCAGCCTCTGATCCGGAAATCAGCAAGCAGTGGTATTTGGATTCTAGATACGGCATAAATGTTTCCAAGGCATGGAAAGTTACTAAAGGTAGTCCTGATGTTGTTGTGGCGGTGGTTGATACCGGAATCACTTCGCATCCAGACCTGAATGACAATGTCGTTACTGGCTATGACTTTATCTCCGACCCATCTAATGCCGGTGATGCAAGCGGACGTGATGCAGATCCATCTGATCCGGGCGATTGGACTGCTCAAGAAGATAGCTCCTGGCATGGTACCCACGTTGCTGGAATTATCGCTGCCGAAACCAATGACATAGGAATATCAGGAATTGCGCCTAATGTGAAAATTTCACCTGTCCGAGTTCTTGGTAAACGTGGTGGATCCGAGTCGGACATCGCTGCTGGAATTAACTGGTCTATTGGGCTTCGAATAAATGGCGTTATAACTAATCCAAACCCTGCGCAGGTTATCAACCTCTCTATCGGTTCATCCTCGGTTTCTTATTGTTATGGATACAACTACAAAGGCCCGACTCAGCTGGCTATTGAAAATGCTAAAGCCGCAGATGTGACAATTGTCACGGCAGCTGGAAACGATGACACAATT
>JBEGRI010000022.1:0-10680 GCA_041180525.1 Actinomycetota bacterium | reverse complement strand
ATAAGGAATCACTAGAAGGTCGTCCTGATCTCAAATCTAAGTTCCAGTATTATGTAAGCCAGCAGAACATTGAAGGACAGCTGGAGCGTCTATTCCAAGACCCTAAGGTTATTGACTCTATCCTTAAGATGGAGAATGATCGAGATAATGGGCGACGCTATGATGCTTCGACAACGTTCCATAACTCACGTATTGAAAAGATTCTGAAGGATGCCAAGCAGGTTGCATGGCAGCACCTGATGAATGATTCGCCAGATATTCAACAACTTAATCAACAGGCTCGTCTTGAGGCACTTGCTGCCACCCAACGTAAACAAGGTAACTCACAGAGAGCGGATGAAGTCCAAGCTCTACTTGACATTAGGAAGTAATGGCCGTAACACAAAACACATACACAGGGAATGGTTCAATCACGAACTATTCCTTCACTTTCCCATACCTTGAAACCACTGACATTAAAGTAAGTGTTAATGGTGTTGATACAACTGCATATACCTTAGCCAACGCTACCACGGTATCATTCAACACGGCTCCTGCTAATGGTGCAGCCATTCGTATTTATCGGGATACCGATGATGCGGCATTGGCTGCTACTTTCTATCCAGGTTCCGCTATTCGAGCAAAGGACCTGAATGATAACTTCACTCAGAATCTTTATGTAACCCAAGAGATTAACAATAACGCTGTCAGCATTGATGGTTCTAACCCTATGGTTAGTGACTTCAATATGAATGGCTACAAAATTACCAATCTTGCTGCTCCAGTTGCTAGTACTGATGCTGCCAATCGTAGCTTTGTAGAAGGTGTTTTCTCCTCAGAAGTTCCAGTCTTTTACCGTCGGTGGTCGAAGACTGCAGTTGGTGGTGAGACCAGCCTCAGTGGAAATGATGATAATGGTATCACTCTATCGTATGTACCTGGTTCTGAAAAGGTCTTTATCAACGGCGCTCTACAGGTTCGAGGTATTGATTATTTGGGTACTACTGGATCAACGCTTACTGGTATCCCTGCATTGATTGCTGGTGATATTGTTGAGGTTCATAGTTCCTCTAGCTATACTGTAGGTACTGTTCCTGATGGCAGTGTCACTAACGCTAAGGTGGATAGTGGAGCTGCTATTCAATCTACTAAGCTTGCATTTACCCAATCCGGCATAGGTGCAACTACTCGGACTGTTGAAAGCAAGCTAAAGGATGTTGTCTCCGTTAAGGACTTTGGGGCGGTTGGTGATGGGGTTGCTGATGATACGGCAGCTATTCAGGCGGCAATCGATGCTCATAAATGCGTTTTTTTCCCGGAAGGTATTTACCTTGTTTCTACTATTACGCCAGGAGACGAAGCACATCTTATTGGAGCCGGCAAATATCGAAGTGAAATTGTCGGTAAAATTGTATGTGGAGATGGAGGAGGTTCTATTAGGGAAATTGAACTTTCGCACTTATCCGTAAATAGCACAGGGAGTCCTTACGCTGTAACTTTTAATCTATGCCCCGATTTTCGTGTGTTTGATTGCGAAATTAAAGGCGGCATAAACATTCTGTTCAGTGTTCGTGGCGTCATACTAAATAGTGACGTAACTACATCAGGTAGCGGTAATTGGGCTATTCGGGCTTCTGACTACACCAATGGGCTCGTTATCAGAGATTGTGTCATTACTGGAGGAAGCGCCGGAGGTGCAATCAATATCAGAGGACCATTAACAGTAGGAACTATTACTGGAAATGTTATTGAATCTTCTTATGACGGCATATGGGTCGCCAATGAATCTATTGTTAGCGGAACGGATGCAGGTGCTTGTACTAATGTTCAAATAACAAATAATTATATAGAAGAATGCAGAACTCCTATCAGATTAGGTGAAATCTTTAAATGCACGAACTTTACCGTATCCGGTAATTACGTCGGTAATTCTAATACCTCTAATGTTTCAGCTAGGACTTCGGCTTTTTGGTTTAGACGCTTCGTAAATTCTACTTTTACCGAAAATAAAGTTGCGTTATTAAACGCTGTTGAGAATTTCATAGAGTGGAGCATTGATGCAGTTGGTGATTTTTATGGCAATGTGTTCAGTAATAACTTATATGACAATACTCCAGCTAATGTCTTCTATTTGACTGGTTCTGGAGCAGCAACTACCAGCCTACTTCGCAAGTTGGGAGGATCAAACTTTTTTGACTTTCTGAAGTCTGTGTCTGTATCCGGGGTTGCTGTTCCCGGTCTTAGCAGTTTACAAACAAGACAATGGATAAGTCCTACTTTTACGGCGAATGTTTCCGTAGCACAAACGGCATGGCTTTTGGGGTCAGAAACAGAGTTAGGAGGATATATATCAAAAGTAGAACTAATTGATGTTGTAGGTACATTAACTACATGCCGTTTACGTATTGGCGATACAAGTCAAAATAACAGGGTGTTAGATATTGCGGATCTTTCTTCCGTTAGTTTGACAAACGGAGCAGCTAATCTTTCTGCGACGGGCAGTGTTTTTAGTGGTAGCACTCATAATACGTATTTAATAACTGCAGGAACGGGTACTGGAACCTTCCGTATTCGTATCACTTACAAAGCAACTTAACAAGCTATTATGGCACTTTCCCAATCGATGCAACTTGTTGACAATTTTCAACAAGCAATAGACTTTGATTCTGTCTACATCAAAGTATCTACAGTAACCGGAACTAAGAACTCGATAACTGCTGTTATTGAGATCAAAGATAATAAGGACGGTATTGTTCTTGACTCTTCTAATGTACGATTTAGTTTAGATCTAGACGGTCCCAATCCTATTAAACAAGCTTATGAACATCTCAAGACTCTTCCTGAATTTGCAAACGCTACCGACTGCTAATCATGATCACTATTCTCGGCATCAAAGTGTCCTCTACTCAGTAACTAACTTGTGACAAAAACACGTGACTTAGCCGACCTGGGTGGAGGTTTCATCCAGGCCGGTTCTGGTGCTGAGCAGCGCACCGTTGAATCAAAGCTGCAAGATGTGGTGAGTGTACTGGATTTTATTCCGGTTGCTGAACATGCTGGAATTAAAGCAAAAACATCGACTTACGACTGTACTACCGCTATTCAAAATGCTCTGACCTCAGCTGGGCGAGTTTACCTGCCAGCGGGCAAGTATCGCGTTACTCAGACGATCACTGTTTCCGTTGCAGCAGGCTTTGCCGAAAGACCTGAGCTAATCGGGGCTGGCGGCAACACCTCCAATACGCAGATCGACTTTGTACCTGCTGTTGCGGGTTCCCCTCTTTTCAGTCATTTTCACAGTGCCACTTATCGAGGAATTTACTTCACGGGTCCAGGTGCAACAACAGGGACCGGGGAACGCTGCTTTGACTTTGGCAACGTCGGCACCCAGCGCCACACGATCATTGAAGAGTGTATGTTCCGCTACTGGAACAGCGCAGCCTTGTACTTCTCTGGACAGTGGCAGTTCACGATTGACAACTGTCGCTTCCTGGATTGCGGCGATAGCGCAAGTCCAGCCGTTCTGACCGGTGGCATTGTATTCGACCAAACGGTTGTTACCGGCTGGTCAACCAGCGGCATGGTTATCAGCAACTGCTACTTCAGTGGCTGCTCTTATGGGTATTACGCGGAATCCTCTTGGAATCTGACATTCGTTAACCCGATTTTTGAGTACTGCGCCTACCCATTCTTGCGCAATGCTGGGGGCTCTACTCACGTCATCATTTCTCCGTGGCTTGAATCAAACACCAATGCTCCGGTTACCACTGGCCCTGTTGTTGTACTTGGTGGACGTGGCGTTGATTGGTCGGGCAACAGCACAACCAGTGCTTCTGTTCACGTTTCATCAGATGGCGTCAGCATTTACAGATCCTCAACACCAAGGGCAGTTCTTGGTTCCAGCGGTAATCTTGAGTTTGCCGATGGGTACGGCATTGACTTTTCCGCTGTGGCGGGGGCCAGTGCCTCTGGCTCTGTTCTAACCGACTACGAAACTGGAACATGGACTCCGGTTGTTACGGATGGAACAAATAACGCTTCCATAACTACCACTGTTGCTAGCTATACCAAGATTGGTAATACAGTGCGAATCAGGGCTGCAATCCTGAATATCAATACAACTGGAATGACAGCCGGATCACAAATCAGGATCAGTGGATTGCCGTATGCGACCGGTTCTACAGCAAACACTTGGCAGCACGTACCAATCACAGTTGCAGATATTACATCTACAGAAGGTACGATTGTTGGCCAGCTACGCAATAGCAGCACTCAGCTGCTTCTGAACAACCAAACGACCAGCGGCCTCAGCTCTGCTGTCGTTTCGCAGATCTCTAGTGGAGTTGGAGATATTTGGCTTGACTTCTCTTATGTCGCATAATAATCTCACACATTTACTATGTCCTATTCAAAAGAAACCGTTGTAGATAGAGTCGAAGTACTTGAAAACAACATTATTCAAGTTCGTTCTGCTACGCAAGTAATTGAAAACGAAGAAGTTCTGTCTTCTTCGTATAGCCGTCATGTACTGCACCCCGGTGATGATCTTACAGGCCAAGACCCTAAAGTTATCGCCATTGCTAACGCTATCTGGCTCACATAGTCATGATCACTATTCTTGGCATCAAAGTGTCCTATGAGACCTTGGCTTTCTTTGCGCTATTCATTGCCTCTGAGTACCTTGGCATGACCAAGAAGCGCAAAGCAAACAGCGTCACACAACTCATCACTTATGCAGCTGTGTTCTTCAGTAAGACTCGTACTGAAGATGACACTGTACGTCGTATCCGTAGAGCATTCAAGAACCGATGATTAAGCTAACCGATGTAGCACGGTACTACAAAGGTTTGCCCAATCAAGTCAAAGCCCTTCAAGCCCTTGAGAAACTTCTTGGGTCTGAGGGGCTTTCTGATGACCAGGAATGGGTAAAACTTTGGAGGACACCTCCTGCTAAACCTCCGGCTCAAACATTCAGTAACACATGGGATGGCATCGAAGCGGCTGCTGCAGCTGCTGGTGCCAAGTTCCCTGAGGTTGTTGCAGCACAGTGGGCACTTGAATCTGCCTACGGAACTGCCCTAAGCGGTAAAAATAACTTCTTTGGTATTAAAGGTCCCGGTACTGTTAAAACCACCTGGGAAGACTATGGCAACGGTCCTGTGACGATCAAAGCATCGTTCAAGGATTTTGCCACTCCTTACGACTGTGTTAACCACCTTGTTACCCAGTGGTACAAGGATTACAAAGGCTATAAAGGCGTCAACCGAGCAGCCACTCGTGAAGATTGTGCATACCTGCTGAAGCGTGAAGGATATGCCACTGATCCAATCTATCCACAGAAACTCATTCGGTTGATGGAGCAGCATGATTGAAGCACTCATAACTGGAGTTGTATCACTCATTGTTGGGGTGGGTAGTGGTGTGATGACCATTCACGGTAAGTCAAACTCTCGTATGGATACTATCGACAAACGTATTGACGACATTGAACTTCGTCTTGCTGAGAAGTATGTTCCACGACAAGAGTTAGCCACTGCCCTTCAAAAGATGGAGGATCACATGATCCGCATCGAAAACAAACTAGACCAGATCGTATTGAGAAATGGCTAACAAGAAAGCAACGGAGGACATGTTCAATGAACTCCATAATATGGTCACGCAAGAGCTACTTAATCGGATTAAATCCGGTGAAGCCTCTACTGCTGACCTAAAAGCAGCGTGTGACTGGCTCTCTAAAAATGACATCAGTGGTGTTGCATATGACGGTAATCCACTGGATAAGCTGGCCACCATCATGCCAAAGATAGATCCGGAGCTAGTACAGAAGAGGTTGTATGGCAAGGTCTACAGCTGAATACTATAAGCAAAACCCTGAAGCAAGAGCTAAGCGTCTGAAGCAACAGGCTAAATATAACAAGACCAAAGAAGGTCTCAAGATTCGCACTGCAGCAAACAAGCTTAACAGGAAACTTGGAACATACGGTAATAAAGATGGAATGGATGCTTCTCACACAGGCCCTAACAAAGGCAAGCTTGAGAAACCAACATCTAACCGTAAACGACCAAGAACTGGCAAGAAGTACGCATGACGCCTCTCTTCCCTGAACCTGATTACTACCTACACAACCTAATAGCCATGACAAGTCCCGAAGCAAAGCGTCTTTGGAGACGCGCTATTAAGGAACACTTCAATAATCAATGTGTCTATTGTGGTAACACTTATGAACCTGATGAACTTACTCTTGATCACGTTAAGCCTCGCTGTTATGGCGGAGCTTCTTTTACCAAGAACCTTGTTCCGTCCTGCCGTTCATGTAATCAGGCTAAGGGAAGTAACAACTGGCTCCAATGGATGAGAGCCACTTTTGGAATTACCAATAGAGAAAACCTTATTTTATCGCACATTGAATAATGGCATCTAACAAAAAACGAACAGGTCAAAATAGTGCGACCTTTTCACTGCGTACAACTGCTGGTGCTGGTCGTCGCACTAACCCTAAAGCCTCTAAGCCGAAGGCTAAACCTGCTGCTAAGGCTCCAGCTACACCTGAATCTAAGAAGGATCCTGAATTTAGGACGAGTGGTGGATGGACTGGAGACCCTAATGCAGGTAAGCCGAAGGCTAAACCCTCACCAAAGCCCTCTCCTAGCCCCTCTAGTGCCCCTAAACCTGCTGTTAGGTCTACACCTCCAAAGCCTACAGAGAAGGCCCCTGCTAGCGCTCCTAAGGCTGATGCAGGAATGAAGAATCAAGACAAGAATTATAAAGGTAGTTATGTCTCTAAGTTCAAAGAAGAGACAGCTCGTATGGGTGCTACTTCTATGTCTCGTCAACAAGGGCGTAGCAATCTCACTTCAGAGGACCTGAAGCCAAAGCCCGCAAAGAACTACAGCACTCCTGAAGATAAGAGCAAGTACGTTTCCCCTAGTGGTGCTCTTTACATGGGTCCTGGATATAGCGCTGGTAAGGCTGAACCTGCCAAACCTGCTTCTCCAGCTTCACCGTCTGAGCCTAATAAAGCGAGCAAGGGTATGACTCTTGCTGAGCGTATGAGGCGTCGTCGGATGGGTCTTGATTGATCAACCTGTACATATGCGTATAAGCCGCTCCGCAAGGGGCGGTTTTTTTATGAGAAATGGCACGCCGACCGACACCGGCGGCTTCCTTAAAAATAAGAGCAGTTCCTTACACCAACGGATCTCAAACTAACTCACCAATTCCTCTTACGTCTTGGAAACCCTACAACTCATTTGATAGTGCCGTAAGAAATGGTAGTCGTGTTTACACCAAAAACGGTACTACTTATATTATAAGTCAAACAAAGGTTTCTAATGGTGTTTGGAAATTTACTCAAAAAACGGAAGCTCAACACGGTAAACAGATTATTCAAAACACTAACAGCGGGCGACGGCAACGTAGTTCTGCTTCGTATAATCCACCACCAATTACAGAAAGAAAACCGCTAATTACCAATAGGGAAGCCATTAAAGTTAGCCGAATCAACCGAAAGGGTCAGCAGTTTCACCATATAATGGATCTAGATGGCTATAAGCATATCTATGCTGGACTTGATCCAAGAGGTAGGCAGCAACTTAACGCCCTATTAAACAAAAATGGTTTTTATCCTGGCGACGATAGGCGTAACTATATAGGTCTTGTTGGTAGTAATGTGAGAAAAGGTAGTGAGCATCAGGGTCTGGTGCATCCACGAACCTACGCTTTTAGAAAAACTAATCCTATCCCAACTGCAGCTCAACTTGCTGGCCTTAATCCTCAGCAACGTCTAAAAGTTCTTTTACCTCACCTTCAACAGGAAAGAAGTATTCTTCAGCAAGTGGTGAAAGAAGAAAGGCGTCCAAATAGTAATGCACGTCCTAAACCACAGAGGTCAGCTTCGGCTACACCTAACAGTCATTCTTCGGCTACAAAGGCTGCTTTAGCTCAAACGCGACCACCTGCAAGTCCTGCTGTTAATTCGGCACAACGTACACCACAGCCAATCCCAGCTAAACCAGCCTTAAGAGGTAGGGGAAGGGGAAGCGGTCTACAACCAATTGACACTGGTATAAATTCTCTTAGACGTACTACAACTCCTGGTGGTTTAAGAGACTTACTGAGGCGCCAGGTTGAACTGCAGGGAACAGGAGAAATAGTGAGGCCTATTTAATGCCAAATAACAACCTTAAAGTAACCTCAGCTCGCAGTCCATCTGCTGCTGTATCTAAAAAAGACGGCGCCAATGATGTGCTGTCACATCTGCTAAAATATATCAGCCCTAAGTATCTAAACGGTAAGAACCCCATTGCTAGGGCTCAAACAGGCTACGGCTTCTTACCTTCTAAGAATGCTGCTCTCAATATGGAAGCCATTCTGGGACAGCCCTATGATCCCAAGACCCGTATCAGGCCTGGCGATCCTGCTGTTCAACTTCGAGATATTGTCAAAGAGATCGGTCTCATTGAACGAATCCACAATACCTATATGCCCGGTCGAGGTGTGAAACTCGCTGATTAACTATGCCAACACTTGCAACTGCTAGTCCTCGGTATCGCAGTGCAATGGATTTGGTAAAGTTCTTTGAGGGAAGTAATAAGGTTAGAACAAATGCTTACTTAGATAGTGAGGGTATCCCAACGATTGGCTGGGGAGCTACTAGCTATCAAGATGGTAGAGCTGTTCGCATGGGTGATACAGTAACACCTAAACAAGCGGATGTTCTCCTTCAGTTTCATATGAATAGGGTGACAGCTCCCCTGTCATCCTTGCCAAACTGGGGTAGCTTTAGCAAACAACAGCAAGAAGCCCTTAGGTCGTTTGCATACAACGCTGGACCTAACTTCCTCTCTAGTCCTAACTTTCAAACCATTGCAGGTGCAGTAAAGGCTGGGGATATAAAGGCGATCTCTAATGCCTTTGGTCTTTATACAAATGGTGGCACTCCTGGACTTGTTACGCGACGGCAAGCGGAGCGTACATTGTTTGACACACCAGTCCAAATGTCTCCCATCTTTAAGCAGCCAGATCCTAACAAACCTTTGCCTATCTTCGATACGAAGAAGATGGGTACAAAGGGTAAGCCAAACGCATCCAAAGACAAACCTGTCTTCAGCGAAGATAAAGGTAAACCGATAATGGATGAACGTACAGCTAAGGCTGTTGCTTACTTGACTGGGCAATATAACCCATGGACTAATCAAGGGCAGATCTACAACCCATCCACTAAGATCAATAGTAATGTCAGTTGGGCTGACACTATGAAAGTCGGTAATGCTTGGAAGGTTGGATTTAACCCAAGCATTTCATTCTTTTAATTATGGATACCCTCACAGCGTTGAGGGAAGACTTCAAGCTGTTCCTACAAGCCCTGTGGGCACAGCTTGATTTACCTTCTCCTACCAGAGCACAGTACGCAATTGCTGACTACCTACAACATGGTCCCAAGCGTCTTCAGATCCAAGCTTTCCGAGGAGTCGGTAAGAGCTGGATTACTGGAGCCTTTGTGTTGTGGACTCTTTTTAATAACGCTGAGAAGAAGATCATGATTATCTCCGCTTCTAAAGAGCGTGCAGACAACATGAGTATCTTCTTGCAGAAGCTGATTATTGAGACGCCTTGGCTGTCTCACCTTAGACCTAAGAGTGATGAGGCTCGTTGGAGTCGTATCTCCTTTGATGTGAACTGTTCACCTCACCAAGCACCTTCCGTTAAGTCAGTTGGTATCACAGGTCAGCTGACGGGTAGCCGTGCAGACCTCATGATCTTGGATGACGTAGAGGTGCCTGGTAACTCCATGACAGAACTGATGCGAGAGAAGCTTCTACAGCTTTGTACAGAGGCTGAATCTATCCTGACGCCCAAAAAGGATAGTCGCATCATGTACCTGGGTACTCCCCAAACTACCTTTACGATCTATAGAAAATTAGCTGAACGCAGCTACAGACCCTTTGTCTGGACTTCTCGTTATCCCCGCAAAGATAAACTTTCTCAATATGAAGGACTACTCGCTCCTCAACTTGTGGAAGACATCGAAATGGGTGCTGAAGAGTGGACCGCAACAGACCCTGATCGCTTCACCAATGATGATCTCCTTGAACGGGAAGCATCTATGGGTCGTTCAAACTTTATGCTTCAGTTCCAACTAGATACTTCTCTAAGTGATGCAGAAAAGTTCCCACTTAAGTTCTCTGATCTTGTTGTCACATCAGTTAACCCGACTCAAGCGCCGGATGCTGTTGTGTGGTGCTCTGACCCTCGTAATGTTCTCAAAGACCTGCCTACGGTTGGCCTACCGGGTGATTACTTCTACTCCCCGATGCAACTCCAAGGGGAATGGGGGCCATACACGGAGACAATCTGCTCCGTAGACCCCTCTGGTCGTGGTACGGACGAGACAGCAGCTACATTCATCAGTCAACGTAACGGATTCTTATATGTCCATGAAATACGTGCTTATCGTGATGGCTATAGCGATAACACCTTACTTGACATCCTTAGGGGCTGTAAACGTTATAATGTTACTAAGCTGCTCATCGAAACCAACTTTGGAGATGGTATTGTCGCAGAGCTGTTTAAGAAGCATCTTCAACAAACTAAGCAAGCCATCGACGTTGAAGAAGTACGAGCTAACGTCCGCAAAGAAGACCGGATCATTGATGCCCTAGAACCAGTGATGAATCAACACCGACTCATCATGGATCGAA
>JBEGRI010000021.1:0-18071 GCA_041180525.1 Actinomycetota bacterium | reverse complement strand
CTTACTGTTGCTGGTCAGGATGCTATTGGTGGTTCGGTGACTGTTGCTGCTGGTACTCGTGCGGTTAGTGTTTCTGCGGTTACATTACGGTTACGGTTGAGGCTGTTGTTTTGAGTGATGACACTAGTTTGTCTGAGCTTACTGTTGCTGGTCAGGATGCTATTGGTGGTTCGGTGACTGTTCCTGCTGGTACTCGTGCGGTTAGTGTTTCTGCGGTTACTACTGATCCTTTTGCTTCTTATACGGTTTCTGGTAATACTGATTTGCAGTCTGGTGATAATGAGGTGACTGTTACTGTTACTGCTGCTGATGGTACTACTACTGAGGACATCACTATTACGGTTACAGTTTCCGTTCCACCACTGAGCAACGTCACCAGCGTCACATCGATAACTGTTGCTGGTCAAGACGCCATGGGTGGCTCAGTCAACGTAGGTATTGGTACTCGTGGAGTGTTAGTGAAGGTAGTTACCACTGATCCTTTCGCAACATATGTGGTTGCTGATAATACTGATCTTCAGCCAGGTGAGAATACTGTAACGGTAACTGTTACTGCCCAAGATGGCGAAACAACGCAGGATTACTCAATAACAGTTAATGTTCCTTTGCTTTCTGATGACACATCTTTGGCCTTATTTCAAATTAATGGTGTAGACGTCAATGACGGTGATGCTATCGAATTACCTAACGGAACTAAGCGTGTGAGCGTAAAGGTTCAGGTAACTGACATTGGCGCAACTTTCACAATCGCTGGTAGCGGCAGAACTACACCACTTGTTGAAGGCGACCAAGAATTGGTGGTTACTGTATTTGCCGAAAACGGTGACGAAGCTACATACACAATCACGCTTACTGTTCTACCAATCAGCCAGAATGCAGATTTAGCCGAAGAAGATCCAGTTCTCGTCAATGGTGAGGCTGTTGATTCTGCTTTACTAAATAACCCCACAGGTTATTTAGATCTAGCAACAAATACAACTCGTATTGCAATTGCGGCTACTGCAGCCGATTCAATGGCTGACGTTTTCATCAATGGCAAGACAGTTCTGCCTGGCAAAGCACGCTTGTTCAGCATGGAAGTCGGCGTCAACACGATGACCATCACGGTAATCCCAGAAGCTGGAGTCGACTACGCCAAGGATTATGTTCTAAAAATCTATGTTGGTGGAGCTGATGCCACGTTGAAGACCACTAAGGTAGGCAATACACTAATCACCTTTGTCAACGGTGAAGGTGCACTGGGCACACCGCTTCCTAATGGAACTCTCACAACTACTTTGTATGTTGAGCCAACCATCGCTTTGAAGAGTGGGTCTAACCTTGGAACAGTAGTGTCAGTTTCTGGTGATGGTATCACTGCTACTGCTGGCGCTAACTTCGGGTGGACGTTGACTGGTTTGGTTACTTTCGACAACGTGATTACCATTACAGTTGCCCCCGGCGACCCTTCTGCAGATCCAGTTGATTACACCTTGACTATTCCAGTTGCGCCTTCGAGCGACAAAACCCTGAAAGGCAACGCCTTCAAGATTGATGGAGTTAGCTACCCTGTTGGTTCAACTAAAGTCTTCCCGCTAGATACCACTTCAGTGGAGCTGGATGCAGAAACTACTAACGTCAATGCAACCTTTGAGGTTTCTGGTGGAGATGAGCTTGTCCCTGGTTTGAACGAATTGGTTGTTACAGTTACCGCGGAAGATGGAGTTTCTGAAGGAATCTACAAGATATTCGCTATTGTTCCAGCAGGTAAGCATGTGTTAACTATTCCGTTCGCTAAAGCAGGTTTGTTGACAATTGACAAAAAGACTAACGCTGCAGCAGACAAGATTCTTACTGGTGAAGTAACGACACTTACTAAAGCGAAGTCAACTATCGCAAAGGTAGAAATTGCTAACGATTACCTAGTAGCCAAGGACAAGCCAACCGCTGGTCCAGCTCGTGCTACTGCCCTGCAAAAGTATTTCCAAGCGCTAAAGGTACCTGGAGCTAAGACTGCAGTTTACGTCCTAGCCAAGGGATTGCCTAAGCCTAAGGGTCTAGTAGTCACTATTTACTACTACTAAGGAAAAGACTTTAGGCCCCCTGAATCGCAGGGGGCCTAAAAGTTTAAGCCTAGTTTTGGTAGGTTGCGGTTATTTGTAGTTGATTGTTTTCTATTGCGGAAACCAAGACTGAGATTTTGCTTGGATAGATTTTTAGGGTCTTAAGTTCACTAGCTATTTTCGCTATTCGACTATTTACCAGCGCTTTAGGTGTGAATTTTGAAGTGTTGAAAGTGAGGTAGATGTTCGATGAAGCAGTTAGTTTTGTTTTGAGCACTTTTAGGACTGCTGTCGAAGCTTTATCTAGCGTTAGGTTAGAAGTGTAGTTCAAGTGTAATTTTGACTGCCGCTGAGTCAGCAGGTAAAGCTGAATAGAATTTGTTGAGCTGTGCTGGCCATCAGCTGAGATCACCTGCATGTTGAAAGTGTTTAATCCTGGGGTAAGGATTCGGGTAAAGCCTTCTCCGGTAGCCGTGCGCTGGGTGGGGATTAACTTTAGATCTACGGTTTGGTTAGCCGGTGCCAGATAAATTACTTGCTTATAGTCAAAGTATTTCGCATCAATTTTTATTGCGTTCACTGTCGTGTCGAAGGGGACGACATAGTTAGCTAGCGAAGACTGCTGTTGGTCGGCAAAGCTGAGCGCGCTGTCTTGCTGTTGACGTATCCATGCAGTGTTATTGTTCCACGGATCTAAAGCTGCTGCGGAGTTTATTGCGTCTCTGATTGAACTACCGTAGTAATAAAGGTTTATTCTTTTGGCAGTGCTGGCGACTTTGGCTAGGGCTTGAAGGTAAAGCTCGGCACATTTAGGGGAACTCTGGCAACGGCTTGTTAAAATGCCTCGATTACTGAAATAATCTAAAGCTCCATTCCAAGTTTGGTCTGTCCCCCAGGGCAGCAGGGTAGCTTTTCCGGAATTATCAAAATTGATGAAGAAGTTGTTGAGGTTATCTGCATAGCCATCCCAGTGTCCAGCGAAGAGTTCTGCAGCCCAGACGGTTGTGAATTGTTCCATGTCAGCTACTTCGCTAATTTTATCGAACCAAGTATCGCCGTCAAAGTTGCTAGTTTGGTTTAGTTCTGTGATGTCTGAAATGTCTGTAGTTGAACCCGATTCAATCCCGAAATAAGTTTCGTGTCCTGGAACGAAGTCTGGAAAGTAAGGTATCCCCCCTTTATATAAATGCTTACTGGTTATGCCCCAACGACTGAGCATTTGCTTGCTGACTGGTTCAACGTTTAGATGCAAGCCAAAGTCAATGCCGTTTAATTTCACTTTGCTATAGCCAACGCGTGGGGCAGGAATATTTAGCGATCGCATGAGCTTATAGGTCAGGGCTTCGTGAATGTATGAGGGATCTTGAACCATGTTGTTTAGCATGATTAGTTTCTGACCATACAAAGTTTGCTTAGGTACGAATTCGTCAACTTTTATCTTGAACGCTGCCTTGCTGGTAACGTCCCGCCAAGAACCCCACGCACCCTTCAAATGCATCCCGACAGTCATTGGACCAAACTTCTGTCCGGCGATGGTTCCCGAAAGAGTGCAGCGAAGCCAAGGCCCCTCATTGTTCCAATCGACGTTAGGTGTTTTTAGAAGTTCGAAATCTTCTGGGCTGATTCTCATAGAAACACTGTCAACTGCCAGTGGATTAAACATCGCTGCTGCTGGATCTGAGCCCTCAATGAATGTGGAGCTAGCCTGTGATGGGCTGGTGGTGCTTCCAGCAAACATGCTCATAGTTATGAACACTGCGGCTAGAAACTTTGACTTCATGGTATTCAGCCTAGCGAGAGCCTAGTTTAGGCTAAAAGAGTGAAGCGAGGATTTTTTAGTAAGGGGTTTGCCAGTCTCATCTCTCTTGGGTTGGTACTTGGTACTTCCAATAACGCTGTCGCTAATAATTCGAGCTGCCTTAGCACTCCAACTCTTTCCTCTTCACATCAGGTAGCTCAAGTTGACCTTGGTAATGGTGCAACGGCTAGCGCTTGGCAGTGGTATCCCGGCAGCGATGCTTCGTCAGCCAGCCTTTCTAACTTAGGCACTAAGGTCTCGCTGATTACGGGCAATCTAAGAAATATTGACTTTGGCTTACTGCACTGGGAATTACCCCGAACAGCAGACTTAAGGATGCTTTCATATACTAGCTACAACGCTTTGGGTAGCATCAATGGCGACTATTTGGATGTCAATGGCCCCTGGAGCGCCATGATTGAAGATTCGAACATGATCTATGCACCTACTGGTGACTCTAATGTCATAGGCATGGTCAAACACAAGGTGAATCCCTCAAAGGGTTATCGGTCTTTAGGTTACGTGAAGTTTGGTTCTAAGATTTTTCGTTTAACTGGTGTTAATCAACTCAATCCTGGGACTAATTCAGTTGTTTTATATAAAGGAGATTTCTTCAAAGACGTGACACCTAAAGGATCGGTGACTATCGTTTTTCGAGGCGCTAAGGTTTTGAAAGTATATCCACAGGGCTATGCTGCTAAAAAAAGTGCTGGAAGCGTATTGCAGATTAGGGGGCTATCAGCATCAGCTGCAAAACTTATTAAGGCTGGTTCTAAAGTGGTGCTGAGTTTACCTAGTGCACCAGAGTATGAAACCAGAATGGCAGCAGATTCTGTTCACGCCTACGGAAGTATTTCAAGCAACACAACAACATTGAATTTTGACTCAATCAATTACGCATACCTTAGTTCCAACTCGGCAACACTATTTGATTCTGAATTTAAAGAAACTACAAAGTCGGGTCGGGTAACTCTACGTATCCAACCCGATTCCTTGGGTAATTTAGTAATCAAAAATGTTTATCGCCAGGGCTATTTCACCAAAGTTGATGACTCTGGATATATTGTCCAAGCTAACGGTGCTGCAGCAACTGTTGCACTGAAGTTCAAAGCAGGCGACATTGTCACTATCTCAAGGTCTTATCGAAGCCAGTCCGGTTTCAATTTCATAAATGCTGGTGGTAGGGGAGCCCGCTTGATTCAAGGTGGAAAGTTTGTTTGGGTTTGTGATCAACACAATAAGGATTATCGGCCGAGGACAGCTGTTGGCTGGAACGCAGATGGGCAGGTCTTCTTCCTAACCTCATCACGAGGTTTCGACGCAGCTGATATGGGAATGCGTCAAGGAGGATCTAGCACCGATCAAATGGGCCATTGGTTATTGAACTTAGGCGCAACGGAGGCCTTCCTGCTTGATGGTGGGGGCTCAACAACCATGGAGATAAATCCATTCAATGCTGGCTGGCAACGCTTTGATCTACCGGATAGTGCTTGGTATCGAGGGCTATCTAATGCTTATGCGATTACGGTAAGAAATTAGTTTTTCTTATTGGGGTTCATAACAACCCCGGCCAGTTTGATTGAGAACCTTCTGGTAAAGAATCTAGCTAGGTTAGCAGTTATCTTATTTATCCCACCATCAATCACTAATGGTGGTGACTTTCTCTTGGCTAGCGCCTTAAACGTTGACTGCATGACATCGTCTGTGCTTCTGATGAACCTTCCTAAAGCTGGAGTTGAGCCGCCGGCATCAAAGAATTCTGTCTCAGTTGGCCCTGGACAAACAGCTAGAACTTTGACACCACTTTTTCTGTTTTCACCCCAGAGTGCCTCGGTGAAGGATAGAACAAATGACTTAGTTGCACCGTAGATTGCCATGTATGGAAGTGATTGGAAGGCTGCGGTTGAGGCTATGTTTATGACTACACCGTTTTTGCGTTCAACCATTTCTGGTAAGAAAGCATGGGTAAGTTCAACCAAGGTGGTGACGTTTACGGTTAACTCAGCGGCAATTGATTCCGCTGCTTCGTCGATGAAAGAAATTGTTTGACCGAACCCAGCATTGTTGACCAAAACGTCTAGTTGTATTCCTCGCCCTTTAATCACTTTAGCTAGTGTTGCAGCGGCTTCCTTAGAACTAAGGTCCATGGGAATTACGGTAGCCGTTTGTCTACCGAACTCTCCATTGATGCGATCTGCTAAAGCTCGAAGTCGCTCGGCTCTTCTTGCTACTAAAATCACTTGGGCGCCGCGTTTGGCTAATTCCAGGGCGTAACCTTCGCCTAAACCTGAACTGGCTCCAGTGATTAGGGCTGTTTTGTCGGAGAAATCTTTCATTAGGGATATTCTGCCATCTTTGGTGGTGGTGATTAGGCTTATATAAGATTTGATTCGAGGAGTTTATAGATTGAACCGTCTAAAACACGTTAGAGCTTCATTTTTACTACTGCTTAGCTCAACTTCACTTTTCTGGGTTATCAGTTATTGGCTTCCTCTGCCTACCTACCTGTCCGCTATTGCTAAACCAACCTACGATGACTATCGCAGTTTGATTCAAATCATCGTAATAAGTTATCTCGCTTTTGCGGTTTTGAACATTGTTATCGCTGTTTTACTGACAACGAAAATAGCCAAAAAGACTAAATTCTGGTTAGTTTTGACTCCAGCTATTTATCTTTTCCTTATTCCTTTTATAGTTACTATCCCAGCTGCAATAAAGTTCCCGAACCGGAATTACTTTGAGGTTTTCCAAGCACTATTCCGGTTATTCCGTTTCACCAAAATAGATACTTTTGCTTTAGCTTTGGTCTTCACGTTCCTAGCCGTTGCACTTAACGTCTTCGCCGCAATAGTTGTTTTGCGAAGTGGGGAAGCAGATTCAGTCCCCAGCAAATTACGTAACCGATATTTGATCTACACCGCAATTGTTTCCGTGCTCTGCGCAGTGTTGGCAACAGTATTTGCTTATAACTCAACCCTTAGAGCACTTGATAGACAAGCATGTTATGACTACAAGGCTTTAGCTGTTCCAACTACAGATGAAGAGGTTCCGACTTTCCTGAATGAGCTGACACTCTATGGGCAGCAGGCGGGTTCAACTCACTTAAAGAATGCCTTCAGTAACTTCACTGGTCTATCTAGAGATCTTTTCACGGCTTTAGATTCTGAAAACGTTGATGATGCAACCATCCAGCAGTATCAAACGTTGGTTGCCGTAGCAAAAAACGAGCTAACCATCCTTTGCTCTGAGTTTGCTACTGATTAGCAAAACCAAAAAACCCATAGTTAAGTTTAGATATTTGTGTAATCCGAGTTGGAACGTAAGAGTATGTCCTCGTTTGCTCTGAGGTTATTTCTCTGAGCAGATCTGGTTGCGACTTAAATTGTTTTTGAATGTATGGGCTGATGACTTTAGCAACAGCTTTCATTTTGCCAACCAGATTAATGCTGGTTGATTTAGCGCTAATAGCTTTTAGTGCTTGAAGGTAAGCTGTTCGGCAAACCGAGTAGTTAACGCACTGCGTGTATAGCCTTCCCCTGTTGTGATAGCGATCACTGAAAGGTTGTTTGGAAGAGTCGGAGATTAGAGGCAGGTAGAAGTTGTCACCGAGGATGTCCTTAGTTCCACGGTGTTCACCAAAAGTTTGGTCAGTTCCCCAAGGGATGAAACTGAATTTGCCACGAGTGTTACTGCGGATGTAATAGTTGTTGATGTTTGGACCGCTATAACCATCCCAGTGTCCTAAGAAGTTTTCTAAAGCTATGAAATTTATTAGTTCGGTACGGTCAAAAACAGTGCTTAGGCCGGTATACCAAGTTTTAGGATCCCAGTCGTTGACGTAATCTATCGCGTTGGATAAGTCATTCTTATTAGGAGTCACTTTCCAGCCATAGTCGACTAGGTATGAACCTGTCTTGTTATCACCGTCGGAGTTACCGAAGTTAAAGTCTTCGAAGTATACGCCTTCATAGATGTGTTGGGTTATGTCTTTGAAACGCTTTTGCATGAACACCTGATCGGGCTGTTCTATGTTTGCAAAAAGGCCTTTATCAACACCGTTGATTACTAACCAAACCCAACCTGTCTTAGGTGCTGGAACCCCCATGCTGTTAAACATCAGGTATGAACCATATTCATGTAATTTACTGGTGTCTTGAACCATACCATTTAGGGTCATACGGTTTAGCCCGAGGTAGCCTTGCCCGGCAGCGTCTTTTTGGAACTTGATTTTGAATGAAGGGGTTTCATCCAGTGGATACAGTGAAGTGGAACCTTTTAGGCGAATTTTGATGTCAATCGAGCCAGATGATTTGCCATCGACGCTGAAGGCAACAGAGCCAGGTACATAAGTAGTCAGCGTTGCTTGATTATTAAGTGAATCAACTGAGGTTTGAGGCAAGGTTAGTTCGGCTTTAACAACCTTGAGTGGATTATATATGTCTGCCAAAGTTGGTTTTGCTAGAGCCAGAGCTGGTGCAATAGAACCAGCTATAAGGGCTATGCCCATAGTAGCGATAGCTGCAAACCGCGTTATTTGTCTCATTTCCACTAGTCTAACCTTGTGACCCCAATTGACTATCCTTTACTTCTAATCAGCCTGAGCATTGATTTGGTTCTGCTTTACCTTTTGGCCTACGTTTTCTTTTACCGCAGACACAGACGTAGGGATGTTTTTGTCGCTATCTCACTTATCAACATGACTCTTTTCGTCCTAGGCGGCGCTCTAGGTACTTTCACGATTTCAATCGGTGTTGGTTTTGCTTTATTTAGTGTTATTTCTATTTTTAGGTTACGTTCGGAAACATTAGGGTGGAACGAGATTGTTTATCTTTTGGTGGCCTTGGCTATGGGGCTTACTTTAGGTGTCCCTGCTTTTGACCTTCCAGTCCAGGCTCTCTATGCGACCATTCTGGTTGTTGCAGTCTTCGTGGTGGATCATCCAAAGCTTTTTAGAACTAGAAACAGACAGGTTTTTACCCTGACCACTGATTATATTCAGTTAGATCAAGAGCAACTAAAGAACCAAGTTGAAAGCCAGTTGGGGCATGAGGTGAAAAAGATTACGGTTCGGTCAGTGACCACCCAGCCAGCAACGATGAAGTTGGAGGTTGAAGCCTAATGGCTAAAGAGAAATTTGAATACGTTCAGTCGCCTCACATCGAAGCAAGAAAGAAGCTTAACCCTGAATTAGCTAAATCAGCTAAAGGCTTTAATAACAAACTCGGTTTGGCTATCACTAAAGGTGTTGGAACTATGTGGGCGGCCTATGTTTTTATGACGTTAACGCTAGTCTCGCTTCCAGCAGTCATCGCCAAGGGTGATCCGGTGTTAATTGTTTCTTGGATAGCCCAAACTTTTCTCCAACTAGTTCTATTGCCGATAATCATCGTTGGTCAGAACATTCAGGCAAATGCAGCTGAAGAAAGGGCTAAGGCAACTTATAAGGATGCTGAGGCCGTGCTTCATGAAGCACAACAAATTCAAGCCCACTTGAATCATCAGGACAAAGCACTTGAGCATTTGTTTGATCGAATTGACCAGTTAGAAAAGAAGCTCGAAAAGAATTAATGCGTTTAGTTATTGCTGATTGTTCAGTTGATTATGCTGGCCGGCTCTCTGCTCATCTTCCGCTAGCTAGAAGATTGCTGATGCTCAAAGGTGACGGCAGCATCCTAATTCACAGTGAAACTGGCTCCTATAAACCGTTGAACTGGATGAATCCACCATGTAATTTTTCTAAGCATGAACCGGATGAAACACAAGTTGAGTTAGGGATCAAAGAAATTTGGCGAGTATCGCAGACTAAAACTGCGGATATTCTTTGGATTCAAATTTATGAAATCCATGAGGATGTCAACCATGAGTTAGGTAAAGATCCAGGGCTAATTAAAGATGGGGTTGAATCTCATCTACAAGAACTCTTGGCTGATCAAATAGAACTGATTGGTGTTGGAAGCAAGCTAATTAGAAGAGAGTATGCAACGGGCATAGGGCCAGTGGATATTCTGGCCAAGGATTCTAATAATCAGACAGTTGCTATAGAGATTAAACGCCGAGGCGAACTAGATGGAGTTGAGCAATTGACTCGATACCTGGAGTTGCTCAACCGAGATCCCGCTTTAGCTCCTGTTCGAGGTATTTTTGCCGCTCAAGAAATTAAGCCTCAAGCTAGAACTTTGGCCGAAGATAGGAACATTGAGTGCTTGGTCTTGGATTACGAGAGAATGAAAGGCGAATCTGAGGACCCTGATTCGCTTTTTGGCTGACTGCCTGATAGAAACACTTCGAAGCTTTCTAACTAAGAAATCGACTTTATAAACCTGGTCGTTTCGAGAGTAAATTAGTAGTAGTCCTAAGTGGAAGAAGAAAAAGTGAGTTTAGAATCACGTGAGATCTGGCGCGGATTTGCTAGCGATAACTATGCCGGCGTTCACCCGAGATTATTCGAGGTAATGCAGCAGGTAAATGAAGGTCACGAGCGGGCCTATGGGGATGACAGCGTAACATCGGAACTGGCACTACTTTTCAAAGAGCACTTCGGTGAAGCTGCTGAGGTATTTCCAGTTTTCAATGGAACCGGATCGAACGTAACAGCACTATCTAGTGTTGTTAAGCGCTGGGAAGCAGTGGTGTGTGCGGAAACAGCACATATCAACTCTGATGAAGGTGGTGCTCCAGAGAAAATGGCGGGCATCAAACTTTGGACTATTCCAACCAGAGATGGAAAGCTCACACCTGAACTAATCGAGCCTCAACTATTTGATATTGGTTCAGTTCACCGCGCACAGATTGCAGCTATTAGCATTACTCAAACAACAGAACTCGGAACTTTATACACACCTGAAGAGATCAAAGCTCTTGCAGACTTTGCTCATAAAAATAATCTCTTCTTGCATATAGACGGGGCAAGACTCTCTAACGCGGCTGCGGCACTAGGTTTACCTTTCAAAGCTTTCACTACTGACGTTGGTGTTGACTTAGTAAGTTTTGGTGGAACTAAGATAGGTGCTTTGGCAGCCGAGGCAATAGTTGTTTTGAATGACAAAGTTCTGGCTAAAAGCATCCCTTTCCTAAGAAAAACAGGTATGCAACTACCAAGCAAGATGCGTTTCGTTTCAGCACAGTTGATAGCTTTGCTTCGGGATGGTGTTGCTATAGATAATGCTGTTCACGCCAACAATATGGCCGCCCTTTTAGATAAAGGTGTTCGCGAGATTGCAGCTAAATCTAATGGCAGAGTTAGCGTTCCTAATCCGACTCAAGCCAATGCCGTTTTTCCAATTTTGCCTAAAGAAATCATTGAAAAACTTCAGGAGCAATATTGGTTCTACGTGTGGGACTATCGGATCGGGCAAGTTCGCTGGATGTGTTCCTGGGATACCACTGCCGGTGATGTTCAGGGCTTGTTGAAGGCGCTTGATGAGGCGTTAAACTAGCAACATGCATTCAAATAAAAGAGCAGTTACTGCCGCACCAATTGCACCCGTTTTAGAATCTCGCTGGTCGCCTAGGTCTTTTGACCGTGATTATCTGCTTTCCCAGGATGAAGTTTTAGCTATCCTCGAAGCCGGTCGTTGGTCTCCATCATCGAATAACTCTCAGCCTTGGCGCTTTGCATACATTTCCAGGAACGACAAACTGCATGCAGATTTATGCCAGAGAGGTCTAACCGGTTTCAACCAGGCCTGGGCTCCTGATGCTTCCGGTTTGTTTGTTGTTGCTGTTACCAAAAACAAAGCTGATGGCACTGAGTTAATTGGCCGCAAATATGACGCTGGCTTGGCTGCCGCCATGATGATTATTCAGGCTCAAGAGCTAGGTCTTTATTCACACACCATCGGTGGCATAGTCAAAGATGAGATTCATCAGTTGCTGAAACTAGATGAGAACATCGAAGTTTTGGTGCTTATCGCTGTTGGCAAGATAGCTCCTGCAGAGCAATTAGAAGGTCCTGCTTATGAAAGAGAAATTGCTCCTAGAGCAAGGTTGGATCTAGATGAAATCATGCTTTACGGTAAGCCGTAATGCATTTTTCGACTTCTATAAGTGACCAAATAACTGGTTGGTTTCCCAGCTTAGGTGCAGTCGTTTTCGCATTAGTTGTCTGGGGGCTGGTTTTTGCAGGAACTGGTTTATTTATAGGCGCTTTCATACCTTTTATAACTGGTGATTCACTCGTTTTCGCTGCAGGGTTGGTTTGTGCTGGCGGCGAATTCAATATCTGGGTGATGGCTTTCGGGGTTGGTGTTGCTGCATGGCTTGGAGATCAGGTTGGTTACTCTTTAGGACTTCATTACGGTAGACCTTACCTAGATAAAAGAAAAGGTAAGTGGATTAAAACTGCTATCACTAAGAGTGAGAGTTTGTTTCAAGCTTGGGGTTGGTGGGCTGTTGTTATTGCAAGGTTCATGCCTTGGGCGAGAGTTTTTGTTCCAGCTATCGCTGGTATTTCGAAAATGAATTATTACAAGTTCTTTAGTGCCAACTTAGTCGGAGCTTTGGCCTGGGGTACTGGACTTACTTTTGCTGGGTATTATTCAGCAAGTATTCCAGCGGTTAAGAATGCCTCGTATTTGATTGCAGGTTGCTTTATTCTTGCTAGCTTGGTTGCTGGTCTTCGAGCTTGGCTTCGTAATCGTAAAAGTATTTAGCTAAATCTTTGCTGTGATGGGTTGCGATGAAATCTAGTTCTTGGCTTGCCCACTTCTGGTAAAACTCATCAAACTTACTGCCATCACGTTGCAACCAGCGCTCACGTCTAATCTGCTCTGGAACTTCTAACCATATAGATAGTTGAGCTACCGATGAAGTGTATTGATTGATTGCGCCGCAGCCTTCAATTATTAAAGGTGTTCCACCTGAGAATTCTCGCCAAGTATTTCTTTTACCTAGATTCCAGTCATACTCCTGCCAACTAGCTTTGCCAGTATTTAGCAGAGGCGTGAGGATGTAACGCTCTAGATAATCTGGGCCTTGAGCCAGACCATCCCAACCAGGATAAAGATCGTCCATATGTAAAACTCTTGGTGAGGATTCACCTAACTGAAATAGCAAGTTTTGTAATTGCTTTGCATAGGTTGATTTACCGGAGCATGCCCTACCATCAATCAGGATGATTGAGGTGTTTAGCTCCAGTTCAATACACTGCTTAGCCAGCTGCTCAAGAGAATCATCATAGCCAAGCTGAATTGCCACTGAAGCTAAACCTCATCTTCCTAGATTTATCAAAGAACTTCTCTTTGACAAGTCTAGGATTTATCCGCGTTCAATCAGCACATCAGGGTGAGCATCGAAGCGGTATCCAGAGCCACGAATGGTTCTGATGATATCTTCATAGCTACCAAGTTTTGCTCTCAGTCTTCGAACATGAACATCGATGGTTCGATCCTCAACATGCTCTAAGTCTGACCACAGTGCTTCAATCAGTTCTTCCCTAGAGATGTTTTCACCAGGATTAGCTACAAGATATGTCAGTAGCTCTAGTTCACGATCGGTAGCATCGATGTCTAGGCCGTCAACATACACTTTCCGCCTGGCTAAGTCGATTACTACTGGTTCGTGACCATAATGCTGATTCAGCGCAGCGACAGTCCGGGGCTCACCTAGGGCTTTGCGAACGATGTCGATGTTCCGACCAACCGTTCCCTCTTTTGCCAAAGCAACAGCGGCAAAAGATTCTAGTGCGAGACCTGGAACTTGAGCTTCGAGGGTTTGACGAACAGCAGCAACAATTTCAGCAAGTGTTGTTCCATTCGCTTTGGCGGTTGCTTCGTCGATCCCGACGTAAATAGCAAAACCTCTAGGTTCTGTTTTGATGCGAACAAATGGATTATTAGTGATAGTCATTTTTTGAATCCCTCCTTAGTTTTAGCGTTGAGTTAAGCCCGAAGGCTGAAGTGGTGGTGTCGGTTGAGCTATTTTGGCTCTTGGTTTAGTGACACGCTCTCTGGCTAAAATGCACTAAACCAGACGGGAGCATAAGCTCAACCGACTTGGTATCAAATAGTGCATAGGTCTTCATGACCTAAAGATAAACCTGAACTGTGGGGAAATGTTATAGCTAAATCAAAACTGGCAGTGATTTCTCAGGAAAGGTTTTCATTCAGCTAAGCCGTAAAGTCGATCTCCGGCATCACCTAAACCAGGAACGATGTATCCATGTTCATTTAGTTTTTCATCTAAAGCGCCTAGAACAATCTTCACTTCTTTATCACCGACATGAGCCTCAACAGCAGCTAAACCTTCAGGTGCGCCAATAAGACAAATACAAGTGACATCAGTCGCTCCACGTTCAAACACATAGTCGATTGAATCCATCAAAGTTCCACCAGTGGCAAGCATTGGATCGATGATGTATACCTGCCGACCAGTTAGATCTTCTGGAAGGCGGTTGGCATAGGTAAAAGGTTGCAAAGTAGCTTCATCACGCTTAATACCTAAGAAACCCACTTCTGCTGTAGGTAGAAGTTTTACGATCCCTTCGAGCATGCCTAAACCAGCTCTAAGAATAGGTACGATGATGGGCCTCGGTTTGGCAAGTTTCACGCCATGGGTTGGCCCCACCGGAGTTTCAATGTCTATCTTGGTTACCTTTACATCCCTGGTTGCCTCATAGGCAAGTAAGGTAACCAGCTCTTCGACTAGTTGCCTAAAAACTGGTGAAGGCGTGGTTTTATCTCTCAGTACAGTTAACTTATGTGTGATCAGAGGATGGTCGGCTACATGTATGCGCATAGGCTAAATCTAACAAGATAAGAGGTAAGCGTTGAGTAACAGCTGGGACCCATATATGAGGGCTGCTCTAACCGAGGCCCAGATAGCACTAGACACCTCGGGGGATGTGCCAGTTGGCGCGGTCATAGTCTCCCCAACCGGTGAAATTATCGCCAGGGGACGAAATATGAAGGAGTTGCTCTCCGATCCGACAGGTCATGCCGAAATTCTGGCCATAAAAGAAGCCGCCCAGGTTTTAGGGGACTGGCGTTTGACCGATCACACGTTGGTTGTGACTTTAGAACCTTGCGTTATGTGTGCTGGGGCTATTCAAGCCAGCAGGCTGGCCAGAGTGGTTTTTGGAACTTGGGACGAAAGGGTTGGAGCTTCCGGTTCGCTTTACGACTTAGTGAGGGATAAGCGTCTAGGTGCTTCGATAGAGGTTATTCCTGAGATCCTGGCGCACGAATCGAGTGACCTGCTAAAAGAGTTTTTTCAAAAAAAGCGATAGAGCTTTATCACGTTTGGGTAACTGGACTCCTACTGTTCTATGAAGGATAGGAGTCTATGCGTAGTCTGAACAATAGTGGTTTCGGAGGCTAAATGTTCAGACGAAAATTCTTGAAAGGGTTGCTGACAGCGTGCCTGTCTGGCCTTTTGGTGATTGCTGGTTCAAATCCAATTAGCATGCCCAAGTTCGAGCCAAAATTACCTCGTGTGAGTCAAGCAGATATTGCTGCCTATAACGCGAATCCTAATAAGCGTTTAGACACTAATTTGATTATCGACCCACTGGGGAAAAGTAGCCCTAATTTTCAGAAGCTTGAATCGAAGCTAACTCATGTTTCAGGAGCATTGTATAAGGGTAAGTTGAATGCAGCTGATGTAACATCCTTACTTGACGTTGCTGGAATACAGTTCGAGAGAAATCTTCCTACCGGAACTTTGCCACTACCTAAGCCAGATGAAACTAAACCTCAAGAGAAAATCTATTGGGATTCAGAAGTTCTAATCAATGACACTGACCAAAATCTAAGGGCAACAAGATATTCAACGGGGATTGATGGCACTGGTGTTTTGATAGCGGTAATTGACACCGGAGTAGATTCCAATGCAGTTGGATTGACCGGTAGCAAAGTTATTCATCGCGAAGATTTTTCTTCTCCACCAGAGGATGGAAGCTGTAGTGATAATGGCTATCTAGATCCGCATGGTCACGGGACTCACGTAGCTTCCATAGCAGCAGGTTCAGATACTTTGCTGGAAGGTGTGGCTCCAGGCGCGCAAATAGTAGACCTAAGAGTATTGAATTGCGAAGGCTCAGGTTGGATGAGTGATGTTGATGAGGCGTTGCAGTGGTTGATTGATAACCGTCAAAGTTATCCAGTTAAGGTTGTGAACTTATCGCTGGGAACTAATTCTGGTCAACAAAATGGATTGGATAGCACATCCATTTTGATCAACCGTCTTGTCGCAATGGGAACATTTGTTTCTGTAGCCGCTGGAAACGGTGGCACAAAATCGACAAACCTATACAGCCCTGCAACTTCAGAGTTCGCGGTGACCGTTGCAGCAGCAACAGTAACTCGTTTGGGGAATTTCTTAGCACCATATTCAAGTCATGGTCCCACCAGTGATGGCAGGGCGGGCATAGATATCACAGCTCCTGGGTCAGGAATTCGAGCGGCCCAATCTACCAAATACAGCGGTTTTTGGCAGAGCAATCCTGAAACCACTAAAGCCGGAACTTCAATGGCAGCGCCTTATGTTGCAGGAACTGCAGCGTTACTTTTGCAACAACATCCCGAGTATTTACCTTCAGGGGAACTTTGTGAAATCTCGGATACCTGTCCAAGTGGTGTTATCAAGGAAACCATGGTCAATTCCGTCTTAGATCACTTTAAGGCAAACGACTGGTTTGATCCCGGGGTGGACTCTCATTCAGGAGCTGGGCTAATCTCAGCTTCTGCCTCTGTCCTAGGAACGGATCTTCCAACTGCTAAAACAATACGGGCAAGCACGGATGGCCAATCAGATACCATCATCAGGTTTGACCCAAGCAACCAATCTAGAGTAGTGACTTTCTTATTTGATTCCTCTTGGCTAACTAACGCATTCGACTGGTCACAGAGGTTCAACATCGGTTTGATAAATCACGAAGTTGAGCGGATCGATGTTGGTCATCCCTGTTCGCTTTTGGCTTGGGGAGCATGTTTGTTTGGTGATCAAAGCCGGTTGATGTACAACTATGTTTTGCCTGCCTCTGAAACTCCTTTATATTTCACTATTTCTACTAGTGCCCAAACTCAGATGACTATCAACGTCGATTCATACAACGGTGAGATTACCTCTATAAGTGGCATCAAGGTGAGCCCCGTTGACTTAACTTCAACTGGTTCTGGAATTATGAAAGTAACTCGAACTAGTGATTCAAGCACTTCAACAAATTTCAACCTTTCCGCAACAGGGGGAGTTGGTGTTCCAGCTAATGTCCTTCTCCCAGCTGGTCCAGCAGGAACCGAAGTTAGTGTTCAACTGGAAGCACCAGAAAATAATGTGCATACGCTAGAGAAAGTAATTCTTCGCACGTCAAATGATCTTTTGCTTTATAGCGAAGTCCAACTTCCGGAACAAACTCAAGGAAGAATTAGATTTCCGAACTCGGTAGACACTGGTTTGTATGAAGAACCATTTATTGCCGATGATGGAACAATCCTGGGTGGTTCAGGTGGTGCAGAAATGCGTAATGCTTCGGGTTATCCAAATCCTTTTGTGGTTTCACCAGGTTCACTCACCCCTACTCCGCTGAATTTCAACCAGACTTCAAGCTCCATGATCCAAACTCTGGGATTATCACAAGACGGTTCAACTGGACTCTTTGGAGAGTACCCAGCTGGTTCTGGAGTTGTTCCTGGTGATGATGACATGTTTTTTACCTACTTCGTTACGAAACTTTCAACCATGGAAAGTTATAAAGTTGGTCCAAGCTCCAGCTACTATGCGAGTTGGACAGACCAAATGCAGTCGTATCCAGAATTCAAAGTTGATTCAGATGGATCAAAAGTTGCTTGGAGCGCAAAAGTTGGAGAGGGAGACTTGCCTTGGGTTTTGGCAGTGAACAGCGGTACCGACTACGCACAGGAAACAATCATTGCTCATTTTTCAAACCGCTTCGATATTTCGCTACAGGGCATTTCAAACGGCAAAATTCTTGTGAAAGCCTTGTCTGGCAACACCATGGAACTAAGACTTTATGATTTAGCCGGCAATTATATAGTTCTCAACACGCCTGGCCAGAATCCAAGTCAGGCAAGCTTTAGTAAGAGTGGCGCGGCAGTGGGATTTACTGATTCAGGCTCAGGTCTTTACTGTTGGGTAAATGGGACAACTAAGAAGATCACCCCTAAAGAATCAATTGGTTCCGAATGGTATAACGAAGTACGAGTAGCAGATGACTGTTCTTGGATTATTACCACACGATATTTTAGAGACCAGGCATTCTTGGGAATTTGGCAACG
>JBEGRI010000020.1:0-11003 GCA_041180525.1 Actinomycetota bacterium | reverse complement strand
TTCTCATGATGAGGAAAACGAAGATCGAGACCACCACCGTGAATGTCAAAAGATTCACCTAAGAAATGTTTAGCCATAGCTGAACATTCAATATGCCAACCGGGCCTTGCTAAGCCCCAAGGTGTTTGCCATGCGGCTGTTTCAGGTTCATCAGCCTTATGTTCTTTGAATAGCGCAAAATCGTTTGGTGATTTCCTACCAAAACTGGCTTCAGTTTCGCCCTCCATGTTCTCTAGCTTTTGATTAGTTAGAGAACCATATTCCGGCCATGATTGGCTATCAAAGAAAACATTTGCGGAACCATCTTCAGCTTGATAAGCATGACCTTTAGCAATAAGTTTCTGAGTTAGTGCAATCATGTCATCGATGTGTTCGGTAGCTCTTGGCTTGTGTGTTGGTTCTAATATTCCTAAAGCTTGATAAGCAGCATCGAAGGTTGCTTCCATTCTTCTGGCATAGTTTCGCCAGTCTTCACTACCAGCGTTAACTAAAACCTTGTCATCGATGTCGGTGACATTCCTAACCAAGCTCACCGTATAACCGGAAGCTAGCAGCCATCTTCTAAGCAGGTCATAAACCAAGGCGCTTCTTAGGTGTCCTAGGTGTGGTTCAGATTGCACTGTTGGCCCACAGACATACATCTCAACATGCCCTTTGGTGAGGGGAATAAATTCACGGAGCCGCTGTTCTTTAGAATCAAAAAGCTCTAGAGGCATGCTTAGAGCCTACTTTCAATCAAGGCTGTAGCGACTGCTGCCACTCCTTGTGAATCCCCTAAGAAACCTAGGCCATCAGTGGTTGTCGCCGCCACATTCACTGGTGCGCCAATAATTTCACTGAGCGCTTGTTCAACTTTTACTCTCATCGGAGCAACTTTAGGTCGGTTGCCAATTAGTTGAACCGAGACGTTGATAACGCTAAAACCTCGATCAGCAAGCAGTTGCAAAGTCTTAGTCAAGAAGACGCTTGAGCTGGCACCAGCATATTCATCATCGTCAACTCCAAAAATAGTGCCGATGTCACCAAGACCTGCAGCTGAGAGCAAAGCGTCGACTATAGCGTGGGTAATCGCATCACCATCGCTATGTCCAACAAGCCCTGGTTCACCCTCCCAAAGTAGTGTTCCAAGATATAAAGGCTTGGCTGGATCTGAACTAAATTTGTGAACATCGGTACCAATGCCGCTTCGCTTAACTCCGAAAAGTATTTGAGCATATTCAAGATCTTGGGCAATAGTTATTTTGAATGCTTTTGAGTCACCAGGGACCGAATGAATCACAGAACCAGCGGCTTGCATCAAAGAAGCGTCATCGGTGTAATCTTCTGTGGCGTTCTTGTAATTATCAAACAGCTCTTGATATTTAAAACCTTGCGGGGTTTGTGCAAATCTAAGATTCTCCCGATCAATAGTTTTCTGAACAACATCAAGGCTCACTTGTTTTATCGTGTCGGCAACCGGTAACACCGGGACAACCCCACAACCAGTTTCACGAACTGCTTTGGCAACATCGATGAATAACTGAGTTGGAGTAAAGCACCTAGCGCAATCATGCACTAAAACGACATCGGCATCCGAGCTCACCTGCTGCAGGGCATTAAAAATCGAACCTTGTCTAGATGCGCCACCTGGGGTAAATCGAGCTGGAATGTCTTCAGCTAAAACTTTTCTTGAAATACTTTCAAACTCTTCGACTCGATCTTCATGAGATGCAACAACGACTTGAATTAGATCTGGGATGCCTAAAATTCTTTCTAAGGCATGCTCCAAGAGAGTTTTACCATTGACTTCAACTAAAGCTTTAGGGATGCCTTTACCTAAACGATTTCCGTCCCCAGCGGCGACAAGTATTACGGCTATGCCAGTCAAAGCTTGCCTCCTAAACTAAGGCTAAATTACTTAGTTCCTTTAGCCAGAACCTTAAGGATATGAGCCTCTGCTCCAGCATCATCAACTTTCAGAGCTAGCGAAAGTTCTGACACAAGAATCTGCATGGCTTTAGCTAGCATGCGCTTCTCTCCAGCTGAAAGGCCACGGTCCTGTTGCCTGCGCCAAAGGTCACGAACAATCTCGGCAACCTTCATAACATCTCCAGAAGCTAGCTTTTCTTGGTTAGCCTTGAATCTTCTGGACCAGTTGGTTGGCTCTTCAATAAACTCTTCTTTTAGTTTGCGCTCAACCGCACGAACACCCTTGGCATCGATGACGTCTCTGACGCCTACCTCGGATACAGCGGTTTCGGCTGGAACTTCAATGATCAGGTTTCCTGCTTCAACCTTCAGTTTCAGGTAAAGCTTTTTCTCACCTCGGACGACCTTGTTTTTGATGTCCAAGATCTCAGCGGCACCGTGGTGCGGATAGACCACAGTAAGGCCTTTTTTGAATTCCATTGATTGCTTTCCCTTCGCAAACCCCAATTTTACCACACACTCGAAAGATAGAATAGGAAGGAAAACCCCCAGGAGAGATAATGTTTCGTCGCGCTGTATTAGCCACCATAATTCTTAGCCTCACTGCTGTTGGAACAGCAGCTTGCAACATGATTTCACCTGTTGCCTCGATGATTGAGTATGCACCGAGTGATGGAACTCAAGGCGATCTGGGAACTTTAAAGGCAAGAAATGTCATGATTTTGACTAACGGCAGTAATTCAGCTCTCTTTGGCGCTTTCGTGAACGAATCAGCTGAACCAATTGAATTTGCCATCGCCTATAACGATGCTTCAAATAACAAATCTTGGCGTCAATTCAGCATTAAGCCTTACCAAGTAATACATTTTGGTTCTGGCTCTAACCCATTGAACATCCCAATTAAGGTAAAAGCTGGATCTATTGAAGAAATTACTGTTGGTAACGTCGATGGTTCAATCACCCTCAATGTTCCGGTATTAGATGCTTCCATTCCGCAATACAAAGAGTTAGTTGCAGAGCTAGGTAACTAAACCTCGTATTTATAACCTAAGCCTCGAACAGTTAATAAATGAACTGGTCTGGCTGGGTCTTCTTCAATCTTTGAACGTAAGCGCTTGACGTGAACATCTAAGGTTTTGGTGTCCCCGTAGTAATTTGAACCCCAAACTTGATCAATAATTTGACCTCTGGTCAGCACCCTATTTTTATTCTCCAAAAGTAATTCAAGTAGTTCGAACTCCTTGAGCGGCATAATCACTTTCTCTCCTTTGAAGAAAACAATGTGTCGATCGAGATCCATGCGAACTGGCCCAGCTTCCAAAATTCCATTATCAGCTGGCTTAGGTCCACCATTTCTGCGCAACAGTGCCCGAACTCGAGCTAAAAGTTCAGGTGTTGAGTAAGGTTTGGTGACATAGTCATCAGCCCCAACTTCGAAGCCGATAACTTTATCAACCTCAGTTTCTTTGGCAGTAACCATGATGATTGGAACATCCGATTTAGCCCTAATTGTCTTACAAACCTCTTTGCCACTTAGCTTGGGCAGCATCAAATCCAAAAGAATCAGATCTGCGCCTTTAGTTCCAAAAACTTCTAAAGCCTGTTGACCATCTTCAGCTTCAAGCACTGCATAGCCTTCGTTCTTGAGATGGAAAACCAGCATTTCTCTGTTTGTCTGATCGTCTTCAACTACCAGGACTGTAGTCATTTGCTATATCTCCTCTTTATAGATGGGGATGCGTAAAGTGAAAGTGGAACCCAAACCAACCCTTGAAAAGACAGAAACTTCGCCACCATGATTCAAAGCAGCATGTTTGACGATAGCCAAGCCAAGTCCTGTTCCCCCGGTATCTCTAGATCTAGATGGATCTACTCGATAGAAGCGTTCAAAGATACGCTCTTGTTGATCGATTGGAATTCCGATGCCATTATCGATAACTGTGATTTCGGCAAAATCACCTTCGTCTTTGAGGCCAATGCCGACTTGGGCATTAGCATCCGAATACAAAATTGCATTCTCAATTAGGTTACGAATAGCTGTCGTTAGTAATTGGGCATCCGCCAAAACTTTTATCCCTGGAGTCAAATCGAAACTGAGTTTGACCGATCTACGATCAGCGAGAAAGACATTTTCTTCAACAGCATCTGCGATTAGATTACCCAAATCAAAGACTTCAGCCTCACTAGATAAGTCCCCTGCTTGAATCCGAGATAGCTCAATGATTCTCTGTACCAGAGTTCCTAAGCGCTTGGATTCTTTTTGCAAGTTTGAAGCAAATTTCGCTACTTGTTCTGGATTGTTGATAGCAACCTGTAATGCATCAGCTAAAAGTGAAATAGCGCTGATAGGAGTCTTTAGCTCATGCGAGATGTTTTCCACGAAGTCTCGTCTAACATCTTCTAACCTCTTTGCTTCGGTTCGATCCTCAACCATAAGTAACATCAGCTCTTCACTAAGCTGCGTTGCTCGAGCAACCAAGAATTGTTTTGGCGATTTCAAATTTCTGGCGAACCAGATTTCTGCCGTCTGCGGTTGCTTAGATCTTCTAGATTCGTCAACTAAAGCTTGTAATTCTGGATTAGTCAGCTTGTTGTATTCAACTAAAGCCATTTGCTTCGCTTTGTTGCTTTGATTTAGCACCTCATTTTCATGAGTGATGATAACCCCAGCACTATCCAGCACTTCCAGGAAGGCAACCGCGTCGGCGGCAACCTTCTTGGTTTTGTGTGATGAGACCATGGTTTCCTAAATTCTGTTTACCTAGTTAACTATGTCTTATTTTCCCACCCTTAGACTTGGCTTCTAAAGGGCTTTTAATCAACTGTTCACTAGAGTTCACCTAGTGTTTACTTGGATTTGACACCCTATAAGCGTCGCCGGAAGGAAATAACTAATGAGCGAAATCTTTCAAAAAGAGCTGTCCGAGGTCCAAGACCGCCTGGTTGACCTTTCAGAGTCCATCACCGAAATCATGGAAAAAGCCTCGATGGCATTTTTGACTAGCGACGTAAAACGTGCCGATGAAGCAATCGCTTTGGCTGAAGTGAACGAAGAACGTGCTCTAGCTATCGATGAGATGGCCATCCGCATTCTTTCAAGGCAATCCCCGGTCGCCAGAGATCTAAGAGTCTTAGTTTCAGCTCTTCGAATCAGTGCGTCGCTTGAGCGCATGGGTGCATTAGCTGGACACATCGCCACCATCGCAAGGTTTAGATTTCCAGAGAGCGCTGTTCCAGAGAACCTTGTAAAGACCTTTGCCGAAATGGGAGCGCTTGATGTTGCTCTAGCTAGAAAGCTAACTCAACTGCTTCGCAACACAGATGTTGATTTAGCTAGAAGCATTCAAGCTGAAGATGAACGAGTCGATGAATTGCATCGTTCAGTGTTTGATTTAGTGCTGAGTGCTAACTGGAAAGAGAATGCCATGTTTACAGTTGATGTGACTTTGGCATCTCGCTACCACGAGAGATTTGCTGATCACGTTGTTGACATTTCAGCGAAGGTTGCTTACTTGACTACAGGTGCTTGGTCTGAAATAGAATCCTAAGCTTTACCTTGATTAGCAACGGCAGCAGCTCCGGCTGCGGCTGCTTCGGGATCTAAATATCTGCCGCCTATAACTAAAGGTTTCAGGTTTTCATCTAGTTCATAAACTAGTGGGATACCGGTTGGAATGTTTAGTTCGGCTATATCGTTATCGCTAATACCATCTAGGTGCTTAACTAAAGCCCTCAGTGAATTACCGTGAGCAGTAATTAGAACTTTTCTGCCAGCGATAATGTCTTTACTGATCTGGTCTTGCCAAAGTGGCAACATTCTTTCTAAAACATCTTTTAGGCACTCGGTTTTAGGCACCTCAGCTAGATCTGCATATCTGGGATCATGAGCTTGGGAATATTCTGAATCAACAGAAATTGGTGGTGGCGGAACGTCGAAAGATCTGCGCCAAATCTGAAATTGCTCTGGGCCATATTCAGCTAAAGTTTGGGCTTTATCTTTACCTTGTAATGCACCGTAGTGTCTTTCGTTTAGTCGCCAATCACGCTTGACGTCTATCCAATCTCTACCAGCAACTTCCAGAGCAATATTGGCCGTATGAATAGCTCTTTTGAGCCTAGAGGTATAAAGCAAATCCGGGCTTAGCCCTGACTCTAAAAGAAGTTGACCTGCTCGCTTGGCTTCGGCTACTCCCTGCTCGCTGAGCTCAACATCAACCCAACCGGTGAAAAGGTTCTTTTGATTCCAGACAGAATTGCCATGCCTAAGCAGAATAAGTGTGTAATGAGCCATAGCCTCAAGTTTATCTAGTTAGCCTTAAGCTGTGGTTTTAGGCAGAGCGATAGGCAACATCACCAGGGGAACAACCAACCCAAATCGGCTTAGAAGAGTTGACCGCTATATCGCCAACCTACCAATACTTAGAAGTATTTCTAATCCGCTAGTAGTTGACCTAGGTTTTGGTAGTCAACCTATTACCACGATTGAATTGCAACAGCGACTAAAAAAAGTTAATCCAGAGCTAATCATGCTGGGAATAGAAATTGATCGCGAGCGGGTGAATAAAGCTAAAGCTTTTGAGACTGAAAGATTACACTTCAACTTTGGTGGTTTTGAAATCCCAATTCCAGAAAAGATTGCTCAAGAAAAAGTAAGCATCATCAGGGCTATGAATGTTCTCAGGCAGTATGAGGAAGCTGAAGTCATCCCAAGCTGGTCCATAATGCAAAAGCGATTGCAGCCAAACGGGCTAATCGTTGAAGGGACTTGTGATGAAATCGGTCGGTTGGCCAGCTGGATAACTTTGGATAGCAACAAAGCTTTATCACTAACTCTCTCTTTCAGACTGCTTGGGCTTGATTCTCCAGCTAAAGTTGCCGAGCGATTACCGAAAGCCCTAATTCATCACAACGTGCAAGGTGAAAAGATTCATAGTTTCTTGGCTGATCTAGAAAACGCATGGCAAACCAATGCCGGTTTAGCCGTATTCTCACCTACGCAACGTTTCATCGCCTGCTGTTATGAGTTGATTGCTAGAGGTTGGCAAATACAAAACCAACCTAAAAGATGGCGCTTAGGAGAATTAACTGTTGCTTGGAATGAAGTTAGCGCTTTCGCCTAAAATCCCCTAGATCAACAACACCTCCGGCAGAGCTTGGAACTATCTCAGTGACTGTTGCTGCAATATTCTCTGTTGCTGTTTGAATAAAAACCTGTTCGGCATTACTTGAACGTTTGACTAAGCCAAGAGCAATCGGGCCCATCTCAAAGTGGTTCGCTACTGAGGTTATTTTGCCGATGGCATCCTCAGAGATTATCGAGGATCCAGCTTCGGGTAACAAATGTCCTGAACCATCAAGGTGTAGAAAAACAAGTTTTCTTGGCGGAGCCCCCAAGTTATGGATCTTGGCAACACTTTCTTGACCGCGATAACAGCCTTTATCCAGATGAACTGCCGTCGCTAGCCAATCGTATTCATGCGGTAGCGACCTCTCATCAATTTCATCTGGACCAGCCGGCCGTTGAGCTGCAATACGCAACGCAGTGATGGTAGTTAGCTCAACTTCATTTAGATCTGACGGCTTTGAAAACACCAAGCTTTCAAAGTAATGCCAAGGGCTAGTAGTGAGTTGGCCATAGCGGTAACCACCTTCAGCAAGGTTCGGCCAAGGGTCTTGCCAGCTAAGCGATTGGGCTATTGGCTGGTTAAAAGTTCCTAGCACGAATACATCGGCCATGACTTCAAGCTTTACTTTAGCCCTGAAGATCATCTTGGCTAGAGCTTTAACAAAGTCATCAAAGTCTTTGCTGAAGGTAATCAAATAGGTTTGCTCGCCATCATCAATTAGATGAATATCTCGCAAAACATGACCCTGGACATCAAGCCAAAGTGCTTCTTGTGATTTACCAGGTAATAAATCAATTATCTTTTGGCTAAAAATGTCATTTAGCCATATAAGTCTTTCTTCGCCTGAAACAATTAGAACTTTTTTATCTAAGACAACAAAGGCATTTCCTGCCAGTAATTCTTTTTGGTCTTGAATTGGATTAACCATTTTTAACTAAGACGATCAAGTTCAACTGAAACAAGCGGGACAAGCGGTTCACGAACAGACGAAGCAACTTCCATTACCCAAAGTAATTTAACGACACCCTCTTTGCTTAGCGTTCCATACATTCTTTCGGCATACCCCCAACCTTTGCCAGCTTCAATCAAATGCATCGGCATGTGTGATCCGGCTACGGTTCTCAGATCGATGCGACCACTTTTAACTTGTCCGGCATAAAACTCATAAGCACCACCTGGATGAATGATTGATGCTTCGATATCAAAGCCACCACGTTCATTTCGATAACTTTCCAAGTCCTCTGCTTTAGTTATTTTTCTTTCACCGACACCTGGTAAAACGGATGGACCGGCATCTGCAGATTCCGCCGGTTTAGCTAAGCGCCAAAAACCTAATTCTGCAGGTAGTTCGATATCTTTCGTGCCATTAGTTGCATCACCAATCAATCTTGCAGTTGCGTGATAGGTAAGATAATTTCCTTCACCATAGGAGAAGGTCACTCGTTGTTGGAATTTTTGTTCTGAGTGTTGCTCTGGATTTAGAAACTTATTTGAAACAACACCGATACCTTCCCAGGTTCCCACTAGGAAAGCTAAAGGGTTTAGTTCAATAGGTAAACCTTCAGGTAAGACGAACAACTAGCGTTGACCCTTAAAGAGTTTGTATAGGACGAGAATGCTGATTGCACCAATAGCTAAACCAGCCAGGACAAGCAGACCTAAAAAGAATATATCTAACGGCATGAGACAAGTTTAAGGGGTCAACAATATATACAGCCCAGCTAAACCTAAAATGGCCCATGCTCCCCCAGCGACGTAGATCAAGCGCCAAACAATACCGTTGGTATGTGAGGAAAACAAATGAACCAAAGCCACCAAACCTAGGGAGCCGGCAGCCAAGACGCCAAAACTTCTGATGGCATCACCCTGATTGAAGTTCAAAGTCACCAGTATGGCCCCCAAAGCCACTAAAACCCAGAGAGTTACAATGGCAATCCAGTCTTTGCTCATAAATCCATCTTGCCTCAAATCACTAGGATTAAGTAAGTAAAAAGGGAGGCAAAATTGGCACATTTGCTATTGCTGTCTGAGTCAACCGACTTCAGCCCCCTGCCTGCCCTAGCTTTATTGACTCATAAGGTTCGCTTTATTACCCCAGATCCAGTATCTATCTTGAATGCTCCGGCGACAGATATCGTGATGCTGGATGCCAGGGTTGATTTGGTTAACGCTAAATCAATTGCAAAAATGCTGAAAAACACCGGTATCAGTTCCCCCCTGTTTCTAATTGTTAGTGAAGCAGCTTTAGCGGGAATCAATAGTGACTGGGGTGCCGATGAATTCATTCTCGACCATGCTGGTCCAGGCGAGATTGATGCACGTATCAGATTGGCTTTAGCCAAAATCAAAGACCAAATAGACTCTGGCAAAATCCAAACTTCGGGTTTGGTAATCGATGAAACCTCTTATTCAGCAAAAATACATAATGAACCCATGGATTTAACTTTCAAGGAATTCGAATTGCTGAAATTCTTAGCTCAACACCCAGGTCGAGTCTTCAGTCGAGATCAACTTTTATCTGAAGTCTGGGGTTACGACTATTTTGGTGGTACCAGAACTGTTGATGTTCACATTAGACGGCTTAGGTTTAAACTAGGCGATCTAGAAGGATTGATTAGTACGGTTAGAAACGTAGGATACCGATTTAATCTTGTTGCTGAAGAAAATGAAACTGTTTCCGGTGGAGTTTAGGAAGTAATTATGTCCGAAGAAACCATGGCAATACCACTGCCACCAAGTGGTTTTGACCTACCCGAAAATAGATTTATTGATCGTGAACTTTCGTGGTTGGCTTTCAATGAAAGAGTTTTGGAACTAGCTGAAGATGAAAGTATCCCACTTCTTGAAAGAGTTAACTTTCTAAGTATTTTTGCTTCTAACCTAGATGAATTCTTTATGGTTAGAGTTGCTGGTCTCAAGCGCAGAATGGCCACTGGTTTAGCTGTTACTGCAAGCAGTGGTTTAGAGCCAGCTGCAGTATTAACCGAGATAAGTAAAAGTGTTCACATACTGCAAAAGCGGCATGCTGACTTGTTCTTGCAGAAAATCGAACCTGCTTTAGAAGCCAATAGAATCAACATCACAACTTGGGACAAACTTGAAGATAGCGAGCGGGAGCAATTAGCCGACTACTATCGCAAACAAGTCTTTCCTGTTTTAACTCCTCTAGCAGTTGATCCAGCACACCCATTCCCATACATCTCTGGTTTGTCTTTGAACATCGCAGTTATGGTCAAGCATCCCGATAATGACAGCAAGCTTTTTGCCAGGGTTAAAGTTCCCCCAACTTTGCCTAGATTTGTTCGAGTGCCTGGTGCCTCTGCTGGGGTTAGGTTCATTCCTCTAGAAGAACTAATTGGCCAGCATCTCGGCTCACTGTTTGAGGGTATGCAAGTTCTGCAGCACCACAATTTCAGAGTCACCAGAAATGAAGACCTTGATGTTGATGAGGATGAAACAGACAACTTATTGCAGGCTTTGGAAGCAGAGCTTGCCAGAAGACGATTTGGCCCTGCAGTTCGCCTTGAAGTCTCGGAAACCATGGATAACGAGGTTCTAGACCTACTTAAACAAGAGTTAGATATCGAAGAAGAGGATGTCTATCACATTCCTGGTCCGCTTGACCTCACTGGTCTGAATGACATCGCTGCCATGAAACGCCAAGAACTGCATTACCCGCCGCATAACCGGGTAACCAATCGCTATCTGAAAACAGCTAGCGATGAGGGGTTGAGCATCTTTAGCGTCCTGAGATCTAGGGATGTTTTAGTGCACCACCCTTACGAGTCTTTCTCAACCAGTGTCCAGTCCTTCATAGAGCAAGCCGCTAAAGATCCAAAGGTTTTTGCTATCAAGCAGACGCTTTACCGCACCAGCGGTGATTCGCCAATCGTCGATGCTCTAATCAGTGCAGCCAAGGCTGGCAAACAGGTGCTCGCCCTAGTTGAAATCAAAGCGAGATTTGATGAG
>JBEGRI010000019.1:0-11275 GCA_041180525.1 Actinomycetota bacterium | reverse complement strand
ATTTTTGGTTCTGATGAAGATTAGTGAACACTCACTTTAACTTCACCAGAAATATTTTTCTGATCTAAAACCGGAATAACGGCGATTCTTCCTTTAACATCAACCAATAAATTGGCGTGAATAGCAGCGTCACTTGGAAATATTCCAACCGCAAGACCAGCTCGAGTCGCAATAACTTTTTCACTGAGGGCTGGAATGTTGACGTTGAGAGTTTCTGAACCAAACTTAAGAGTTACCTTAGTTTGTTTATTACTTGGGTTTACCAGGGAAAGTTTAGAAATCCCAGCTTTAGAAACTGTGACGTATCTTGGATTTGTGAAAGGTTCAGTTGCATTCAACCAAGTGAAGTCCGTGTAAGCATCCCCACTGGTATTTGATCTAACTAATCTGATTGATGAACGAGTTTCAACATCAGATTGCATAAAGCCAAAGTAGTTACCGTCTTTTAGGCCAGCTATCTTAAAGTCGCTGACCTTGCCAGCCGGTGCTGTTACTGAAAGAACTGTTCCAAAAGTATCGCTGTCAGTTCCTAAAACCTGAAGAGTTAAATTAGCGTCCGTGGAACCTGGAACATAAACGCGAAGAATGTTCTGCACATCGCTGAACTTGCTGTTCATAGAACGGAGCTTTGCTGAATGTGTTGCACCACGAATCAGAATTCCGGGGAAGACAGCAGTCTTGGCTTGCAGTTCACTCGGGGCAATAAAATCTGCACCATTAGCAGAGATACCTCTGACCGTTTTCTGTTGAACCAGGGCTGTCAGCGAACCGCCGTGGCTTGTTAGATGCAGGGCTATCGAACCTGACTGCGGAACAAAACTTGATAGCGGTAGCAGAGTTGTTTTTCCACTGGGAGCTGAGATGCCGGTTAGACCAGCGGCATGAGAGTTTCCGTTTTCTGTGTAAATCTCTAAGTCAACTGTGCTATCCACCGGTGACGGGTTGTTGATTACCAGCAATGCTTCACGACCAATTTTGGTTGAACCACCAACAAACCAGAACTCGGACTGTGGCCTAAGACACGGTGCTCCGAGTAAACCAGAAATCTGCTTATCGGTTGCCAACTGTAATTGACTTGCAGTCAATAGTGCCGATCCTTGAGCGGTTGCTCCAGTTGAATCAATAACAGTTACCGAACCTGACTTATCTAAAGAAGCAGATAAATCTTGGCGGACCGAGTAACCGACTACGCTACTTGTCCCAAAAATCCGCAGAGTTGTTTCAGGCGCTGCCGAATAGCCAATTGAAACTCCAACGGTTTTTAGGCGCCTAAAAGATGTGACTGAGGTTCCAGTTTTACCACCAGCTAGGATCATGGGTCCATTACAAACCAGTTGTAAATCTTTTGCTTTGACTGGGTAAACAGCACTGCTTTGCTTCTGGGTGCTCAGCAAAACCGTATTCGGAAGAATCAAAACCAAAATTGCGCTCAGGCTGGCGAAGAGAACAAATCTTAGTATCCTAATCATTCTTGCTCCTGTTCTGGAGCTAAATCATTGCTGATTCTTCGTTTGCGTCCTCTGGCTGTTGGTAATGCAAGTAATGAAAAACCAATCAGAACTGATAGTTGAATCGCTTTAGTAACACTCCAAGATCGACTTTGATTATCAGCCAATATTTCGTTTGGGTGCTTCACTCGCCACAATTGTCCAAATTCAGTTGTTCCAGCTTGATCCAACTCTGCTGCGGTATTTAAGGCGAGTTGAATTTCACCATTATTGCTTTGATTAGGCACCAAGATGTATCCAACGCCAACTGCTTTTAGAGCTTCGGTGAGTTTCTGGCCATTGGCTGAAACAAGGTTTGCCACTAGTAGTGCTAGTTCTTGCTTACCTGGGTAAGCACGATTGGTGTTAGGCTCACTCATTCGATAGGCGGTGGAAAGTGCATCTAGCCTAAGACCAGAACGTCTAATCACTTCAGCTCTAAAGTTTTGGTCGGCTTCAGCTGTAATCACCAAGAGCCTAAGCTCACTACCGTTATTAGCTTGAGCAGTAAATAAAGCAGGAAGGTTGCGGCTTTCACTGAATTTGACTTGATTTGGCGTAATTAGGTTAAAAGCAATCAAGGAAAAGGAAGCAGCGAGAACGAGGCAGGCTGATGCTCTTTGCAGCCATTTTCTAGAAATAGATCCAAGCAATAAGGCAACTGCGAGCAATAACAGTATAGAAATGGCCATAACTGATGGTGCTTCGCTGTCCTTTACCCCTTCGCTTTGAACCAAGAAGATTGAACCCAAACCGCCGAAAGTAAAGTCCACTGAGTATATAAACCAGAGGTTGATCAGTGAAAGAGTTGCAAAAATCCAAATAGTGAAAACTGCTTTTGCTTTAGTTAGAAGTGAAATTATTGCCAGAACTGCTAGCAACAGAATTGCCCACTTCGCGTAATCCGAATCTGTCGCAACTGCCTGCAACAAGGTTTTCTGTTGTCTAGCCAAAGCGATAGTTGGATCTGCCAGTAAAGCTAAAGGTTGCTTATTTTCGATAAGTTGGAAAATCACATATGGAAAATGGATTCCCAAGGTCGGAATTGTGATCAAAATAGCTCTTGTAAATTTTGTCTTCAATTGAATAGCGAAAGCAATAAGAAGTAAGGCAAGTAGTGGCAAGACGCTTGGTGCGCTGCTGGCAGCAACAACCAGAAGCAGCGCTGATGCTCCTAGCCAAGCCCAACTTTGTTCCACAGAGCGGACAGAAGAACTCAGTCCGATACGTGCTGAACGAGCAAGACTGAATAACAGCCAGGGCAGCGTGATGCTGAAAATAACTGCAGGGTAATTGCCTTCAGCTTGAGCCAAGCTCAGAGCTGGGATAAAGGTGTAAGCCAGAGCGATAAAAATACGTACCGTTGCACTTCGAGTTACCAGAGAAACTAAACGCCAAGCACCAAAGAAAGCTAATGGCTTAGCCATAAACAACAGCACCGTCAAAGCAAGATTAGGGTTCCAAAAAGTTATGGAGCCAATGGTTAGTAGCACCCAGGTAAAAGGATCGCTTGGAGCGTTAAGTCCAAGACCGATATGTTGGTAACTCGAACCTGTGTTGGCAAATAACTGCAACCAACTGTCGCTCAGTGGTAAAGCTAAGCCACCGGTGAGCGCTTGCCCGATAGGGAAAAATGCATAGGAGATGCCAGCCAGAGCTAACATGATCCAAAGCCCACCGCTTGCGGCAAAGCCTAAACCTGTCGAAACAGTTTCTTCGTTTTGCTCAAACTTAGCGAGATTTAGTTCTTGCTCAACATGCTCCAAAGCCTGTCTGGCTCTTGTTTTTACTTGAGCTCTGCTAGCGAAAAGCTTTCTAATCCCTGAATTAGAAAGTCCATGGCGGTCTCTTACTCGTGACCTCAAGGTGAAGAATGCCCAGAAATTAGCCCTAATAGTCAGCCAGATTCTATCTGGACGCTTAACCAGCATCAACCAGAATATCTGCAGGACTGAGATAGCCGGCAGCGCTAGCCAGTAAAGAAGAGATAGCGCCATGGGAAGTTGACTTAGCCTGAGATGATTGGTTGCCTTGGCTAGGGCGTATTTGGTGGAACCACCCAACCAATGCTTATCTCGCTTACCGTGAATGGCTAACTCGGCGTGCCTGACTCGGGCAGTGGGAACTACGACAACCCTAAAACCGGCGTGATGGCTTCGAATGCAGAACTCTATGTCTCTAGCCAACTCTGGTGCAGTTAATGAAAAGCCACCAAGCTCGGCCCAAAGATTTGCCCTAATTAACATCCCATTAGTGCTTGCAGCAAGAACATCGCTCATACCATCGTGTTGCTTTTGATCTAGTTCATCGCTGACTATCGAGAATGGCTTAAAACGCTTTGTGATAGTCAGACCTTGCTGCACAATCAACTTTGGATTATCTATACTCAGCTGCTTAGGTGAAGCAATACCTACCAACGGAGACAGTTCCAAGGTTCTAACCAGCTCGGCTAGAGAGTGAATTTCCGGTACTGAATCTTCGTGTAACAGCCATATGGCAACATCTGTTAAATCTGCATAACCAGTCAAAGCTTGTTTGATGGCAAGAGCGGCTAGCTCAGCAAAGTTAGCTTGTCCCTCAATACTTATCACTGCATGATTGGAAGATTTTTTTGCAAAAGCATCAAGAATAGGTTGAACCTCGGGTTGTGTTGAGCTGTCTAAAACCAGAACTCGCTCTGGTCGAAAACTTAGTTTCTCGATTGCTTCAAGACAGTTAGCCAGATACGTCGGCTGATCGTGTGAGATTACAACCGTCACCACACGCAAACTCATGCTGTGGTCTCCTTCAGGCTTAGGCGCGTCGCTTTAGCTTGCGACGTTCACGCTCGCTCAATCCACCCCAGATGCCGAAACGTTCATCGTTGGCCAACGCGTAATCTAGGCACTGTTGACGAACATCACAACCGGAGCAAATTTTCTTGGCATCCCTGGTTGAGCCACCTTTTTCAGGGAAGAAAGCTTCTGGATCTGTCTGAGAGCAAATTGCATCTTGCTGCCAAGCCAAAGGATGAGTGTCTGAACTTGGGTCTACGCCAATAAAACGTTTGATGAATAATGGGTCGATGAACCAGTCATCGGCGGGCTTCATTTTGTCATCGTCAAACTGGCTCATCAAAATCCTCTCGAACCGGCCGCGCAAGTAAGGCCGTATTTCACTTTTGTAATTACATCCATGTAACTTAGGTAAAGTCAAATCCAAAAGGGGCTTGTGAATAAAGTGTTATCAAGGCTTAATACTTGAATTTTCGGGGTTTTTAGCTCTTTTTAGAGCTTATGACTAGGTATCCTTCACCTGAGCCACTAAGACTGAAAAGCCTCGCATCTGCCGAAATATAGGCTGCCTCCCCTAGTTTTAGGGTTTCAGACTCGCCCAAACTGTTGGAAACAAGCAGTGATCCAGCCGTGCTAAGCAATATTCCAGCCCCTGGCAGATTCAAATCAGCCAACAAATTCCCCTCACCCAGCTTTACGTCATAGAAATCAAACTCCGTCACAGGGATCTGGAATCTAGCCAGCCCTTCAGCTAACTTGATGCGCGAAACCGGCGAAACCTCGGTGGCCTCAAAAACCAAAACCTTAGTCAGTTCTTTTAGGTCAATATGTTTTTTGGTTAGCCCTCCTCTAAGCACGTTATCGCTGGCCAACATAACTTCAACGCCTAGACCAGAAAGGTAGGCGTGAGGCATTCCAGCCGGAACAAACACAGCTTCACCTTTATTGAGTTTGACGTGATTGAGCATCAAAGCAGAGACAACGCCAGGATCATTGTTGTGATGGGCGTTTAGAAAACTGACTAGGTCAACTAGGGCAGGACATTGCTCAGCCAGGTCGACGATTTCTGCGACTATTTCCTGCGTCACACCAAGAGTGCTCAAGAAGGTCTTTTCTATGCCGTCTTCACTTTCAAGCCAACCCAACCATGTTTCAAGGGTTTGCGAAACCTGCTTGCTTGCCCCGACCTCTAATAATTCTTGAAATCGCTCAGAGATAACTCTGCGGTCGGCAAAACCAACTAAAACTTCAAAACTTTCACTAAGAGCTACCAACATCTCTGGTTTAGCCAGAGCATCCTTGTAATTTCTTGCAGGAGAATCAAGGGGTATCCCTAAAGAGTTTTCTTCAGCGAAACCCATAATCGCCTGTTCTTGGTTGGGATGTGCCTGAATTGAAAGTGGGGCATCAGCCGCCAAAATCTTCAAAAGATAAGGCAGTGGCTCTCCCGTCACCTGGGCTAAAGTCTGGTCGCTGCCAACAATCTTTGTTGGGGACATGTGATGGGTGCCAAACCAAATTTCAGCCATCTCTTTGCCTGTAGCTGGTAAACCGAAATAATCGCTAATTAGGGTTTTTGAACCCCAAGCATAGTCTTGAGCCTGATTAGTTAGTTTCAGCAGCACCCATTAAGCCTAACTTCAAGACCTAGTCTCCAGCGCTTTTTCTCTAGACTGAAATCACCTATGAAAAGAACGATTGAGCAATCCAAATTAGCTAAAGGCGTTGCCTACTTGGCGATAGCTTTTTTGATTATCGGAGACTCACTCTTTCTCGGCCACTACCTAAGCCCTAATCCAATTTGGATCACCTGGCTTAGTTTCGGGGTTATCACAGTCGCTCTCGCTGGATACTGCTTGCTTCAAACTGACTGGCGAAGAATCATCAGACAGGTTCCGATAGAACTTACCTTGTTATTGGCTCTGATGCTCGGTGGGATTTTCTGGTCAGCCTACCAACTGCACTCTGCTATCAGTTTTAGCCTTCAATTCGGCGTTGTCTTAATTGCCTTATTTTTTGCCGCAAGCTTTAGCTGGCGTGAAATACATCTCATGCTAGCCACCACTATCCGAGTGATTATCTTTAGCTCTTTTGCCATAGAACTTATCTCCTCAAGCTTCAAAGGCATCCTGGCTAACCTTGCGCCTTCAAGCATGCCGGAAATCAAAGGACCTTTGGCGGTTAGTGGTCACCTATTTGATGGTGGTCGTATTCAGGGCTTATTAGGTAATGCGAATTACCTCGCAGCATGGGCCTTAATGGGTGTAATTATTTTTGCCATAGAAACAGCGCTTAGAAAAGATAAACGCTGGTTAGCGATATTTTCTCTAGTGGCTAGCGTTTGTATGCTTTTAGTTTCGCGATCAGCTGGAATGATTTTTGCAACTATTGCGGTTTTACTTGCAGCAGTAGTTTGTCTCCTAGCTGAAGGCAAACCACGAGAGATTAGACATCGTTACTATCGCTACGCTTGGTCGCTTGCCGGCATAGCCATGTTTTTCGTTTTAGTTTTTCGAAGGCCAGTTTTTGAAATTCTAGGAAAAAGCCCAGACATGACTCATCGCAGCGACATTTGGCGAAATGTCCTCTCGTTGATATCCCAACGACCATTCGAAGGCTGGGGTTTCATCGGGGCTTGGGCTCCTGGAGTCCACCCGTTCGAGGGACTGGTAGTTATCAATGGAGAAAAATATTACCAAGCACATAATGCTTACCTTGATCTGTGGTTGCAACTTGGTGCGATTGGTTTGATTTTGTTTGTAACGCTTCTGGTTAGGACCTTTATCAAGAGTTGGAAGCTAGGCGTTCATCACAGTAATGCACTGTATTTATGGCCGATCCTGATTCTTATTACTCAATTAGTCAGGGGTGTAACTGAATCTCGACTGCTAATCCAATCGGCAATGATGCTTCTAATACTTATCGCGGTCAAGGTTTACGACCCAGAAGAGTTTTTAGAAGATAATACAAACACCAGCAAGATAAAGCAGTTGGATCAGCTTCGAGCTAGACCCAAGCGCAGGGTCAACCTAAGGTAACTTAATTACTTGACCGATACGTATTCGGTCGGCGTTGACAATTCCATTCACAGCCATCAACTTGGCAACGGTGGTGCCAAATTTAACCGCGATGCTCGTTAGCGAGTCACCAGCAACAATCGTGTATGTCTTAGGTTTTGGGGTTGGTTTAGGTTCTGGCGATGGTTTTGCTCCTCCCCCTAAATCAATCTCGTTGCCTAAAGGCAGGTTTGCCAGGAAACTCTCATCAACGAAGACCAGCGGTGGCTCTGCAATGTTATCTAGCTTGTAATCGGCAAGAGTCTTGAACGGGTAGCGCTTGCCCTTAGAAATCTTGTATGCCTTGAATTTAACTTTCCCCGTTTTGCTATCTGTGGTCTTTGTCCCTAGGTAGTGCCCCATGCTGACATCCGTAATGGTTAGAAGAGAACAGCTTGCATCGCTTAGAGAAGTTGACCGCATCGGGAAATCCTTGGCAACACTAACTGGAACCTCATAGATTAGGTCATTGGCCGCAATGTATATCTGGCCACCGCAAGTTACTTTATAAGGACCAAGAACCTCCTGTTTGGAATAGCCAAGCAACTGGAGATTAGTTAGCGCTCGAGGTTCAGGAAGCTTTAATTTGACTGAGTTTTGATCCAGAGTCACCATGCGATTAGCGCCATCAATAATGCCAACAACTCCGGTTGACCTGTTCTTTACTACTAGGCCAGCAGGTAGCACCATCACACCTTTACTCATAAAAGCAAAACCTGAGGGACTAACAGTTATCGTGTTTTGATCTACCATTCCGTTTCCGAGGATTACTCGGTCGGCAGCATTAAATGTCTGTCGAGCTAAACCATCTTTAAGCAAGTAGATAGTTTTTTGGTCCTTAACCTGAATGAAGTTGAAGCCGTTAATTGTCGAATCTGCAACAGTAGGGAATTTTTCTAAAAGCACGTTAGGTAAAGCAACTGCTTGAGCGGCCCATTGATTGGTATCGGTTACCTTAATCTTTCCAACGTCAGAAAGTAACCACTTATCTTCATTGTCATCTATAACCAAAGACTTGATTACCGAAGTATTTGGTATTGCACTCAATCCGTCTTGACCTAAACTTCCAGAGCTTTGGCTAAACCACTTAGTGAAATCGATGTCGCTTCTTGTAGCAGGATCAATATCGTAAAAGACATTGTTTATTATCAAGCCTTCTCTATTGCTAGCTCTGTTGACAAAAAGAGACCCGTCTTGGGCAAGCGGTGGACCCCAAGGAAGGTAATTGAAGTCGCTGAGTTCCAGTGGTGATGGAGCAGTATCAGGAATGCCAGCAGCGCTAAGTGAGGCATCATCTAAGACTTCTCGTTTTAGTCCATTTTGAATAAATACCCTGGTTCCATCAGCATTTTTCAGCATTGCAGATATTCCGAGGCTAGAAAGTGGTAGACGAACTGTAGGTAAGGCATTGAGTTGGGCCGTAGTCCACTGTGTTGCCTTGGTGCAATCTACACCTAGGTTTGAAGCCTTAGCGCAATCAAGCGGATACTTCTTGGTTGGTGAAATCAAGAAATACGAAGGTGTCGCTGGGGCGATGGCAACGCTCTTCACAACAGCAGTCACATCTGGTCTAAAAGTTCCGGTTGGTAGAGCATCCAGCTGCACTCGGGTTAGTTCAACAGCATTATTACAATCCAAACCAAAGTTGGTGGCCTGATCACAGTTGGCAAAGACATATTTCTTTCCCCCACTGATAAAGAAGTAAACACTGGTTCCATTAACAGCTGGGGTCTTTACAATTCTGGTCATTGGGATACCAGTTGGGAATGAGTTCAAGTAGTCTTGAGAAATTTCACCGAGAGGCCCGAGTGGAGCTAAATCATCGGCAAGGCCTGGATCAGCCAAAGGATATTTGACGTCATTAGAAATGAAATAAACATCACTGGTTGAACTCTTTAGCAGGAAGCCACCACCGATGGGGCTTCCAAACCAATCCCAATAAAAGCGCCAGAAATTCCTGTTTCCATAGGCAGAGCACCTATCCCCTATCCCGTAGAGATTTCTTAGTGCTGCATCGTTAGGTGTAAAGGGAGTGTAGTAATAGAGGTTTGCTGTTGCCTGCGATCTAAGTGTGAAGGTTTTTTTACCACACTGCTTAGAAGAATCTGGATTGTAATCAATAGAGATTTGTCTACCAGGGCGAAGATAAGTGAACGAACCGTTCGGATCTCCATACCATTGGAACTGCCCAGCAGCTTTATACAACTGGTTAAATAAACCGACCCAAACTTTGCCACAAATACCTGGATCACTGTCGGGGCAACCATAGCCCATCGCCGCTCGATACATATACGGAGATGGAATAGTTGATTGAACTAAACCTTGCTCTTTTTGTAAAGTCACCAGCAAAACCCTTGGATTAATCCCGCATGCCCTTGAAATGTCATAAATCATTTGAGCGGCTGAAATGTTAGTTTTTGCCGGCATATAAGCACACTTACCTGGGTCAGCACTCTTTTCAGGCGTATCGGCTTTATAGTTTCGAAGGCATGGCATGCCGGTCGATTTAGATTTACAGACCGGAACTTGCGACTCTAAAAAGCGTTGAATGTCATCAACGCTCATGGTGCCAAAATCAAAAAACACACTGTCACTGATGATTAGCCCAGGGTCGAACTTGTTGCCATCTAAAGCTTGAGCTTCGGTGATAGCGGTTAGGCCAATTAGAGCCAAAAGCACTGAGAGTGCCTTGGCTAAGAATCTAACTGACCTAGATTTTCTCACTGAATAGTAACCGGAGTTGAATCTGAGCTTCCATGATTTTTAGCTGAATCGTAGGTGACCGTTATGCTACCTGCCCCAACTGGTAATTTACTCAACGGGATTTCCATGGCGCGACATTGAGTATTGGCGGCATTAGATTCCGAGTTGACGGTGACACTTTGAGATTTAGTTCCTGACTTGAAAGTCAGTGTGCAGGTGCCACCGTCTTCAGAGAAGTTAGTCACCCGCGCTATGACAGAAAGAACACCATTGGCATTATCAACATAGGAATCCATGATCTCAATCGTTGCAACACCTTTGTTGGTGTCTGTTGGATCAGGTGATGTTGAATCTGTCGGTGAGTCTGTTGGAGTTGAAGTTTTTGAATCGCTTGGTTTAGGTGAATCAGTTGGCTTACCCCAGTTTGGATAAAGCAGAGTGCAACCACTGAGTACCAAGCCTAAAACCAAAGCGCTTACAAGGATTTTGAAGTTTTTCATATTATTTAGACTAACTTTTGCCAGCCAAAAAACTACTTAGCCTAGTTCGGCATTACCTAAGAATACTTTTTGATTTTCTGAGCAATCTTATGTCTTATCAACCAGTAATCAGGATTGCTGGCGTTGATTCTAGAATCATCCGCATTGGTAAGCGGCAAAGCCTGAATACCTTTAGCTTTAGCCTTGAAAGCCAAATCAATCAGGGTTGGAACAGCGCTAGCTGGAATGTCAGTTCGAATTAGTTTTGAACTGGCACCAGCTACCGCACCGAATTTGAACAACAAGGTCGTCAAATCAATCTTTTTCAAGACAATGTTTTCAACCTGGCGCTGTCGCTTCATGCGGTCATAGTCGTTGGTGTTATGTCTGCTCCTGGCATACCAAAGTGCAGTTCTACCGTCCATGTGTTGCTTACCTTTTTCAATCCAGCTCATCACATCTGGACAGTAACTGCCATCACGATATTTGGCTTGCTCTGCTGGGTCGCTCGGTTGGCTGGACGGGTAGCAATCTTGCTGTCCACCGATCGGTAGCGCTTTTTTCACAGTTACATCTATGCCACCTATGGCGTCAATCAAACCTGCGAAGTTGCGCATATTTATGAGTACATAGGCATCTATTTTCAAACCTGTTATCCATTGCACTGCTGACTTGGTCGCCTCTATCCCAGAAGTTGATCCGTGATTGTGAGCATCTGGATATAAATACGAATAGTTATCAATAGTGGCTTTATAGATAGCGTTCAACATGCAATC
>JBEGRI010000018.1:0-11761 GCA_041180525.1 Actinomycetota bacterium | reverse complement strand
CAAGCATCCTTATTGGCTTTCAGGTGCTGCTATCTCAACTTTTGCTTTAGCGCTTCAGTTCACTGCGCTTACTTTGGCTCCATTAATAGTTGTTCAACCGATTGGCGCAATAGCTTTGGTAATCACAGCAATCCTGAATGCCAGGGTAACTAAAACCAAATTGAATAAAGCATCGATAACAGCTATCGCAATTTGTACCTCAGGCCTAGGTGTTTTCGTTTTGCTGGCCCACGATGTTGCAGTGGAACCAGAAATTGATGATTCTGCCCTCATGTTGATTCTTGCATTAGTCATATCTTTGGCTGCGGTTTTAGGTTTAGCGCTGTTGCGCAGCAATGCAAAGTTCAAACCGCTAACTTTTATTGTTGGCGCTGGAGTCCTTTATGGATTTGTCGCAACCTTAACAAAAGTTGTATTCAAAAGGTTATTTAATCAGGATGGTTTCAACAGATTAGTTTCTATGCAGTTCGAGCTGGTAACTGATGGGTTGACAATACTAGCTTTAGTAGCGATGTTGGCAGCTGCTTTTCTCGGTGGTTGGTTCGTGCAGAATGCTTATACCTCGGGGCCACCAGATTTAGTAATTGCCGGGCTAACCGTTATAGATCCTTTAGTTGCAGTTAGCATCGGTGTAATAGTTCTCAATGAGGCTATGAATGCACCTTTTGGCATAATGCTTGGCTTCATTGCTAGCGGCACGGTAGCGGTGATCGGCGTTTATTTACTGTCTAAAGTCCACCCAGAGTTGAGGCGTAATACCTAGGCTAAACTTGAGCTATCCCAGTTTTAGTAAAGGATTTTTCCTCTTTTGGCTCAATCTATTCGTCATCCAGGTCAAGCACTTCGTGTCTTGATTGCCGCCGACACCTTTCCGCCAGACATAAACGGTGCTGCTCGCTTTACTGAGCGTTTAGCTGGGGGATTGGTAAGAAACGGCAACGATGTTCACATCATCGCACCCGCAACGTCAAAATCTTGGGGAAGCTTTACCGAAACCCATGACGGCGTCAAAATGACAGTTCACCGGCTTAAGAGTCATCGACTACTGCTTCATCCAACCCTAAGGTTTGTCTGGCCGATGACGTTGAAGAAGAGACTTGACCTCATTGTGGATGGTTTCGAGCCAGATGCCATTCACTCCCAGTCCCACCTATCTTTGGGAAGAGTTTTAGCTAAAAGTGGCAAAGAGCGTGGCATCAAACTTATCGCCACCAATCACACAATGCCTGAGAACCTTTTGAAGTTCTTGCACCTGCCAGGTTTTCTAGACCGTAAAGTAAAGAAGATTCTTTGGCGTGATACCGGTGTTGTCTTGGCTAAATATGATCACGTAACAACACCAACCAGACGGGCAGCTGAACTGCTTGAAAGTGCAGCCAAGATTAAGGATGTTCTAGCAATCAGCTGTGGCATTGATGCAAGTAAGTTTGCTAATCCAACACCGACCACAAATAAACCTTTTCGAGTTTTGTTTTTGGGTCGTTTGGATTGGGAGAAGCATATTCACAACTTACTGAAAGCTATGGCTAAGCTGCCTGAAGAAATTGACTTTGAGGTTGAAATTGCAGGGGACGGAAGTCAACGTAAATATCTTCAAGATTTGGCTAACCAACTCAAAATTGCAGATCGAGTTAAGTTTCTCGGACACATAACAGAAGAAGAGCTGCCAAGAGCATATGAAAGAGCAACCGTCTTTGCAATGCCTTCGATAGCGGAACTTCAATCGATAGCAACGATGGAGGCTATGGCATCAGGTAGGCCGGTAATTGCTGCGAACGCAATGGCTTTACCTCACCTTGTTCACAGTGGGGATAATGGTTACCTTTTCGAGCCTGATGATGTTGATGAGTTCGCAGAGTGTCTATTGAAGATAGCTACTGCTGATCAGAAGGAATTGGACAGACTTTCAGAGAACTCATTGCACCTGATTCAAGCTCATGACATCAAAAGAACTTTAGCGATTTTTGAGGGTCTGTATCGAGGCGATGAAAAGATCTCCAAGACCTCTGACGACAACCTGGCCGATTACATGAAACCTATCGGCAGGCTATCTGTTGCTGTTCGCCGAGCGGAACTCAGGATGCGTAAGCGAACGCTTAGAGCCCTAGGAAAACTAGGGGACATTAGTGATGAACTAAAGGCTGATGTCTTGAAACAGGCTAAACGGGTCGATAAGAAGGTCCGTAAAGAGGTCAAGAAGACTGTCGGCAAGGCGAAGAAAACCATTCGCCGTCATACGAAGTAATCTTGAAGTGGCTGGGGGCGTTAGCTCAGCCGGTTAGAGCTGCGGACTCATAATCCGTCGGTCGCGGGTTCAAGTCCCGCACGCCCCACCATGTCGTAGAGTATTAAGCAAGGCAATAAGTAAACGCTTACAGCCCCCTCGCAAAAAATAAGGAAAGAGAAACAGTGTTGTTTACATCTATGGCAAAGCGCCTAATTGGAATAATCATCGCCCTATTGACCCTTGTGTCAGGCCTAGTTGCAATAGACATTGCACCTTCATCGGCAGCTGCGGGGGATAAAAAAGTAACCATTCACTACCAAAGAACTGACAATAAATACACCGGTTGGAATGTTTGGTTGTGGGGTGGAGCTGACGGAAAAGCTTACGACTTCGATAAGAATCCTAACGGCACCTACGCAACGGACGATTACGGAGCTAAAGGAACTTGGACTATTGAAGGTTCTGCTGCAGCAACACAAATTGGTTTCATAATTCGTTTGAATGATTGGGTGTCGAAAGATCCTGACGGTGACCGTTTTATTACTAACTTTGTTGACATTGATGGAACGCCAACCGCAGAGATTTGGGTGAAAACCAACTCTAAATTCATTTGGACAAAGAAGCCGTCTAATATTCCTGCTTTGCTTGGAGTTCAAACAAAGTCAACTACGACGATGAAACTGATTTTTGACAACAATTTCAACTTGGAAACCGAGAAGGCTAACTTCACTGTTACTGACTCAAGAGGGGATGCGGTCGGTGTAACCAACTGGACTGCTCTTACGGGGAACGCGTTCAGTGGTTACTCAACGACAATTACGTTGGCCACATCAGTCCGAATTGGAACAACTTACACAATCAGCCACCCGGTTTATGGCACACAAGATTCAGATCTAGGTTCGCTCTGGAGAGAACCAGAGTTTAATGATGCATATTTCTATAACGATGAACAAGGTGACGGTGTTGGTGACCTTGGTAGCACCTTTAGTCAAAGCTCCACTGAGTTTAGAGTTTGGGCCCCAACAGCAGACAGCGTAGATCTAGTTACCTATGCAAATGCTGACACACCTGCAGCTGACGGTGTTGTTCAGGAAATGGCTGCAGATGTGAAAGGTACTTGGGTCTATACCTTGCCAGGTAATCAAGATGGAACCATTTACATGTATCGAGCACACTTCGGCGACAAGGTCAACGAGGCTATAGATCCATACGCCAAAGCTGTTACCATCAACGGTAATCGTGGTGTCGTGATTGACCTAAGTTCGACTAATCCTGAGGGTTGGAATACAACTAACCGACCTTCGTTTAACTCAGGAAATCCAACTGATGCGATTATCTATGAGCTTCACGTTCGGGATTTCTCCATGGACACTACTAGCGGTATTCGCCAAGATTACAAAGGCAAATATTTAGCTTTTACCCAAAGTGGTACGAAATACACATCAAAAGGTAAGTCCACGGCTACAGGTTTGGATGCCATTAAGCACTTAGGTGCGACTCACATTGAGCTTTTGCCGATATACGACTTCGGTTCGGTTGATGAGACGGGAGCAGGTAATCAGTTCAACTGGGGTTATGATCCAAAGAATTACAACGTGCCAGAGGGTTCCTATTCAACCAATGCGGCTGACCCTAAGGCCAGAATCATTGAACTTAAGCAAGCCATCATGGCAATACACAAAGCAGGGCTTCGAGTAAACATGGACTCTGTTTACAACCACGTGCAGGACAGCACCAATTTTAGTTTTGAAAAATTGGTACCTGGATACTGGTATCGCAGAGATGCAACTGGAACCAAAACGAGCGGTTCTGGTTGTGGTAATGACACTGCAAGTGAGAACCCTATGGTTTCAAAGTTCATTCAGGACTCTGTGAAATACTGGGCATCTGAATACAAAATGGATGGTTTCCGTTTTGACTTAATGGGCTTAATTGACATCACCACGATGAATGCAATCAGAACCCAGTTAAACGGCATTGATCCAACAATCATCATGCTAGGTGAGGGTTGGAACATGGGTACTCTACCAATGGAGCAGAGGGCCACTCAGGAAAACAGCTCAAAGATTCCAGGTATTGCAACTTTCAATCAAATCATGCGTGATGGTATGAAAGGTAACGTGTGGAATGAAGACAATCAAGGTTGGGTGACAGGACGATACGGTGACTTTGCTTCGATTCAGTCAGGTATCGTTGCCAACGCACCATACCCTGGTTTAGCTGGGGCATGGATTGGTGGTATCGAACCTGATCAAACCATCAATTACATTGAGTCGCACGACAACACCACTTTCGCAGATCGAATCAGAAGCAGCTTAGGTAAGACTCTTCCCATGACGACGGTTGCGAAGATTTCAAAGCTTGGCACAGGAATGTTGCTTGTTTCGCAGGGTATTCCATTCATCCACGCTGGTCAGGAGTACCTAAGAAGCAAGGACTTCAATCACAACTCCTACAACGCAACTGATGCCATAAATTCACTCAAATACAGCAACAGGCTAACCTATGCCTCCAATGTGGATTACTTAAAGGGTTTGGTTGCATTACGTAAAGCGCATAAGGCTTTCCGTATGACCACAGCTCAGAACATATTGGACCGTTTAGAATTCCTTGATGGCACGTTTGGTCAGATTGGTTACAAAATCAACGGTAAAGCCGCTGGCGACAATTGGTCTTCAATTGTTGTTATGGCCAACTCTAACCCTAAGACCAAGGCAACTTTTAACGTTCCGAAGGGCGTTTACAAGGTTGTCGTTGAAGGCGATAAGTCTGGAACTGCAACCCTAAGAACCATTACTGTAACGGGTAAATCCACCGGTAAAGTAACCGTTGCACCGCTTTCAATGCTGGTGCTATGGAAGTAGATTAACGCCAGATTTATAAACAGCAAGAATCTTGGAGGACGCAAGCTCTCCAAGATTCTTCTGTTTTAACTTGCCTTCTATCAGCACCGCATCGAATGGATCACCGGCATTCAATACTGACGCTTTCTTTCCGAGCATTTTTAGATTATTGACGGTGTATGCATCGAGAGCCTGTTCGAGGTTTATAGCTTGACCTTCGTTGTGTTTAGGCATTTCATTTTGAAGTCTGCGATTCACGGCAACTGCTATTCCCTCAAAAGGTTTGTAACTTGATACCGGCCAATCACTTGAGAAAACAACATTGATGCCGAGTTGCAGCATGTCTTTGAATGCATAAAGTGCATGAGTTCGACTTTCACCTAAATGCTGGACGCAGGACAGCAACATGTCATTTAATTGTGCCCAATACGGTTGAACACATAATGAAATATTTTTGTCTTTGACCTTCGCTAGCAGTGAAGAATTGGTTAGCTCGGCGTGCGCTATTACTGGTGGCAAACTACCGCCTTCGGCTAGGTCGATTGCTTCAATTGCGAATTCGATTGCTTTATCGCCGATTGCGTGAATGTGCGCCTGCAAACCAAGTTGGTGAGCTCTAGTAATGGTCTCAACCAAGGAATCCTTGTTCCAGTTCAAATCACCGTGTTGGCCAGTGCTCAAATATGGTTGTTCAACAGCTGCTGTTGCAGATCCAAAGACTCCATCGATAAAAATTTTCACAGCCTGAACCTGAACTTTGGGATTGTCCTTGAACTTGGCGATAGCCTGCTTAGCAACGCTGAGGGATTCTTCAGCATTGTCGGGGCTAATCAGTATTGCTAATTGGTAGTCAAGTTGCAGCTCATGGCTCAGCGCTAGATATGAGTCCATGATGCCTGGTTCAACCCAAGCATCAAACACAGATGTTATTCCAGCAGAGATTAGCCTCTGCTCTGCCTCTTTGAAGGCTTTGGAATCCTCTTGAACGGTTGGTCTTGGCTGGTGTTTAAGTACTAGTTGAATTGCTTCGGTTTCCCGAAGAATGCCATTTGGTAAGCCAGCTGAATCCAAATCAATGGAACCTTGCTGAAGTTTAGGTAAGTCTGAGCCTAATATTCCCGCGACTTCCAGAGCCTTACTGTTAGCCCAGAGAGTGTGGTGGTCATCCGCATGAATGGTAACTGGCACGTCGCTAACATAAGAATCTAAGAATTCTCTGCTGAAAATTCCAGGCAAAGCTCGGTTATAACTACCTCCAGCTATCCACGTTGTTGAAGCATTGTTGAAGCGATACTGCTTTAGCAGTGAACCGATTTCCTCAAGTGACCTAGCTTTCGTCACATCGAGCCCTAGTATCTCTCTACCTGCGAAAAGGGGATGAGCATGCCCGTCCCTAAAACTAGGTATCAAGGTATTCCCAGAAAGATTTATTTCGGTATCAGCTTTACAGGCTGAAACCACTATTCCTTCAGAAACGTAAATCTCTGATTCCCACTGACCGTTACCCAGATAAATGTCAGCGCCAAAGTATCTAGTTACCATTTAGCCGCGTTCGTTTAGATAGCAAACACCACATAGTGATTCGTAAGTCACTTCAACGCCATCAATGGCTACCTGATCGCCTTCGAAAATAAATTCGCCATCATACTTACGGCCATTGAACATAGCTTTACGACCGCAACGACAAATTGTTTTCAACTCTTCTAAGGAGTGGGCCATTTCCATCAGTCTGAGCGAACCTGGAAATCCATTAGTTAGAAAATCAGTTCTAATTCCATAACAAAGTACAGGAACTGAATCCAATACGGCAAGTTCGAAAGCTTGGTCAACCTGCTCTCTGGTAAGGAATTGCGCTTCATCAATTAGCAGACAGGCAAGGTTCTTTATGCCTGGAATGATGAGGTCGTTATTAGCATGTTCATGAACCAAAGACCTGAGGTTATCTTGGGGCGTGATGAGAAAATCAACTCTGCGATCAACTCCCAGGCGAGAGACTATCGCTGAGTCACCTTTGGTATCAACAGTTGGCTTGGTTATAAGGACCTGCTGGCTGCGCTCCTCGTAGTTGTGTGCTACCTGAAGCAAAGCAGTGCTTTTACCGCTATTCATCGCTCCATAGCGAAAATACAATTTAGCCATTTGGGCAACCCTCTCAGACCTCTATTTCTATGCTAGAGCCGTGTGTTGACCAAATTGCGCATTTCTGGGTTCTGACATAACCTATAAGTCTTCGAGCAAACACCAGGACGTTGGGGAAGACGCACCTTATGTTCTTAGCTCGAAAGGTTACCAATGTCGCAGACTCGTAAAGTCTCGAATTTACTGATTTACGCCTGCCCTGCGCAAGTCGTGGCTGAGGTCGAGTCAGTGTTGTCTGGAGTAAATATACGCTGGTCAAGCCAAGATCTTGTTCCTGATACAAACAAAGCAGAGATTGAACTAAAGCTCAGCCATCTGGAGGCAGAAGAGCTCATTGTTAGCCTCAATAAGTTATTTGGGCTGTATGTCGACCTAATCATGCCTAATCGTTTATTTATGTTGGTGCCAGGCTTAGGGGTTTATTCAGCAGAAACAAATCAAGCCGGAGAAATAGTCATTAGTGAATCTCGGATAACCCATGCTATTGAGTCGTCCAATGGAAACTATAAGGAGTTAACTAGGTTGATGCGTTTGGCCCTAGGTCAAAGCTGGGATGACTTGCTTGAACCCTTCCGGGCTAGGCGATTCGGTGCAGAAATAGTTTTGCTAAATCGGGCTGGTTAGTTATAACTGCGGAAAGCAACAACAGCGTTATGTCCACCAAAACCAAATGAGTTTGAAATGGCGAGGATGTTATCGCCCAACTCTCTAGGTGTGGTTACAACGTCCAGCTCAATTGCAGGATCTTGATTCTCCAGGTTTAGAGTTGGTGGCGCTAAACGTTCCTTAACTGCTAGGACGGTAAAGACAGCCTCAATGGCTCCAGCTCCGCCGAGAAGGTGCCCAGTTGAAGATTTTGTTGCTGAAACTGGAATGTTCTTTAGGTGATCTCCAAAAACTCGCAACAGAGCAGTGTATTCAGCAATGTCACCGACAGGTGTGCTAGTTGCGTGAGCATTGATGTGTGCAACATCTTCAGCAGTGGCTTGAGCCATTTTTAGTGCACCAATAACTGCTCTAGCCGCGGCAGTACCTTCTGGATCGGGTGCTGTAATGTGATGCGCATCACTGGTGACGTAGCCTCCAGCCAGTTCTGCATAAATCTTTGCACCTCTTGCTTTAGCATGCTCTTCTGTTTCCAGTACCAAAGCTCCAGCGCCTTCACCCATTACGAAGCCGTCTCGGTCTACGTCATAAGGTCTAGATGCGCGATGTGGTTCATCGTTACGCTTGGAGACGGCGTGCATCGCCGCGAAAGCTGCCACAGGTAGGGGGTGAATTGCTGCCTCGCAGCCACCAGCTAAAACAACGTCAACTTCGCCTGAACGAAGTCGTGTGATTGCATTTGCGATGGCTTCCGTGCCAGATGCGCAGGCAGAAACTGCAGTTCTAACTCCACCACGAGCTGCGATGTCCATACCGATAGCTGCTGCTGGGCCATTAGGCATCAGCATTGGAACGGTCATAGGTAGAACTCGACGTGGACCTTTTTCTTTCAAAACATCGTAAGCGTCAAGCAAAGTCCAAACGCCGCCGATACCCGTTGCAAACTCAACTGCAAGACGCTCAGGAACAACATCTGTTATGCCAGCATCTTTCCAGGCCTCTCGCGCTGCAATTAGCGCAAATTGGCTTGAAGGATCCAATCGCTTAGTCTCTTGCAGGGTAAGTATTTCACTAGCTGGGACTTTAGCTAGACCGGCAAAGGTCACTGGAATTTCGTATTTGGCAATCCAGTCATAGTCCATCGTGCGAATGCCAGTCTCACCAGCTAGCAAAGCTGTCCAAGTTGATTGAGCGTCACCACCTAGTGGGGTAGTAGCCCCAATCCCCGTGACAACAATCTTTTGGTTCAAGGTAGTTATTAGCCTTGAGCGTTAGTGATGAAGTTCACTGCATCGGCAACAGTAATAAGGTTGCCAACTTCTTCATCTGGAATCTTCACGCCAAACTTCTCTTCGGCGTTAACGACGATTGTCATCATTGAAATAGAGTCAATATCCAAGTCGTTCTGGAAGGATTTGCTCATTTCAACAGTTGCGGCATCAATACCGGTTTCTGCATTCACCAGCTCAGCCAAACCTGCTAGAACTTCGTTTTGGGATAGTGCCATTGGATTACTCCTTAGTTGTTTTGTGATTTGTCTTGAATAAGTTTAGGGCAGAACGACCACTTGTGCGGCGAAGGCAAGGCCTGCTCCGAAGCCTATTTGAAGGGCTAAACCGCCTGATTTAACGCTGCCTTCCTTCAGAAGTTGGTGCATGGCTAAAGGAACGCTGGCAGCCGAAGTGTTACCCGTGTTAACAATGTCTCTGGCTACAGCAACGCTCTCGGGGAGCTTGAGTTGCTTAACCATTTCGTCGATTATGCGGATGTTGGCTTGGTGGGTAACCAGTGCTGACAGGTCTTCTGCTTTGATGCCAGCTGCATCTAAAGCTTGGTGGGCAACTTTAGCCATCTCCCACACTGCCCAACGAAATACTGTTTGGCCGTCCTGTCTTACCGTCGGCCAGGCTGCCGTGCCATCTCTGAGTTCTAATAGTGAGTTCGTCATGCTAACAGCAGACCAATGCGATCCATCGGATCCCCAAACTGTGGGAGCGATACCAGGAGTGTCTGAGACTCCAACAATGGCAGCGCCTGCCGCATCACCGAGCAGGAAAGAAATAGAACGGTCAGTTGGATCAATGAAATCAGATAGTTTCTCGGCACCGACCACCAAGACATACTTAGCCATGCCTGAACGAACCATTGCGTCGGCTTGGGCAATTCCGTAGCAATAACCAGCACACGCCGCTGAAATGTCAAAAGCCGGAGCAGGGCTAGCGCCGATTAGTTCAGCTAGCATCGTAGCCGCTGACGGAGTCTGATATGGATGTGAGATTGTACTGAAAATAACTGCCCCAATCTCTTTAGGGTCAATTCCAGCTCCAGCTATCGCTTCTTTGGCAGCCGTTACTGACATGTCCATCAAGGATTGGTCTTTGCCAGCTCGCCTTCTAGTAATAATTCCGGTTCTTTGTCTAATCCATTCATCTGATGAATCAATTGGACCGGCTATCTCATCATTAGTGACCACAAGATCACCGCGGGCTGCGCCTAAGGAGTAGATCTTGGAAAATTTAGTTGTTTCATACTGGTTCAGATTAATGTTGCTCATCAGTTTCTCTCCAAGATTTTATTTGCTTGTTCAATGTCGTTCGGGTCTTTCAAAGCTAAAACTTCAACACCTGGCATGCCACGTTTAGCTAAGCCCGCAAGCGTTCCTGCAGGTGAAAGTTCAATCACTGCCGTAACGCCTGCATCTACCATCGTGCTCATACATAGGTCCCAGCGAACTGAATTGGCCACCTGGCCAACAAGTAAATCTAAATATTCCTGGCCAGAAGTAATTCGCTCTGCTGCATGATTTGACCAAATGGTCTTAGTTGGATCTGAGACGCTTAAACTTTGAGTGAAAATCTCTAACTCTTTTTTGGCGGGGTCCATGTACTGAGTGTGAAAAGCACCGGCCACGGATAAAACAATCACCTTGCTACCAGCTGGAGGATTTTCACTTAGGGCCACGATGTCCTGAGATTTACCTGCAGCAACTATCTGCCCAGCGCCATTGTAATTTGCGGCGGTCAACGATAGTTTCTCTAGGGTCGCAAGAACCTCAGTGGCATCACCGCCTAAGACTGCTGCCATGCCAGTGTCAGTTCCAGCTGCAGCTTTCGCCATTGCTTGAGCTCTAACGTTTACCAGTTGTATAGCATCACTTTGATTCAGGATTCCTGAGAGATATCCAGCCGCTACTTCACCGACTGAGTGACCAGCTGTTGCTTCGGCATCCTCGTGCCTAATCAGATTCGCACTGGCTATTGTTGCAGCCACTATAAGCGGTTGGGCGATAGCTGTGTCACGTATGGTTACCTCATCACTAACGGTTCCGTGTTTGATGAGATCGACTTTGATGGCATCTGACATGATTTCAATGTCTTTACGATATGCAACTATTTCTAACCAAGCGTTCATAAAGCCTGGTTTTTGCGATCCTTGACCTGGGGCTAATAAGGAAATCAATTACGCATCTCCACCAGTGGTGCCGCTAGTTCCTGCTGTGACATCCAGTAAACGATACTTCTCAATCGCTTGTTTGACCACGCTGGCATCAACTTCGCCTCGAGAGGCAAGTTGTTGTAGGACTCTGACGGCTATGGATGGCCCATCAATTTTGAAGAAACGTCTAGCTGCTGGTCTGGTGTCGGAGAATCCAAATCCATCCGCACCCAAGGTCGCGTATTCACCTGGAATCCATTTTCTGATCTGGTCCGGTACTTGGTGCATATAATCCGAGACGCCTAAGAACGGTCCAGGTGATCCTGCGAGCTTATTAGTGACGTATGGTAGAGAAACATAATCCTCTGGAGCTAAGAACTTTTGTTCATCTTTTCGAAGAGCATCTCGTCTAAGTTCACTCCATGAAGTGACTGACCAAATATCTGCCGAGACATTCCAATCGTCCATAAGCAGCTTTTGTGCTTCGAAAGCCCACGGCAGAGCAACCCCT
>JBEGRI010000017.1:0-12220 GCA_041180525.1 Actinomycetota bacterium | reverse complement strand
GTCGAACTGCGCAAACCCATAACATTCATAGGAAGACTGGCACTTATTACTGTTCAGACTCAAGGTTCGAACATGTGCTGCAAACGACTACTATCAAGATTTCTTGACCTTCTAAGTCTAATAAGAATGACTATAAAAGCATATACTTCTAACAAAACCCCCGTTTAGAAACAGGCAATAGGAGGCAGGTACATCTTGGCAAACGAACCCAAAACTAAAAAGGATTTGAAGCAAGATGAGCAAGCCCGAGAGCAAAGGAAATATGGGAAAATCGTCGCCCAAGTGCGCAGCCAATGGGGTAATCAAGTAAACATCTACGCTAAAGGTTACATCTCCATCAGGGGTATCTTTGGGACTCTTGAAACCCCAGAAAAACTTATTTCGATTGATTTTGTAGATCAGATTCAATTGAACCCAATGACGAGTCTGGGACGAGCTAAATCGAGGAAAATTAGCGAAGGAGAGATACGTGATACTTATCTAATCTTCGTGACAGATCAAAGATCTGACCAACTCCACTGGAGTGACAACAATAACTCAGACAACTCACAGATTATGAGACTAGTTGCTGTTGCACGGGCAGCCATAGCGGGAAGCCTAACCAAAGAAGACAGAGCAGGTAAAAGTGAAGGAGAGAAAGAAAATCCTTTTCAGAAATCTCTCAAACCTAAAAAGGATGATGAACCTGCTAAGTCTAAGTCTGAAAAGTCGCTTGCTGATGAGCTAAAAGAATTGAGTTTGATGCACAAAGCTGGAGATTTGAGTGCCGAGGAATTTAAGCTAGCAAAAGAAAAATTACTAAAAGACAAGGACTAAACAAATTGGAAATTATCGGGGAAACTAAAATTCTTAGAGTAGAAGGAACTGAACTCACTCTTCTAGATGATGCTGATCAAGATAGCTATGAAAGAGAAATAAATACTATAGAACTTACTGGGCTAGAAAGCGCAGAACCGAACTACTTGAAATACGGCTATGGTTACCTGCGACTTGTGCATAATGACTCACCTGACCTACCTGAAAAACTAGATGAAAAGTATGAATCTGCTCGCAATGAGCCACTTAGTCTGACATTTAGTAAGAAGCTCTGGAAGGCTGCCGAGCCGAAAATTATGCAACTTCAACGTAGGTTTGAATCTGGTGAGAAGTTCACGCTGGTAGATAAAACAACAAACACTGTGATCACACCTAAAGTTCAAAGAACTAAAATCGACGCCTCCTGGCAAGAACATAAAGAAACGATTTTGGAGGCCTTAACTAATACCCCAATCACCGGCTACTTTATTCTCAACATAGACCAGTTAAACTTCTACCTGCAGGGTACTTGGGAATTACCAAATCGGCTCTATCTTGAAACAGCACTCCCTGATGATGTAAGTAAAGAAACACTTAAGAGATTGAAAGAAACCGGCTGGACTCCACCAACAGATCCTGACATACCCAATTATTCAATTGCGGTAAGTTGGAGCGAAGAAGAAGCGACTCACGTAGCCGACTTCCTAACAAACACCCTGTATTGGTCTTTTGACTTAGATCCTGAGGCAGTCTCATTCACAGTGAGCATTGAAGCAGAGTCCTAAAAGCAATCTATTGGTGTTCGTTGCCAAATGAGCGAGCTGAGGTTGGATTCTATTTGAGGACATCCTGCTATTGGTTTGCCTGTCTCACTAGGTTGTTATCTTATTGTTCATACTTCTAGGTGAGATTACTTGAGATAGGCAAATCTTCTAGTAAGAACGCCAGTTAGCTAACAATGCTAACCAAGAAAAAACCAGAACTAAGGCCATTACAGATAAGGCAGTGAAAACGTAGCTTAAGGCTAAACCTATTGTTGCTAGGTTCTTGTTCTCTGGACTTATTTGTCCTCGCTTGATCTGACTTAACGCCAGATGGCCAGTGATAATTCCTACAATCGGGAAGAAGAATGCGCAGATTATAGTAATCAGCGGTAACTGAGAAGTTCCGTTTCCAACATAACCTTCCACTGGCTGAGTTGAAGCAGCGTCAGCAACAGAGTTCCTTCCTAGCAAAGCCAACACTGAACTCGCTACTACCAAAAGAATAATTAGGTAACCAAAGATTGGGTCTATAAGCCCCTGGAATAGAACAATCTCAGGTGTCAAAGGTATCCCAAAATTCGAAGAACTAACATAAATAGCGGTTACCATCCAGGTCAAAGGCATTACAAATAGAGCCCAACTTATGTTGCTCCAAAAGAAAAGTTTTCTCGACTGTGAAACAAAAACCATAACACCTAGAGTTATGGCCCCCAACGGTAGCAGTAATTGCGATAGAGCTCCTTGCAGTATCACAAGAGCATATAAGTAATCGCCCGAGAAATTACTAAACAGCGTCAAAGCATACTGAAAAAGATCAAACACCGCTCGCGAGGAACCAGTGAATACCGAGATTGCTGCTATCAGCCCATAGATACTAGCTGAAACGATTTTATATGTGTTGTTGTTTGGATTTGTAAAACTAACGTTAGACATTTTTGAAGCCCCCTTTATTTCTTATCTTAATTTCAGCATACTAAATCAACCAAAAGTAGCTCTGCTACTTGAATAACAGTTTCGTGAACTGCTAAACCAACCCTCTAATTGTTAGTTCTGCGTGTAAATCTGGATCACTAGGTTCTACTAGAAACTTACCGTCGGTGAATACTATGACTTGGATGTTTGTTCTACCGGAGATGCTTCTCGCCTCTTCGGTGTATTCAGCAGATTGCTCAACATCTCTCTTCTCATACTCAACATTAAGAGCCTTTAATAAAGCTTCGGATCTTCTACAATCCCCACACCAGTCAGCCCCATACATAATTACTTCAGCCATTTAATTACCTCAACCTGTTTCTATCTGGAATAACTAATACTTCACCATCAAAACTAATACCTGTTAGGTCTTTCAAAACCAGATCTGCATCTGTTTCTAAACCCCTAGTGCCAATGCCAATAACTAAACCAACTCCTGCTTCAAAAGCAGCTTCAACGCCTGCTTTAGCATCTTCAAAGACAACACAATCTTCAGGTTCAAAACCTAGTTTCTTAGCCCCAAGCAAGTAAGCATCAGGGTAAGGCTTACCTCTTTTAACATCATCGCCAGTAACCAAAAGACTAGGGATTGGTAGTTCTGCAGCAGCTAGTCTTGCCCTAGCCAGGTTGTTATTACCTGAGGTAACTACGGTCCATAATCCAGGTTTAAGAGCAAGCAATAGTTCCTTTGCTCCCACTAAACCAACAGTTAGATGAGCAGTATCTTGCTCTAAATCGTTTATACGATCATTAGCCTCAGAAAATAAATGCTCAGGGACTAACTCTCGAACCATGTCCTCTGCTCTACGACCAGCATTCTTAGCCTTATCTAGGTCATAGCCTGGTGAATACTCCAAAGCCCAAACATCCCAAGCTGCCTTGGCGGCAGCATGGGAATCGACAAGGACTCCGTCATTGTCGAAAAGCAAACCAGAACAATAAAACTTCATTACCTAACAGGCTACAACCCAAACTAAAACTAATATTGAAGCAAAGATAAGGGGGCAACAAATGAAGAACTTCTTCGAAAGAAACGGCATCCCAGTAGGGCCACGCAAAGCAATAATAGGTGCAGTAATACTCGTAGCATCCGTAGTGTTTACTTTCTCACCACTACTAATCGCATTCCTATCCACCCCTCCTGGAGGCAATATGTTCTCAGAGGGTGGCGATGGTGGGGGTTCAGCTATCTGGCTGATGTTCATGACCATCCCAATTGGTTTTGCAGGAACAATTGTGGGGTTGGTCATTACAATCTCTGGCGTTACTAAGACCTTCAGCGTCAAGCTGGCTTCTGCAGAAGAGCCTTTGGAAGATCGCAATCGCATGCAAAGTCACCGAGGCATAGCTCTGGTATGCCTTGCACCAGTGCTATTTCTTGTTGCAAGCATCATAATGCTGATTACTCGCCAAGATTACACACTAACTGCCGATGAAAATAATCAGCTGACCAGATTAATAATTATGGTAGTAGAACTTATTTACTCTGCTTTAGTAATGCGATTGGTTCTTAAAGGAAACAACAAAGTGATATCAATTACTGCTGGTATCTTCTTAGCATTACTAGTAATAGGTTTCAGCCTGCTAAACAATCTGATAGCTGTTGGTATCTAATTACTTCTGAGCAACAATACTTCTAATTCGAACAGCAATATAAGCAGATACCTCTACTAATAGCAGCATCAGTATTGCTGGAAGCATGTCTTTCACGAACCAACCAAAAGTTGGTGAGGCTACGCGCTGAGCTGGTTTAGGAAAATACTCATAGCTATGATCTAATGAAGAGATAGCACCTAGACCAAAAGTTAAACTCATGATGCTAACAATCACGACAAAGATAACCACTAAGACAAAGTTCAAGTTCAAAGCTGCAGTTCCAGGAATTCGAATGGGCTTTGGAACACTAGCTCCATGAGCTCTAGCTCTACCTGAGTAAATGCTTCCCAGAATTATAGAAACAGCAACGATGGCCAAGATCAAAACCCAAGCCCAGGTTTGAGGGTTGTTTCTTTGAGCTTGATAAACAATGAGCCCAATAATCAAAGCAATAGTTGTTCCAACTATCGGATAAACAAAAGCCAAAGCGGCTTCCCGCTTGGCTTTCTTATCTTCAGCTGAAACGTTTTCAGCTGAAGTAATGCTCTTACGGTAAACCGTGACACTCAAAATAGAGAAAACACAAACACCAGCTCCTAACAAGATAGGCAAATAGATACCAAGTATTTGATCAGAAACGGAATTGGAGCCTTGAAAACCATTGAAAGATGCAAAGAACAAACTCAAGACAAAGATCACCATAGAGACCAGCGATGTCACTACTGCTGCGCCATTAAACCGAACTACCGGCAAAGCACCTGGTGCCATGACTGCTAGCTCAGCATCAGCTTTGCGAAAAGCTAAAGCTGAAAGCAAAGCAAAACCTGCTATAGCAACGAGGAAGACATAGGTGGAGGGCCGAAACATACCTGGATATCCGCTTTGGATAATGCCATGGTGATCAGAATAAGGATTATCTATCAGCTTGACGTAGTTTCCTATCATCAAGCCAAACCACATAACACTTAGACCAATTAGAGATAGAACAGCAGATAGTTTCAATGACTTATTCATAAAGCCCCCTTCGCTCTAAACCTAGCAGGTGATTGTTGTGAAGTAAGAGATAGTTGAAAGAATCAACTCTTTCTAGCAGATCATCAAACCATCTGGACTGACCCAGGTGGTTACATGACACCAATCTTTTTTAGGCATATTTGTGACCACCTTCCTTGAGGTTTTGACTTATCCGATCCCACTTCAAATCAACCTCACTTATTACATTTAGTGGTTGTAAGGCTCTGGTGATCCTACGACCAACCAACCCCCGGAATTGGGGGTTGGGGTCGTGTTCTAGGGTTGTGTGGTTTCTGTGATGTGGGGTTTCAACTATGGCCATGAGGTCATTACTTGAAACGGTAAGCCCGCATGAGCAGGTCTTATCTTCAAGCAAGGAGTGAAGGTTATCCTGGACGTCTTTAAGGGCTACTCGATAGATGGCAACCTTAGTCCAGTAACCATAAAAGACAGGGCTTGAAGTTATCTTTCCATACTCTTTGTCTATAGCTTTTATGGTTGCTTCAGGGTTCACGTATCTATCGATGAACCACCAAGTTTTAGTTGTCATAGTTTTCTCCTTGCACGCTGAAGACAATTTCAGGGAAGTAAAAGTCAACGATGTAGTTCCACTTAGCATCAACAGGGTGTTCTAAATCTTTGAAGAACAGCCTGTTGTTCAGCTTACCTCTGAAGGAGACATAACTTATTCTCTTCAGAGTTACATGGTCTCGATGCCCTTTGAGTTTGAGAATTGCATCTGGTTCAGGATTTACCTTAGGGTCGATGATTAGACCACAACTGCAGATGTAATCATCGACTAAAGAATGCAGATTCTCGTATTGATCTAAGAGCACAGCTTTCAGTTGTGCTCTTTCGGTTTCATAGCCCAAGGTGGCTATGTAACCTTTATTTCCAGTTGGAAAATACTTTGTTCTTAGTCGAGATAAAGCTACAACTGGATTGACGAACTCGTCGGTGTAAACAGGCTTATTCATTTTTAGAAACCTCCGAGTCGTTTTTAGTTGGACAGTCTTTGATTGGCTCTTCATCGCAGTTGAAGGCATAGGCACCATCTCCGGTTGAGATGAAGATCCAAGGTCTACCAACTGTCGCTTTGATATCTCCTGGTTGAGCTTTACTTATTGCTTGTTTTAACCTCTCTGGTCTGTGGTGATACCAAACTGCGGTCTTGCCTTCAACAACAACTTCAAAAGCTTTACCTTCTAGCCACCTAGCTTCGATTGGTATGCGTGGTTGAGAGTGATTGAAAATAGGAATCCAGTGAAAGTTGTGTCCAGGGTGGTACCAAGGACAGTAATAAGTTTCTGGATCTAACACAAAGTTAGGCTTAGAGCCTTCTTTGGCTGTTACATTGAGTTGCTTCTGAGTCTTCATAGTGAACACCGGAAGCATCCCTGGTTCTTGATTGTTTATTTCTTCGGACATGAGTAATGCCCCTTTCTTCAAGCTTTTGGCTTGATCTCTTGGGGCAATTAGCCCCACCTTTTGTTACCTTTTGGTCCGTTCCATTTGTTTGTTGCTTGGCACCTTCGCTGATGGGCAGCAGGTTGCACTCTTCTTTGCTGATTGCTCAGCTTGAACGTTGTTTCTATTCAGTTATTAGGGATAGCCGTGAAGGCACTTGGAATAAATCTGATTCCAGAGTGGCTTCCAGCAGCGTAACCGAGCACCAGTTCATCCCAGGTTTGGTCTAGGGAGTTCTGGCTTGAATTCAGCGCAAATAAGCGCTTACCGACCATACCTCTGAATACCGGTATTTCTGGTTTTAGGGTTCTGTGATTTCGGTGATGCTCTGATTTAAGTAGTGCCAGAGTAAGAGATTCAATCCTGGCTTCTACCTCTAGCCCACAGCTGCATCGACCATGACCAATAAGCGAATGCAATCCATCCTTTTGGTCTTGGTAAATAGCTTTCAGCATTGCAACTCTGCTAGCTATACCCCAGTGAACGACAACACTAGGGTTCGGCTTGACATAGTGTTCAGCCTCAGTCGCCTTGATTCTCTCGGCTAGATCCTTCTCGGCAGGTAGATACCGCCACTTTATTTCTTCAGACATGAGTAATGCCCCTTTCTTCAAGCTTTTGGCTTGATCTATCGGGGCATCTCAGCCCCATCTTTATTGACCTCTTGGCCCGTTCCATTTGTTTGTTGCTTGGCACCTTGCTGATGGGCAGCAGGTTGCACTCTTCTTTGCTGATTGCTCAGCTTGAACGTTTTTTCTATTCAGTTATTTGTGTGGTTTCCCTCACAGGAACATACTAATACTCTTCGCGGAACTTTCGAGTAATTTGTAATGCTCTGGTTGGATTATTTGCTTCAAGATTGCTCTCGATAGCAACAGACTGATGCTTCTTTCTCAGTTCTGGATCAGGTTCAATCTCTGCCAAATTTTCATATGCATAAGCCATCTCTTGTCTGTTGGATTGCAATCTGATATCTGCTACTACCTGGTAGCAGAGTTCTCTTGCTTCTTCTACTCTGTTGCATCTAAAAAGCGAATGAACAACCATGTTCTTGACTTTTATAGCCAGAGTATCCTCGGCATCAATAGCCTTCTTGGGTAATTGATCCCAATGATACAAAACCTCATCGTATTTCTTGTTGAAGAACAAAGTTATGAGATTCTCGCATGCTGCTCGTAGATGCAGTTTGATGTTTCCATCTGTTTCTTGGGCGTGAAGAATTTCATTTCCAAGTTGCATGGCTAGATCGTATTCACCTATTTTGCGAAGCTTTTCGATTTCTACAAATGTTTTATCGGATTCGCTGGACATTTCCTTAGCGGTTCTGGCCTCTATGCAGCTTGCATCGAATCTGGCTTTCTCAGCCTTGTCCTTCTGGTCAAGCGCTTCATAGGTGTCAGCTAACCCACGAGTTGCCTTAACTGCAATTTCTACGGCATCAAAATATCGGTTCAGACCCATCATCTTTGCACGTTTGAAGAACTTTTTAGCCTTCTGATATTCCTGTTTTGCAGAGTATGCCAGGGCTAATCTGTAAATAAACTTTGGCTCCAAGAAGTGAATCTGCTCAAGGACAGAGTGGGCTTCTAGGAATAGATCTAGGCCTTCAGATACTCGCCCTTTTTGGACGAGAATATGTGCCTTATATGAATCCACAGTTGCAACGTAGTATAGGTTGTCCTCGGATTGGAAATAGTCTCGAACCTCTGAGATGAGTGCATCTGCTTCGTCAAACTGCTGATTGTCTAGGTAGCAATCAATCAGATTGGAGATGAGTGTGTTCTTTAGGCTCGTGTTGCCTACGTCGCCATACATTTGTGCTGATTGCTTGAAAAAGAAGATGGCCTCGTCGATTCTTGACATGTTATCGAAGGCGACAGCTTTCCCCCAGGTAATGTGGGCTTGGAGAACTCTCTCCTCGGAATCCAAAGTGAACTCTGGGATAAGTCCTAACCCCTCATTGGCATATTCAATAGCGGTTTGATACTTTTTGAGATTACTGATGTGGTGCCTAGTTAGGTCGTCGCATAGCTGAATCCACTGGGCTCTTAGCTGATTTTCACGGGCCAATTCCAATGCCGGCAGCCAATACTGCAATGGCTCCCCTACCTGATGCCTTCGAACCTCTCTGACGCCAAAATTCCATAGAATCTCAACCCTCCTCGGGATTGAGGTATCTTTGTCTCTAAATTCACTCCAGAGATCGTCGTCAGGTGTGTGTTCGTGGTTCATGTATCACTCCAAGGTTCCGACTAATTGGGGTCGCCAATTTAGCCCTAGGGGGTTGGATTTTGTGTTGGAAAGTTATTGTCTAACAGACCACTGACATTTAATCTGAACACGCCGTTCCCACTTATTAATTAGTGAGAACGGCGGTTCAGAAAGTCACTGAACTGATAGTGATAGTTACTTAGCTGGGAAAGTCTTTATTCCCAAGATTTTTGATTTTTGTTGGGGGATTTATTAGATATTGCTTTGATACCCTCTCAGGTATTGAAACAGCCAGTCTCGGTATTCTGCCAGCTCAGGCAGATCCTTGGCTCGGTGATAGGACATCCTTACAGTCCCTGGGATGTATAGCCGGGTATCGTTCATGCATTCTGGGTCTACCAGCTTGAGGAATTTGATTCCTTGGTCGGTGAGTCTTGGCTCACTCTCATTGGTGAAGCAGTCTTCAGGCACTCTGATCGAAAAGAAATCAATGATTCCTTTCTCTTCTGCCCAGATAGTCGCCATGAGGCGCTTCGGGTTATCAGTGTGTCTTACTCTTACTAAATATGGCTTAGATTGGGTCATATTTCTCCTGTTATTTAATGTGCTTACTTAGTCGCCAGGATTTTCCTGGCAACCGGTCTTACTTTTTCGTCCACTATTGAGTTATCTAGCTGCTATTTGAGCTCACGCTCAAGCACTTGCGTGCTCTGTGTCTTTTTCGACACGAAAGTCTATAGTAGACCTTTTTTGGTAGATGTCAAATAACTACCCGCGTTTCTAAATTTCTGTCGGATCTTCTCTCGAATTGTTAGTTCCCAAAGTTCTTGAACTTATCCGCATTTTGATTTAGGTTATTTGTAATACATGTAATACAGGAGACAATAATGGCTATGTTAACTCTTCGGATAAGCGATGAACTAAATTCTCGCATCGAGTGGATGGCGAATCACAGCGGTAGATCTAAGTCTTACTTCGTGAAAAAGATGATTGAGGATGCCATTACAGACCTCGAAGACCAGGTCCTAAGTGAAATAGCTCTAAAGAAATACTTGGCTAGCACTCCCGAAGATAAGCAACTTATTCCTTGGGAGAAAGTGAAAGCCGAACTTCGTGAACGAGAAATGGATAGTAAACCTAAGTCGACTAGCCCAAAAAGAGCTAAACAAACTACAGCAGCCACACAGAAGAAGAGTCGAAGAAAGAATTGATCGATTTTTGCTGCGAGAACAATGGACGTTGTGATGATTGACTATCGTGGGCCGGTGTATAAAAACCTTCGACGACGGCTATAGCCTGTCAGTTCAATCTAGTTATTGAACTTATCCACATTCTCACTTAGTCTTACGTGTAAGACATGTAAGACAGGAGATACTAATGGCCATGATAACTATCAGGCTTCCTCAGGAGTTACGCGATCGTATAGACAAATTGTCAGAAAGAACCGGACACACTAAAACTCACTTCATGCTTCGCCTGCTTGAACGCGGAGTTAGAAACCTCGAGGAAGAACTTGACGAACTTGAGGAGATACGTGCAGCCATTAGAGCAGGTCGTAAAAGCGATAAAACTTATTCCATGGAAGAGGTTTTAGCGGATGTCGGACTCACCTGGATGGACATCGGAATGGATTCTGAAGGCAAGAAAGCAACAAAGGCAACTGCCAAAGTCAGTCGTGCAAAGAATCCTAAAAAAGCTAAAGTGGCTAAGCCAGAGCCCCAACCCAGCAAGTCTTCTAAAACCTCTAAAAGAAAATAGGTCTGGTCAATACAGTCTTCGAGTTCAAGAGTACCGAGTGATTATTGAAATCTTCGAGGAGGAAAAGCTTCTGCTAATAGTCGAAGTGGGGCATCGCAAAAATGTCTATGACGACTAGCTATTCAGGCAATACAACAAAAGTTTCTAAGCTCTGATCTGCAGCAAACGCTATCCTCACACCGCTGTCTCTTGCTTCGAATAGGGCATCTAAAGCTTCTTGGGTAATTCTCTCGCCAGGTGATAAAACTGGCACGCCAGGTGGGTAAGGGCAAATCATTTCTGCTGAGACTCTACCAACTGCATTTTTAGCTAAGATGACTTCTTGCTTTGAGAAGAAGGCATCTCTTGGTGAAACAACAACTTCCGGAACGATACTGAAGGCAGCTGCTGTTGCAATAAGTCTTGGCTCACCCCGGTGTTTGTTAACAGATTCAATGATTCTGTTGATTAGGTCTTCAATTAGTTCTGGGGTGTCAGCGAAAGTAATCATTGGAATGATTAGGTCGCGGTTAGCCATCTCAACATCGATGTTTGCAGCTAGTAAATCTTTCTCAACTTGGTTACCGTCAGCACCACTGCTCGGTAGCAGTATTACAAGTTTCAGTGGATCGATGTATTCACCATCGATGACGTCAATGCCATTAGCTCTAAGAGTTGCTCTGCCTTTTTCGGTTGCATCGATGATTGGATCAATCAGTTCAAAGCCATGCTTCTGTAATAGAGCACGAGAAGCATCTATGGAAGCCAAGATTCTTCCAGACATAGATGTTGTTTGGGTTGAATCAAAGGCTTTATTGAATCGCTTAAGGTCAACTAAACCTTCTCTAACTAGAACAAAGCTGGCTTGAGACCAGGCAGGTAGGGTTTTGTGAGCTGAGGTAACCACAATGTCTGCACCTTCAGCTAAAGGATGCTCTGGTAATTCAGGGTGAAAACCATAGTGAGCTGCCCAAGCCGCATCAACAACCAAAGGAATACCAGCATCGTGGCAGACCTTGGCAAGCCGCGGGATGTTTGACATTGTGCCAACATAAGAAGGCTCACCAATCAGAACCGCTTTAGCATCAGGGTTAGCTTCAATGGTTTCCTTCAACCTGGTTGAAGGCAAATACTCAGGTAAACCTGTAGCGGGGTTGATTTCAGGTCTAACCCAGATAGGGATTACTCCGGCATAGACCATTCCAACAAGAACAGATTTGTGTAATGTTCTGGAGACGATGACTTTCTCACCAGGACCTGCAACAGCCATAACTGCAGCATGATTTGATCCTGACGAACCATTAACTCCAAAGCGACAGAGGTCGGCTCCCCAAAGGTCAGCTGCTAGCTTCTCTGCTTCGAGGACCAAAGACGGAGAAATACGGTGGGGGTGATTACCAGGTAGAACTGGGATGTCACCATCAACGATTGGGCCAGTTAGATTAGTTCTGCCTTTATGACCTGGGATTTGAAACGGAGATCTTGGTGTTTCCATGTCGCGTATCCACGCGTCTAACAACGGTGCTGATGAACGCAAACCCATCGGGTCTTTAGTATCTAGCAGTGTTGCTGCACCAAAAGCCTCTGTTGCCAATATCCCAACCTCTCGAAGACTAAGGGCCAGAAAAGATTCTGGCCCTTAGAGCCTAACTGTTGTTGACAGT
>JBEGRI010000016.1:0-12299 GCA_041180525.1 Actinomycetota bacterium | reverse complement strand
TTGGTGCGCTATCGCTTCAAATTCAGAAGCTCAATCAACCTCTTATTGTTTTTACCTATGGCAACTCCGGAAGTTGTGCTTGGAGCAGGCTTAGCTTCGCAGTTTTTTAGCCTTGGTGTTCAAAAAGGTATTGGAACGATAATCATCGCTCACATCATGTTCTGTTTGTCATTCGTGGTGGTAACAGTCAAGGCTCGAGTTGCCAGCCTAGACCCAGCTTTGGAAGAGGCTGGTAGAGATCTTTACGCAAACCCTAGACAAGTTTTTTGGAAAATCACCTTCCCGCTCTTGATGCCTGGTATCGCATCAGCGGCACTACTGTCATTTGCTCTAAGTTTTGATGACTTCATCATCACCAACTTCAATGCCGGCCCTGACATGACTTTCCCACGTTATGTATATACCGCTGCAGCAAGAGGTGTTCCGGCAGAGGCCAACGTAATAGGTTGTGCTGTGTTTACTTTGGCTATCCTTATAGTCCTTGGAATTCAGATCAACAGCGAAATTAAACGTAAACGTTTGGCTAAAAGAAGTTAAGCAAATAAAGACTGTAGGGCTATTTCGAAGTGCTCGGTGTGTTTTGTAACATCAGCTTTGCTATGAGCTGGTGACATCAAGGCCATGTTGTGAAAAGGTGTCATAAGTACTCCACGATTTAGGGCATGCAGATGTAAGTATTGCTGCAACTCGAAATCATCGGCATCAGCTGCTTCACGGCCGTTTTTCGGAGCTTCAGACCTGAATGAATATTCTGCCCGGCAACCAAGTTGACTTACCTGCCATGGTGCTTGGTATTTGCTGATTAGTTCTAAAACATCTGCAGTCCAAATAGTGCAGAGCTCTTCCATTCGCACGAATGCTTCAGCGGTTAGAACGTTCTCTAAAGTTGCCCTGATAGCAGCCATCGAAAGTGCATTTCCAGCCAACGTTCCTCCGACACCACCGACATCGATGTGTTCAAGGTGTAATGCGGCCTGAACGCGACCAGTTAGCTTCTCGCTCATACCAAAAGCTCCAGCTGGAATTCCAGAGCCAATTGTTTTACCCATCACGATGGCATCGGGGGAGAGATTTCTGCGGGCAGTCATTCCGCCAATGCCTTCAGATATTGTGTGTGTTTCATCATGAATCAAAATCACATCGTATTTATTGCAAAGTTCTCTTAGTGCCTCAAGGTAACCCGGCTCTGGTAAAACAATTCCAATGTTTGTCATAGCTGGTTCAATTAGCATGGCTGCAATAGTGCCAGTTTGGAAAGCTTTCTCGGCAGCATCGAGGTCATTAAAAGGTACAACTATGGTCGTTACACTCGGATCAACTTGGGGGCCGATGTTATTTTCGCGACTAACGGTATTGCCAAGGTCATCTAGAACAGCAAAAGTTTCGTCAACCGTTCCGTGATAGCAGTAGTCATGGACAACTACCTTAGGTTTGCCAGTAACAGCTCTGGCATATCGCAAAATATGTCGGTTTGCATCAGTTGCAGTTAGGGTGAATTGCCACTTAGGCAACCCAAATCGCTCACTGAGTATTTTTCCAACTACGGCCGCATCCTCGGTTGGCAGCATAAAAGTTATGCCTTTTTCTAACTGGCCGATAATCGCACTAATCGCTGCATCTGGTGAGTGACCTACCATGGCACCGGTGTCGCCTAAGCAGAAATCAACGTATTCATTACCATCTACATCAGTAAAACGAGATCCTTTAGCAGATTCTACGTAAACCGGATGAGGGCCTGGCCACTTGGACATCCAAGACATCGGGACACCCGACATCAAGTTTTCAGCTTTTAGGTGTAATTGGGCAGACTTTTGGTGGTTTGCCTCAAAAAGCGCAACCTCTTCAGCAAAAAGTTTTTCGAGTTTAGCTCGGTCTTGGTAGGAGTGCATTTAGTTTCCTAATTCCTCGCTATAGCGAGGCGATAGCTGCCTCCACGACATCCAAAGCTTCGTTCAACAGTTCATCGCTGATAGCTAGGTTTGGCAGGAATCTAACGACGTTGTTGTATGTTCCAGCGTTTAGCACAACAACACCATTCTGGTGACAATACTTCAAGATCGCATCAACTGCAGCTGAGTTTGCTTCCTTGGTTCCAGCCTTGACAAACTCCATAGCTATCATCGCGCCTCGGCCACGAACATCACCGATGATTGGATATTTTGCTTGAAGTTCCAGTAGTCGTGGTTTCATTACCGATTCGATGTGGATAGCTTTCTCCAAAACTCCACCAGCTTCAATCTGCTTCAAAACCGCAACAGCCGCTGCTGCTGCAACTGGGTTACCACCGAAGGTTCCACCAATTCCACCTGGGTGAGAGGAATCCATGATTTCGGCTCTTCCGGTAACTGCTGAAATAGGCATACCTCCAGCAATACCTTTAGCGATAGTCATTAGATCTGGTTCGAAACCATCTTCATACTCTGAGGCAAACCATCTTCCAGTTCTAGCCATACCAGCTTGAACTTCGTCGGCAACTAAAACAATTCCATTGGCTTTGGTCCAAGCCGAGATGGTCTTAAGGAAGCCAGGCGCTGGAACTACGAAACCACCTTCACCTTGAATAGGTTCAATCACAACTGCAGCCAGATTGTTAGCTCCAATCCGCTTTTCCATGTATGTGATGGCACGTTGAGCTGCTTCTTCACCGGTCATGCCTTCAGGGTCACGGAAAGGATAAGACATCGGAACATGGGTAACGCTTGAAGCAAAAGGTCCAAACCCATCTGCATACGGCATGTTCTTGAAGTTCATCGCCATGGTGAGGTTTGTTCTACCGTGATAGGCATGATCAAAAACTGCTATCTCATTACGTTTTGTGAATTTACGTGCGAGCTTGACCGCATTTTCGACTGCTTCTGCACCTGAGTTAAATAAAGCGGAGCGCTTGACGAAGTTTCCCGGCATATGTCGGTTTAAGATTTCGCAAACTTCAACATAAGGAATGTATGGAGTTACGGTAAATAAGGTGTGAGTAAGTTTCGCTACCTGCTCAGTGACAGCCTGAACCAGAGCTTGGTTGGTGTGACCGATAGTTGTTACACCGATACCGGAACCCATGTCAATCAATTGGTTCCCATCCACGTCCACCAGGATCGCTCCGTGCGCTGAGTCGATATATGCGGGAAGTGTTGTCCCAACACCGTGACCGACTTCCTCAAGTCGCTTTTGATGCAGGGCTTGAGATTTAGGGCCAGGGATAGCTGTGATTAGTTTGCGTTTTTGTTCAATACTCATGTTTCTAAGTCTACTCTTGGGCTTTATTCCCTGTTTGAAGCATGGCTAGCAAGGAAAGTGGCAATATTGAGGCATGAGGCGAATAATCATTTTGGGTTCCACTGGTTCTATTGGAACTCAGGCCTTGGAGATTATTTCGGAAAAACCAGAAGAGTTTGAGGTTGTTGGACTAGTAGCCAACAAGAATACGGAACTTTTAGAAGCTCAAGCTAAAAAGTTTGGAGTTACCAAGACAGTAATCGGAGCAGAGGCAGCGGTCGAACTGATTGAAAATACTGATGCTGATGTTGTCTTAAACGGAATAACTGGATCGATTGGGCTTGCCCCAACTCTAGCCACCCTTAGAAGCGGAAAAACTCTCGCCTTAGCCAACAAGGAATCCTTAATAGTTGGTGGTCGGTTAGTTACACAGTTGGCTGCCCCGGGTCAAATAATTCCAGTTGACTCAGAGCACTCGGCTTTGGCTCAGTGTCTTTTCGCTGGAACTAGAGCCGAGGTCAGAAAACTTATTTTGACCGCATCTGGTGGGCCTTTCAGGGGATACAGCAGGCAAGAGTTGCTTCAGGTGACCCCAGAGCAAGCGCTAAAGCATCCGACTTGGAACATGGGCAAAGTTGTTACTACCAACTCAGCAACCATGGTGAATAAAGGATTAGAAATCATTGAAGCGCACCTACTCTTTGGAATTAGTTTTGAAAACATAGCCGTCACTGTTCACCCCCAATCTGTAGTTCACTCCATGGTTGAGTTCCAAGATGGTTCCATAATTGCTCAATGTTCACCTCCTGATATGAAATTACCAATCGCCTTAGGTTTGACTTGGCCGGAGCGGTTGTCAAATATTTCAGCGCCTGTGGACTTTACAAAATCTCATCAGTGGACTTTTGAACCTTTAGACGAAGAGGTATTCCGATCGGTGGCTCTTGCTAGAGAGGCCGGTTCTAAAGGTCTAACATATCCTGCTGTATACAACGCCGCTAATGAGGAAGCAGTTGAAGCATTCCATCAAAAGAGAATAGGTTTCACGGCCATCGTTGAAATTATTGAGGCATGTCTCAATGCTCATGATGCTCAGCAGAATCTCACTTTAGAAAGCGTTCTGGCTGCAGAAACTTGGGCAAGGGAAACTGCGAAAAACCTGATTAGTTCCAGAGAATAGTTCTTCATGTCGGAGTCAAGAGTTAGGTTTAGTTCATGAGTTTGTTGAATATGATTCTCGGTTGGTTCTTCCTGCTTCTTGGTTTAGCTATTTCTATTGGTTTACACGAGTTAGGGCATTTGTTCCCAGCTAAAAAATTCGGTGTAAAAGTGACCAAATACATGATTGGGTTTGGTCCAACTATTTTCTCTCGTAAGCGTGGTGAGACTGAGTATGGAGTGAAGGCCATCCCACTAGGCGGATACATCCAAATGATTGGCATGATTCCACCAGCAAATACAGATGTAAAGAAATCTGCTTGGAGTCGATTTTCTTTGACCGTTCGCCCTGCCGATGAAAATGATGAAGCCGAAGATGAACGTGCTTTCTATAAGTTGAAACCATGGCAAAAACTGATTGTCATGTTCGGTGGGCCCTTTGCCAACTTACTTATCGCTTTAGTTTTAACTCTCGTTTTGTTCTGTGGTTTTGGCAGTTATGAAAGATCTACGACGGTTGCCGAAGTAGTTACCTGCGTTCCCTCGGATTCGAACCCCAATTGCGACAAAATCGGGTCACCTGATTCTCCTGCTAAATTGGCCGGTCTCAAAGCAGGGGACAAGATTCAAAGTTTTGCAGGTGTGAAGCTTAACCGCTGGGGCGATATTGAAGCCGTTTTAGCTGATTCTTTGAATAAAACTGTCAGCCTGACCGTATTGCGAGATGGAGAAGAAATAACTTTGACTATAAAGCCAACGTTAGTTCAGCTGCAGAACCAATCCAGAGCTTATCTAGGTCTGCGATTAGAAGAGGTTAGGGTTCGACAAACACCTATCGCTGCTTTACAGGGACTTGGTGCGATGCTTTACGGTACTGGGGAAATGATTGTTCAACTCCCGATTCAGGCTGTGCAGGCTGTTACGCAAATTGCACCTGGCGCTGAACGTGATACCAATGGAGCGATTTCGATTGTTGGGCTTGGTCAATTTTCTGGCGAAGTAACTTCTAGCAGCTCGCTTAGCCTAGAAGATAAGCTTCTGTCCCAGCTTGGAATGATGCTCTCGTTGAACGTGGCGCTGTTTGTCTTCAACATGATCCCTCTGGTTCCCCTCGATGGCGGTCACATTGCTGGAGCGATTTATGAGTCTGGAAAACGCAGAGTCTGGAAACTTCGCGGTAAAACTTGGACAAAGCCAGTGGATACTGGCTTGATGATGCCAGTGGCCTACTTTGTGGCGTCGCTGCTATTGCTGCTAACCGTGGTTCTAATTCTTCGAGATATTCTCAACCCCATACATTTCTAGGTCTAGTCCTCAAGACCTTTAGACTTGAGGGGAGTTCACCAACTAGGAAAGAAGTGATTTCGGTGCCAGCGATAAACCTCGGCAAACAGAGCCCTGCGGTGCTTACCCCTCGTCGCAAGACCCGCCAAATAATGGTGGGCAAAGTGCAAGTTGGATCTGAAGCTCCAATTTCAGTTCAGTCGATGACCACGACGCCAACCACAGACATAAATGCCACCTTGCAACAGATTGCTGAGCTCACGGCTGCTGGGTGTGACATAGTTCGTGTCGCCTGCCCTTCGCAGGATGACGCCGACGTGCTTCGAATTATCGCCAAGAAATCACCCATACCGGTTATTGCAGACATTCACTTCCAACCAAAGTATGTTTTCCAGGCGATAGAAGCAGGTTGTGGTGCAGTGCGAGTCAATCCTGGCAACATACGACAATTTGATGACAAGGTTGGCGAAATTGCTAAGGCAGCAAAGGATGCTGGAGTTTCAATTCGTATCGGTGTTAATGCCGGTTCATTAGATCCAAGGCTTTTGCAAAAGTATGGCAAGGCAACTGCGGAAGCTCTAGTTGAATCTGCAGTTTGGGAAGCTTCGCTTTTCGAAGAGCACGACTTCCATGATTTTAAGATTTCTGTAAAACACAACGATCCAGTTGTAATGGTAAAGGCTTACGAAATGCTTGCTGAACGAGGGGACTGGCCGCTTCACCTAGGTGTAACTGAAGCTGGACCGGCTTTTCAGGGAACCATAAAGTCTTCTGTTGCTTTTGGTGCCTTACTCAGTAAAGGTATTGGTGACACAATTAGAGTTTCTCTTTCTGCGCCACCGGTTGAAGAAATTAAAGTTGGATCGAAGATTCTTGAATCTCTAAATCTACGTCCAAGAAAATTTGAAATCGTTTCTTGTCCTTCATGTGGTCGAGCACAGGTTGATGTTTACAAACTTGCTGAAGATGTGACCGCAGGTTTAGAAAAGATGACTGTTCCGCTGAGAGTTGCAGTTATGGGATGTGTTGTAAACGGTCCTGGCGAAGCTAGGGAGGCAGATCTGGGAGTTGCCTCTGGTAATGGTAAGGGCCAGATATTTGTTAAGGGTGAAGTTATTAAGACAGTTCCAGAGAGCGAAATTGTTCAAACTCTTATCGATGAGGCAAACCGCCTAGCGGCTGAGATGGATCCAGCTTTAGTCGGCTCGCCTCAAGTTGTCGTAGCCAAGAAGGACTAATAATGCTGCTTCGAATGAGCCAATTGTTTCTTCGCACCCTGCGAGAAGATCCTGCGGATGCAGAAGTTGCAAGTCACAAACTTCTTATTCGCGCTGGATACATCAGGCGAGCCGCCCCTGGTATTTATTCCTGGTTACCTCTAGGCCTTGCCGTTAAGGCTAAGGTCGAACAGATTGTTCGAGAAGAAATGAATGCTGCTGGAGCTCAAGAAGTTTTCTTCCCAGCTCTACTGCCGAGAGAGCCGTTTGAGACTACAGGCCGTTGGAGTGAGTATGGAGATAACTTATTTCGACTGCAGGATCGTAAAAAGGCCGACTACCTTTTAGCTCCGACTCATGAAGAAATGTTTACTTTGTTGGTGAAAGATTTGTATTCAAGTTACAAAGACTTACCGCTGACCCTATTTCAGATTCAAAATAAGTATCGCGATGAAGCAAGACCTCGAGCTGGACTTCTGCGCGGTAGAGAATTCGTGATGAAAGACGCATACTCTTTTGATGTAACTCAAGAAGGTCTAGTCAAGTCCTATCAAGCACAACGTGATGCCTACGAAAGAATTTTTAAGCGCTTGGGGCTAAATTACGTAATCGTAAAAGCTGACGCTGGTGCTATGGGTGGTTCAGCTAGTGAAGAATTCCTTTCACCTTCACCAATCGGTGAGGACACCTTCGTACAGTCGGCCGGAGGATATGCAGCAAACGTTGAAGCTGTTACCATCCAACCGCCAGCAGCGCAAACCATTGAAGGCAAAGCAGAAGCTGAAATCTTAGAAACCCCAGGGACTAAAACCATTGAAGCTGTAGTTGATTTTGCAAATAACAAACTAGCTAAGAGCATTGGCGCAGCCGAGACTCTAAAACACCTCGTTTTAGCAGTCACTGACGTGAATAAGAAACGCGCACTTGTAGTTGTCGCTATTCCTGGTGACCGTGAATTAGAACCGAAACGTGCAGAAATAGTTTTCGCTGGCTGTGATATTGAAAGCGCAACGGACGAGGATTTTGCTAAACATCCGGAGCTTGTCAAGGGCTTCATTGGCCCAGTTTTGGCTGGCAAAGCTTTTCTTGGTGAGAAATCCGAATCGGGTATCAGGTATTTAGTTGATCCAAGAGTTGTAGTTGGTAGCTCATGGGTAGCTGGTGCAAACCAAACCGACAGACACGTATTCAATTTGGTCTACGGCAGGGACTTTGTTGCCGATGGGGTAGCAGATCTAGCAGAAATCAAAGCTGGAGACCCAGCACCAGATGGCAGTGGTCCACTCGAGCTGGCTAGGGGCATTGAGATAGGACACGTTTTCCAACTAGGAAAAAAGTATGCTGAGGCCTTAGATCTGAAAGTTTTGGATGAGAACGGCAAGCTGGTGACAGTAACCATGGGTTCATACGGTATTGGCGTTACAAGAATTATTGCCGTTTTGGCTGAAGCAAATAACGATGATAAAGGTTTGATCTGGCCTGAGGCAGTTTCTCCCGCAGATGTTCACATTGTCGCTGCTGGCAAGGAGGAAGAGGTTTTTGCCAAGGCTGAAGAGCTGGCTAAGGAGTTATCTTCAAAAGGTAAGGCAGTTTTGCTTGATGACCGAGCCAAATTAAGCCCAGGGGTTAAATTCTCTGACGCTGAACTACTTGGAGTTCCAAAGATACTTATCGTAGGCAAGGGTTTAGCTAACGGCGAAGTAGACATTTGGGACCGCCGTTCTGGCGAACGTCGTGCAGTCAGGGTAGACTTGGCAGTAGCCGAGTTGGTCTAATTTATTCTGCCCTCGGTACAACTTACTAGTGGCTAGGAGGCATCGCATGGATATCGAATTGGGTGCTTTGAGGCTGATTGAACGTGAGTATGACATTCCATTCAAAGAACTAGTTGAAATCATCGAAGCAGCACTAGTTGCTGCATATTCAAAGAGCGTTAGAAATAGTGATCCTGTTCGTGCTGTTTTGGACCAAAGAACTGGCAACGTAACTATATTTGCTCCAGATACACAAGAGCGAGACGAAAAAGGCAAGCTAATTACTGAGCTTCCCGATGGTACTAAAGTTCCTGAGAAAGATGTCACCCCAGCTAACTTTGGACGCATTGCAGCTCTAGCGGCTAAGCAGGTAATCGCAAACCGTGTTCGTGGAATTTCGGATGAAAACGTTTATGGTGCTTTCACTGCAAAATTAGGTGATCTTGTCACTGGCGAAATTCAGCAGGGGCCGAGGGCTCACATGGTTTATGTCAAGATTGGCGAAGCTGAAGCGATTATGCCCCCAGAAGAGCAAGTGCCCGGCGAAGAATATACGCACGGTAAGCGTATGCGCTTTATCGTTACCAAAGTTGATCGCAACAATCGAGGCCAAGTTCACATCAACGTATCTAGAACTCACCAATCTTTGATTAGAAAACTGTTTGAATTGGAAGTCCCAGAGGTAGCCAACGGGCAGGTTGAAATTGTGCAAGTCGCTAGAGAAGCTGGTCAGCGAAGCAAAATTGCTGTTCGCAGCTCGGTGCCTGGCCTAAATGCAAAAGGTGCTTGTATTGGTGAATTAGGACAACGAGTTAGAGCTGTCACAGCGGAACTAAATGATGAAAAAATAGACATCGTTGACTACTCTGATGACATTGCTGTTTTCGTAGCTAATGCCCTTTCCCCAGCTAAAGTATCTGCATCCTTCGTGGTAAACGAACGACCAGAGCCAGGGGCGAAAGATGATGAAGCTTGGCCTAAGGTAAGAGTTTTGGTCCCGGAATACCAGCTTTCTCTGGCTATCGGTAAGGAAGGTCAGAATTCTAGGCTGGCTGCGCGCTTGGCTAGAGCCAAGATCGACATCATGCCAGATGATCTGGAAGAAGAATAAAAAGTAGCAGGCGATTGAGGCTAGGCCTTTTTGTTTGGAGGCAGTAGAATGTTTCAGTTGAGAACCTGCATTGGCTGTCGCCAAGAAGGTCCTAGGTCAGATTTTCTTCGAGTTGTTCTTCAGCAAGGAAAACCCGAAATAGACATTCGAAAGAATCTTCCAGGACGTGGTGCTTGGCTACATAACAAGCTCAGTTGTTTAGATTTAGCGGTTAGCCGCGGTTCATTCCCCAGAGCTTTTAGATCTAAGATTTCCATCAAAGATCTAGCCACATTGAAAGAACAGGCAGAAATGATGTTGGACAAATAATGAGTACCTCAAAATGAGTAGCTCACAGCACTAAGCCTGCCCTGCCTGGGCAGGTCCCAGACAGGAGAAAAATAAGTGGCGTTACCACGCGTATACGACATTGCTAAAGAACTCGGCATCGAAACTGCCGAGGCGGTAGCCAAATTAAACGAACTAGGCGAATACGTCAAGAGCGGGTCGTCAACTATAACCCCGCCGGTTGCCAACAAGCTTCGTGCTGCATTTCCGGATGCTAAGCCTAAAGAGGAAGCTCCTAAGGAAACTAAAGCAAGTAAAGCCAAGGTAACCAAGAAAACTGAGGAGTCTGTCGAGGCTCAACCAGTAGATGTTCAACCGGAAGAACCTAAGGTCGAAACTAAGCCAGCGCCTAAGCCAACTTCTACTGCTTCGCCAACCCCAGGCTTACCTAGACCAGGCAATAATCCTTTTGCAGCAGCTCAGGGTATGGGCATTCCACGCCCGATGGCAAGACCAGGCAACAATCCTTTCTCATCTTCACAAGGTATGGCTCGTCCAGCCCGTCCAGGTCAACGACCTTCTGGGGAACGTCCAGCTGGCACCGGCGGTAATCGTGGCGGATCCGGAACTAGACCTCAAGGAACAGGTGGTTCACGTCCAGGTGGTTTTGGTGGAAACAGACCAGGTGCGCCAACAACTCCAGGAGCTTTTCCGCCTCCAGGTAGACCTGGTGCTGGAGGCCGTGGTCGCGGTGGTTCTGCAGCGGGTGCTTTCGGTAAAGGTGGATCGAAAGGTGCTTCTAAAGCTAGAAAGTCTAAGCGTGCTAAACGTGAAGAATTCGAACAGAGAATGGCACCTAGCCTAGGTGGTGCAGTAGTTCCAAGAGGTGATGGCAACACGGTAATCAGGTTGCGTCGCGGAGCTTCAATCCAAGACTTTGCTGACAAGATAGACGCTAATGCTGGTCAGTTAATCACAGTGTTATTCCATTTAGGTCAAATGGCAACAGCAACAGCTTCACTTGATGAGGAGACCTTCCAAATTCTAGGTGACGAGCTCGGCTATAAGGTCGAAGTAGTTTCACCTGAAGATGAAGAGCGTGAACTCTTTGATTCCTTCGGTTTGGATATCGATCACGAAGATGACGATGAGTCAGAACTTGCTTATCGTGCTCCGGTAGTAACAGTGATGGGTCACGTGGATCATGGTAAGACCAGGTTGCTGGATAAGATTCGTAATGCCAACGTTCAGGCAGGGGAAGCCGGCGGTATTACCCAGCACATCGGTGCATACCAAGTTCACACCATTCACGAGGGTGTTGAAAGAGCCATCACTTTCATTGATACGCCAGGTCACGAGGCGTTCACCGCGATGCGTGCCCGTGGTGCTCAAGTTACTGACATAGCAATCTTGGTAGTTGCCGCAGACGATGGCGTTATGCCTCAAACAGTTGAGGCCCTAAACCACGCTCAGTCTGCTGGAGTACCAATAGTTGTTGCAGTAAACAAGGTTGATAAAGAGGGGGCTAACCCTGCCAAAATACGTCAACAGCTAACTGAGTTCAATCTGGTAGCTGAAGAGTATGGTGGCGAGGTTATGTTCGTTGATGTTTCAGCTTTGACTGGTGCTGGCATACAGAATCTTTTGGATGCGGTATTGCTAACTGCAGACGCTGCCCTTGATCTAAGAGCTAATCCAAACCGTGATGCCCGAGGTGTCGCGATTGAGGCAAACTTGGATAAAGGACGTGGTGCCGTTGCGACTGTGCTAATTCAATCTGGAACTCTTCGAGTTGGCGATTCAATTGTTGCTGGTGCTTCGCATGGACGTGTTCGAGCCATGTTCGATGAAAACGGTGAACCAGTTGAAGGTGCTGAACCGTCAAGACCAGTCCAGGTTCTTGGATTGCAATCTGTTCCTCGAGCTGGTGACACTTTTGTTGTTACCGAAGATGAGCGTCAAGCAAGACAAATCGCTGAAAAGCGCGAAGCAGCTGACCGTAATGCTCTTTTGGCTAAGACTCGTAAACGCGTCAGCCTTGAGGACTTCACTAAAGCACTGGAAGACGGAAAAGTTTCAGCACTCAACTTGGTTATCAAAGGTGACGTTTCTGGTGCGGTTGAAGCACTTGAGGATAGCTTGCTGAAGATTGAGGTTGATGATTCTGTTTCGCTAAGAATCATCCACCGCGGTGTTGGAGCGATTACTGAAAGCGATGTTAACTTGGCAACAGTTGATAATGCCATCATCATCGGATTCAACGTGCGTCCAGATAATAAGGCTAAGGAAAGAGCA
>JBEGRI010000015.1:0-12330 GCA_041180525.1 Actinomycetota bacterium | reverse complement strand
TGGGTCTTCATAATGCTCGAAAAATCCTAACGGTGGCCCAGAAGTGGGTTGAGAGGTTTCATGGCTCTGGCAAAAAAGAAAGTTACTTCGGATAAAACACCGAAGAAGGTCACTGCTACCGCAAAAAAGGCAGCGCCTGCTAGCAAGGCTAAGTCGGTCGCTAAACCTACCACTAAGAAAATTGCTACTAAACCTGCAACCAAACCTGCCGCTAAAAAGGTTGTAGCTAAGCCGGTAGTTAAGAAAGTCGCAGCTAAACCAGTAGCCAAATCTGTGAGCAAGGTTTCGAAAGTTGTTAGTAAGCCTGCTGCTAAAGCCTCTAGCAAGAAAGTTGTTGAGAAGGCCGTTTCAAAATCTGCTGTCAAGGCAGTTAAGAAGATCACTCCAACTAAAGGCAAGGCATCCGAAGAAGAGGAATTTGAGGATGACGAGGACATCGATCTAGAGGAACCTTTAGTTCCTGAAATCGAGGTTGATGAGATAGTAGCCGAGGTCGAGGAAACTGTTCCTGAAGTTGAAGAAGAGGAAGATAAGCCGATTGTGCCCGAAGGCGCTATCGTCTTGTCACACAAAGATGAAGACGACATTCCCGCTCAAACGACGAGCATAACTGGAGCCACCGCTGACCCAGTAAAGGATTACTTAAAACAAATTGGTAAGGTTGCGCTTCTTAATGCTGAATTAGAAGTAGAGCTTGCTAAGCGAATTGAAGCTGGTTTATTTGCGGAAGAAAAACTAAACACCGATAAGAAATTATCGAGAGACATGGCACGCGATCTAAAGTGGGTCGTGAAAGACGGTCAAAGAGCTAAATCACACTTGCTAGAAGCTAACTTGCGGTTGGTGGTTAGCTTAGCTAAGCGTTACACCGGTAGAGGCATGCAGTTTTTGGATTTAATTCAAGAAGGTAATCTCGGTTTGATTCGCGCAGTTGAAAAATTTGATTACACCAAAGGTTACAAGTTCTCAACTTATGCTACTTGGTGGATTCGTCAAGCTATTACCAGAGCTATGGCTGACCAGGCCCGAACCATTCGTATTCCGGTTCACATGGTTGAAGTGATTAATAAGCTTTCCAGGGTTCAACGACAACTACTGCAAGATTTAGGTCGTGAACCAACTCCTGAAGAGTTGGCAAGGGAACTGGATATGACTCCTGAGAAAGTTGTTGAGGTGCAAAAGTATGGTCGTGAACCTATTTCGCTATCAACACCTCTAGGTGAGGATGGGGACAGCGAATTTGGTGATCTGATTGAAGACACCGAAGCCATTCAGCCAGCGGATGCAGTCGCTTTCCGGATAATGCAGCGGGAAATTGAACGACTACTCGACACACTGACCGAGCGCGAAGCAGCCGTTATTCGGTCGCGCTACGGAATTGGGGATGGGGTCATGAAGACTCTAGACCAGATTGGTGAAGAACACGGCGTCACTCGTGAACGTATCCGACAAATCGAAGCTAAAACGATGTCGAAACTGAAGCACCCTTCAAGAGCCCAATGGCTTAGGGATTTCATCAAAGAGAACTAACTATTGCGCTACCTTCCAGCTCTGCTTATTGGCCGCCTAGTTAGGTTTGCGGTCAGATTGGTAAGGCCTGGTGGTGGCTCTGCGTTGCCAGGACTTGTTGTTAGCAAATTAGCACCGGGGCTCGTGAACAAACTACTAAGCAGCTTTCCAAAGGGTTTAGTCATAATTACCGGAACTGCGGGTAAGTCAACAACCACAAAAATGGCAGTTGCCATTGCAAGAGCGCATGGTCTGACAGTGTTCACAAATCCATCAACAGCAAACATCGAACAAGGTTTCTTCTCAACCTTGGTTAAATCAGGGACCTTATCTGGAAAGTATCCAGCAGACATAGCAATACTTGAAATGGATGAAGGCCACGCTGCAGCTTTGGTGAGAGATGTTGCGCCACGTTTTTCTGTTATTTTGAATGTTTTTGATGACCAGCTTGATCGGTTCATTGACCCTGCGATTGTTCGTGAGAAACTTGCCGCAGTTGCTAAAAGAACTACCGAAAAAGTAATACTTAATGCTGATGATCAAAACTGTTTGCTAATAGCCCAAGAAGTTGAAATTGAGAAAGATTACTTTGGTATCCAATCTCAAGTTGGCACATTTGCTTATTCAAAGACCTATCTTCCAGAAATTTCAAACCCCACTGCACGAAATACTGTAACTAAACTCTCTGGTCGAGAAGCGGTTCTGGAGACAATTTCAGGGCCCGTCCGCATCGAACTTCCATCAAGAGGTTCGCATTTCGCCCTCGACGCTGTCGCGGCTTGGACCATTTGCGAAGAAATTCTTGGATCTGGATTTGACTCAGAGTTAGCTAAAAGAAGCTTAGACACAATGCCACCAGTTTTCTCCCGAGGTGAAATTAAAGTCATTGATGGTGAAGAGGTAGAGTTCATACTCATCCAAAACCCAATCAGCACACAGTTGAATATCGACAACCTCGATACAAGTCCAGAGCAACTAATGTTTGCTATTGGAAGAGATGTCCATGATCCGTCCTGGCTTTGGACTGTTGATTACAGCAAATTGGACCACGTAAATATGGTTTCCGGTTTTAATTTTGCTGATGCTGCCTTGATGCTGTCATACAACAACATTCCAATTGAAGTTATCGAGCCCGATTACTTCAAGGCCATTGAAGATTTCTTGGCCCTGCCACAACCGAAGCTTGGTCGCAAGACTGTTTTGTATAGTGCTGACGCAATGCGAAGGCTTAGAAGGTATAAGGGTTTTACTGATCCTGAGGACGTCCAACGTGTCTAAAATCGTGCGCCTTGGAACACTCTTTCCAGAAGACTTGAACCTAAATGGTGATCAAGCAAACTTACTTGTTCTTAGAAAAAGACTCGAGTTAAGAGGCGTTGAATGTTTGATTCAAACAGCGAAGCCTGATCAATTAGATGGCTATGGCTTATTATTTCTTGGGCATGGATCCAAAGGCGCTTGGGCAGAGTTATCTGCTTCGCAACCTGAGCTTATTTCTAATTTCCTGAATGCAAATGCTGCCGTGAAGTTCGTTGCCGGTAATGGCGTTGAAAAAGTTCTAGAAGTATCCGGCAATCTGGTCAGACAAAGTTCATGGTCTAGTGAATTTGTTAGTCAAGATGGGGTAGTCGGTTACCTCAATGACGACCTTGCCGGCCCAGTCTTTACCTACGAGAGCACACCTAAGGGAATAACTGTGCTCTCGAGATTGCACGGGCCAATCTTGGCAAAGAATCCAACGATTGCAGACAAAATCATTTTTGATGCTGGATGGGCTCAGGAATCATCTTCAGCGGAGCTAGACAAGTTAGATCAGTTGGCTGAATTAAGTCGCAAAACAGCCTTTGAGCACTAACTGATCTTTGAGGTTTCGTCCTGCCAATAGATGGCAATAGGTTCAATCTTCTCTTTATTGGCAGCCCCGTGATGAGCGCAAAATACCAAATCGCCAGTTTGGAGGATTGCGCGAACATAAGCTTGAGCTCCACAGACATCACAACGATCTGCTGCAGTTAGAGTTTGAACGGTTATCTGTTGTTCAACTTGGTTATCTACTTGTTCCATTTTTCTTACCTCCATAACCATAAAAACATGAAGTGACAAAACTTTCTTCCCATAACGTGTCGATTTCGCTATCTGCGAATAGTTTTGACGGTTGGGGTGTATGTTTCAGGCTTTAAGGGGGAGTTTATTTAGGCTTATTACGTGACCGACAACGACTATTCCGCCAGACACCTCTCAGTTCTAGAAGGGCTTGAAGCCGTTCGTAAACGTCCAGGCATGTATATCGGATCTACAGACTCCAGGGGCCTTATGCATTGCCTATGGGAAATTATCGACAACTCTGTTGATGAGGCGTTAGCTGGGTTCGGAAAGCTTATAACGGTTACTTTGCACAAAGATAAATCTGTTTCCGTTGCTGATGAAGCCAGAGGCATACCGGTTGATATTGAACCGAAAACAGGACTTACCGGTGTTGAGGTCGTTTTTACCAAACTTCATGCTGGTGGAAAATTCGGTAGTGGCTCTTATGCAGCCTCTGGTGGTCTGCACGGTGTTGGTGCCTCTGTAGTGAATGCTTTGTCCGAGCGATTAGATGTTGAAGTTGATCGCGGAAGTAAAACATATGCAATGAGTTTTCACCGGGGCGAGCCAGGAATTTTTAACGATAAAAAGGAACTCGCACCTAGTTCGCCGTTCACAGCTTTTTCAGACAAGAGTTATCTGCGCGAAATAGGTAAAGTTGCTAAAACTGTTACTGGTTCAAGAGTCAGGTTTTGGCCTGACCCGCAGGTTTTCGTAAAGGAAGCAAAATTCGAATTAGACGAGATTCTCAATCGTGCCAGACAGACTGCTTTTCTAGTTCCGGGCCTCAAAATAGTTGTCACTGACGAAAGATCAGCTAAACCTGAGACACACGAGTTCGTATTCAAAGGTGGTATCACCGAATTTGTTGACTTCCTGGCTAAAGACGCACCGCTTAGTAGCATTTGGCGGCTAAGTGGCAGTGGGAATTACACCGAAACTGTTCCAGTGTTGAACGCCAAAGGAAACATGGAATCCAAAGAAGTTGAACGCAGGTGTGATGTTGACATTGTGGTTCGTTGGGGAACGGATTACGACACTGAGGTAAAGAGTTTCGTAAACATAATTGCAACACCAAAAGGCGGAACCCATCTTCAGGGTTTCGAACAGGCAATTGTAAAAGTCATGCGAACTCAAGCTGAGGCTAACAATCGAAAATTTAAACTCGGCAACGACAAGATTGAAAAAGACGACGTGCTCACTGGTCTTACTGCCGTAGTTACGGTTCGATTGCCAGAACCTCAGTTTGAAGGTCAAACCAAGGAGATTTTGGGAACTCCCGCAATCAAGAACATCGTTAGTTCAGTTGTAACTAAGGCATTGACAGATCGGTTTAACAGCTCGAAGCGGGATGACAAGAATCAAACCGCCTGGGTGCTAGAAAAAATAGTCAATGAAATGAAGTCCAGGGTTTCCGCCAGAACCCACAAGGAAACTCAACGTAGAAAAACAGCACTTGAATCCTCTTCGCTACCAACAAAGCTCGTTGACTGTCGAACTCAAGACACAATTGATTCAGAGCTGATTATCGTGGAGGGTGAGTCAGCTCTAGGAACAGCGAAATTGGCTCGAAACTCAGAATTTCAGGCACTACTTCCAATTAGAGGCAAGATTCTCAACGTTCAAAAGGCAGCAATCTCCGACATGCTAAATAATGCGGAATGCGCTTCGATTATTCAAGTGCTCGGTGCCGGTTCAGGTAGAACTTTTGACATAACATCTGCCAGGTACGGAAAAGTAATCTTAATGAGCGATGCTGACGTTGATGGTGCACACATTAGAACACTGTTGCTCACTTTGTTCTACAAATACATGCGTCCGCTTGTTGAAGATGGCAGAGTCTTTGCAGCTGTTCCACCACTGCACCGAGTAGTTGTAATCAACCCTGGAGCAAAAGCTAACGAAGTCATTTACACTTACTCTCAGGCAGAACTAGAAGCTTTGCTGATCAAGTTAGAGAAGGCAGGCAAGAAGTATCAAGAGCCGATCCAGCGTTACAAAGGCCTAGGGGAGATGGATGCTGATCAACTCGCTGAAACGACTATGGACCGAAGAACTAGAAGTCTCCGTCGGGTTACTGTTGCTGATTTAGAATTTGCCGAGAAAATGTTTGAATTACTGATGGGCAATGAAGTTGGACCGCGCAAGGACTTTATTATTGACCAGGCCGACAACTTTGAGCGCGAAAGAATCGACGCTTAGTTCCAACCAGCTGAGATAATTGTTGAACTCAAAGGAGTTCCCGAAGAATCACGCTTGGCAACCTTCTCATTTATCTCAATCGCTTTTCCAGAGCTACCGCATACAAGAACGGGTAAGAAGCCAACATAAGCGAAGTAAAGCTGATTTTCATCGCGAATGAATTTATGTGCTCTTATTCCAGCTGTTGCACGGCCTTTGGCTGGAAATTCACTCAAAGAGGATAACTTCGCTGAACCAGCATCAACAGCACCTAAAGATTCACTGTTATTCGCAGCGGTTAGAACCACTTGATTTTCATCTTTAGGTATGGATGAGAAATATATTGCTCTGGCGTTATTACCTAATTTTGCCCCAGCCATACCAGCTGCTCCTCGGCCCAGTGGTCTAACTGCACTTGCCTCAAATCTAATAAGTTGAGCATCATTAGTGACAAAAACCAAGTCGTGATCGTCAGTGCTTAGCGCAGCCCCAACAAGTTCATCGCCTGGTTTTAGCGCTATTACCTCGAAGGCCGATTTGGCGACAAAGTCTGCACTGAGCCTCTTTACTACACCCTGTTTAGTTCCCATGGCAATAACTGTGTCATCGGTTAGCGGGAATGCCCCTAAAACTTTATTGTTTTTGGCTAAGCCGAGGAACTCTGCAGCATTTGTGCTGGTAGCAACATCAAAAGATGTTTCGCTGGCAGGAATGTCGCTGGCATGAACTCGGTGCATAACACCGTCTGAAGATAGAAAACCGATGTCACTTCTAGTCGACGATTCAATAACTGTTTGAAGAGCATCGTGTTTCTTGCGTTTTGCTAGTGGTTCTGGTTTCAGTTGAGTTCTTTGTATTTGCCCTGAAGCAGTAAGAACAATAAAACAGGGTGAGTCAGCAAGCTGTGCGTCAATAGTTGAAGCCTTAGCAGCAGAGACAGGCTTGGCCTCGTCATTTTCCTCAAGAATCGTTGTCCTGCGATCATCACCGTAACCATCAGCAACTGCCTGCAGTTCCTTGGTAACAACATCGCGTAACACTTTTTCGCTGCCTAGAATTTTCTGAAGTTCTGCAATTTCTTTTGCTAGCGACTTTTCTTCTGTATCTAACTCAAGCTTGGAAAACTTGGTAAGTCTTCGCAATCTTAGTTCGAGGATGTATTCGGCTTGAATTTCAGAGAGAGTGAACTTCTTGATCAACTTGCCACGAGCTTCATCAACTTCATTTGAGTTGCGGATGATCTTGATTACCTCATCAATGTTGACGATAGCTTTCAGTAAACCTTCGACTAAATGCAATCTTGCTTGCTTTTTACCTAGTCGATTCTCAGTGCGCCGTTTGGTAACAACAATTCTGTGTGCAAGGTAGACGCCCAAGAGGGTTCTTAGATCTAAGGTTTCTGGACGACCTTCTACTAGGGCGACGTTATTTATGCTGAAAGATTCTTCAAGCGGAGTGAATCTATATAACAACTCAAGCACAGTATTCGGATCAAACCCGGTCTTAAGTTCTATTACCAGCTTTAATCCATTGTTTCTGTCGGTCAAATCGATTACATCTGAGATACCTTGGAGCTTTTTGCTATTAACCCCATCTTTAATCTTTTCAATCACACGCTCAGGACCGACTAGGTAAGGTAACTCAGTAACAACAAGGGCTAGCTTCCTAGGCGAAACGCTTTCAATTCTTACTCTTGCCCTGGTTTTGAATGAACCTCGGCCAGTTAGATATGCCTCTTTTATCCCATCGGTGCCAACGATAATCCCGCCGGTTGGCAAATCTGGACCTGGAATGAACTGCATTAGGTCTTCTGATTCCAACTTTGTATCGTTGAGCAGGGCAATAGCGCCGGCGATTACCTCACGCATGTTGTGTGGTGCCATGTTTGTCGCCATGCCAACTGCGATACCTGATGAACCATTTACCAGTAAGTTTGGGAAAGCTGCTGGCAAGACTTCAGGCTCAGAAAGTTGAGCATCGTAGTTTGGTTTGAAATCAACAACATCTTCATCCAAGCTCTCGTTCATCAAAAGTGCGGCAGCAGCTAGGCGAGTTTCGGTGTATCTGGCCGCTGCAGGCCCATCATCGAGAGATCCAAAGTTACCGTGCCCATCGATAAGGGGCACTCTGAGCGTAAACGGTTGAGCCATACGCACCATTGCATCGTAAATAGCACCATCACCGTGGGGGTGAAGCTTGCCCATTACTTCACCGCTGACTCGAGCAGACTTTACGTGTCCGCGATCCGGTCTGAGGCCCATTTCGCCCATTTGATAGATAATCCGTCGTTGTACTGGTTTCAAGCCATCTCGGGCATCAGGAAGTGCACGAGAGTAAATAACCGAGTAGGTGTATTCCAGGAAGGATTGGCTGAGTTCTTTGGTTAGATCAATGTCAACTATGTTCTCGTCTGGAAATCGTTCAACACTGTTGTTTTCGGTCATCTCAGTAAGTTTTTCCTAGGCTGTGGCAGAATTAGTGCGATGTCTACGATGTTACCTGCCCCTCCTAAAAGCTTTGGGAGGCTTGGCGATGTGTTGATAAGCGCTCTCGCTTGCGTTCATGGCAGAGACAACCCGCTCAAACTGCCCCAAAAGAACAAAGTAATCGTGATTATTGTGGATGGGCTAGGTTGCAGTAACTTATCATCGGCTGCCGGCCACGCGGCTTATCTAAACTCGCTTACCTCAGAAAAGATTCATTGTTTCTTCCCAGCTACTACATCAACAAGCTTGACGAGCCTTACAACAGGAGCTAAGCCTTGGGAGACTGGTTTTCTTGCTTACCTTCAGTACGACAGACAGGACGGCCTGGCACGGAATCTACTTACCGGTTGGCCTGATTATCAATCTGGTGCTGACTTTCAAACAATCAAGACAGTTTCTGAGTTAGCTCAGGAGCAAGGGATAACCTTTAATGTTCTCTCCTTGCCAGAGTATGAAGAATCTGGGCTTACTGGAGCAACCTTACGGGGTGCTATTCAGAGAACAAGTTATTCGATCGAGAGCAGATTTGAATACGCTCTTGATGTTCTCCGCCAAAGAGATAAGTCCATTTCTTATCTATACATTCCAGAGCTTGACCAAATCGCACACGCCTACGGAGTCAATTCAAACGAGTGGTTGGCGGGGGTGGAGCTAGTCGATGCACAAATCAGAAATCTCTCGATAGCACTCCCAAAGGATTCCGCAATAATAGTTACGGCCGATCATGGTGTTATAGATATCGATTACGCCAACCATCTGTACATCGATGAACATTTTTCCAAAGAAATCTTTGAATATGTTGGTGGCGATACACGTTCGCTTCAGTTGTATTTGAAGGACAGTAACCAAGTAGCTGAAATACTTGAAAGACTTAAAGTTTTTTATTCGGAGTATTGCTATGTAGTAACACCAGCAGAACTTATTGAAGCTGGATACTGGAAAGAAAGTTCTAAGCTAAAGCGTTTTGCGCCTGACATACTTCTTCTAGCAAAAAAGAGGGTTGCGCTATTTCATAGAGATTTCGCCAGAAAGAAATCGTTAGCAAACATCGGTCACCACGGTTCGATAACAGATGAAGAGTTAGCTGTTCCTTTGATCCGGATCGGTTTCTGACTCTTCTTCTTCCTCAGAACTGCCAAATAGAACTTCTGCCCAGCGTGAATTCGTTTGCGGTTTAGCAGGCTCAATAACTTCCTCAGTAACCTCGGTTATTGAAGAGATCTCTTCAATTGATGAAGTGCTTGGATGCTCTTCTACTACCGGTTCTTCCACGATGGGATGGATAGCAGTGATGGTTGCTGTTGTTTGCTCTTCAAAAAGGTCTTCAACAATTTCAACAACTTCATCGTCTTGAGCAATCGGTTCCTCTGATTCGGGTACTGCACGCAGAGTTGTGATTGGTTCCGGAGTTTCTTGTATTGGTTCTATTCTGGGAATTACTTGTTGAGCCACGCTCAGTGGGATGTTGTTAGATAGTTGCAGCGCAGTTTCATTCTCAGGGGATAGGAAGAGTTTCTTTGGGTCGAAAGACCAAGTGGCGTTTTGCGGGTTTGCGCTAATTTCGAAATCCACGGAAACCAACCAATCACCTTCGAGGGTTTTTGCAGCTGACCAGGTAATGTTTCGAGCGCCGTTTAGCGATAAACGCTCATCAATAACATTGCCGAACTCGACTGGGGTTTGTTCGGCGAAGCGATCTAAGGCCATAGCTAATCTGATGTTTCTAGCCAACGAAACAATGTGATTGCGTTCAGCGATGATTGGTTTCGCGAATCTTGAAACAAACTCGATGTCAGCACCCGTTTTAGCCACAACATCATCAACGCTTGCTCCAAGCCTTATCATTTGTTGGATGTCTCTTGCTGAGACGCTTTCAGGAAGTTCCATCTGTCTACTGCGAATAGCCTTAACTAGGTCCTCGTTTATAGGCAGATAGTGCCTAGAACCGTCCGGCGCCTGCAGTTCCAGTTGGTTATTGGAAACCCCAACAATACGTAAATCAGCCATAAATAATCCTTCTTGGCCTAGTTTCGCACCATTTATGGCATTTCTTAGGTAGATTTAGCAGTCGCGACACGCCAAATCTGAGAGAAGTCTGGGAAATCAATCGTCATCTAGGTTAATAAAGTTGCTTTATTGCAGCGAATGCGTGATACTGCGTGCGCCAGAAGTTTTCAGGAGAGGAAAGTAATTGGCTACCGATTACGATGCACCACGTAAGAATGACGACGACACCGAGTCTATTGAGGTCCTAAAGGAACGTGCCCCAGAGGCCGCATCTGCAAGCTCAGACCTTGATGTTGAAGATCACGGGGATGCTTTTACATTGCCGGAGGTCACCAGCGAAGAGGCCGAAGTTATCGTCGTTCCTAAGCAGGAAGATGAATTTACTTGTTCCGAATGCTTTATTGTCAAACATCATTCCCAGAAAGCCAAAAAAGATGGCAAGTATGGACCTGTCTGTGTCGACTGTATTGGCTAAGACTTCTTAAGTATTCTCACTAGTAATTCAGGATTCTTAGAGCTGAATAGCCAATAGGGCGTTGGATCGGCTTGGTCTCTGAGTTTAATTTTCACCAAAGTTGGCACACCTAAAACAAACTTTCGATAAGCCCTCGCATCGAGGCCAACCCCGCGTTCGGCAAAAGCTCTTTCTTTCGTGATTACTTCGATTTCGCCTAGGTACTTTCTAGGTATGGTGGCTTTACCCACTCTTAGATGTGATTTGGATACCTCTATCACTGGCGAAACGAGGAGATAACTTAGCAAAGTTACAACAACTGAAACTAAAGCGCCTATTACACAGACAGTAAAACCAAACGGCAAAAGTATTAGGAAAGCAGTTAGTCCCGCCATAAAAGCGAAGAACACAGCAAAAAGTCCAGAAAAGGTGCGCTCTTTGTATGAAAGCTCTGATAGTTCCATGTTCATACATTTAGAATACGCTCATGGAAGATTTTGTTGTTCTAATTGATGCACCTGAAGAATTAATGCCAACTCAAGGCAATCCAGGTGATGCGGGCTACGACATTAGAGCCTCAGAAGAACAGATTATTCCTGCTGGAGAATACAGAGTTGTAAAGACCGGAATAAAGATTGCCATGCCAAGCGGTTATGTAGCAATCGTTCACCCTCGGTCAGGTTTGGCTGCTAAGAATGGCATCACCGTTTTGAATTCGCCAGGAACGATTGATGCTGGTTACCGGGGTGAAATCATGGTTACTCTGGTGAATCATTCCACGACGGACTTTGTAGTGAATCGACTGGATCGAATAGCGCAGTTGATTTTTCAAAAATTCGAAACAGCAAAATTCGTCGTGGTTGATGAACTTCCAGGCTCGCAGCGAGGAACCTCTGGCTTCGGTTCAACGGGGGTCAGCTAATGAATCCTGGACCTTTCGACGCGAGCGATGTTAACGCTCCAGTCGGCTTAGCTAACTTCGGATCTATTTCTTTTGATCCTAATCCGTTGGTGACCGTTAGAGCTGAAATAGACAACCAATCAGGCAAAGTAGTCGCACTTTCGTTCGATTATGAAGACGGCACTCTCCAGGTTCAGGCATTTGCCAGCCCAAAGAATACACAGATTTTAACTGAAGTTATCAAAGACATTTCCGAAAACCTTATTGCTCAGGGATCTAAAGTTACAGAACAATCAGGTCCGTTCGGAACAGAATTGTTGATCGAGTTAAACACGCCTGAAGGCGATGCTGCAATGCGCATTTTTGGATTTGAAGGAGACCGCTGGTTACTCAAAGGCTCGATAACTGGTAAAGGCATGGATAAGTTATCGGTAAAGACATTCCTAGAGGACTTTTACCGTGGGATAGTTGTTGATCGTAGCGAAGTGCCACTGCCACCAAGAGAGCTGCTACCACTTACTCTGCCAGAAGGCGCAATTGTTCCGAGGTCCAATTTTGACCGATAGGCGTGCAGAGAAGTATGGTCTGAAGAAAACTGAGGATGGTTACTCAGTTGACTTTCAATCTCTGATGGCAAGCATCGGTGGGTTCCAAGGACTTATCGAAGCTTCATTGCCTGGTTTTCTGTATGTACTTACTTTTGCTCT